>JBKJMH010000419.1:0-10954 GCA_046596625.1 Vicinamibacterales bacterium | reverse complement strand
TGCGGTTGCCGGTGACGTCACCGCTGAGTGTGGGCAAGGTCGGCGTGCGCGCGTTCATCGACGCGGCGACGGTATACGATGCCGGCGAACAACTGCGCCGGCAGCACTTCGAGCGCGGCGCCGGCGGCGGTGTCTGGTTCACCGCCACGATCATCAGGCTGGCCCTCGACGTGGCGCATGGCTCAACCGGCGGCACACGTGCCCAGCTCAGTTCGGGTCTGTCGTTCTAGGGTTCCTCCCATGCCTGACTCACAACGCGCAATCGCCGAATCGATAGGTGTGCCGGTGGCCCGCCGCCACATCTTTCTGTGCTGCGACCAGACCACTCCCAAGTGCTGCGACAAGGCGCGCAGCCTGGAAGCCTGGGACTACCTGAAATTGCGCCTCAAGACGCTGGGGTTGTCCGAACAGGGCGGGGTCCTTCGCACCAAGGCGAACTGCCTGCGCGTCTGCGAGGGCGGACCCATCGCCGTCGTCTATCCGGAAGGTGCGTGGTATGGCGCCTGCGACCCGCCCGTGCTCGAACGCATCATCACCGAGCACCTGGTACAGGGACGCGTCGTGCAGGAGCACCTCATCATCGAGAAGCCGCTGGAGCCAGGTCGCTGACGCACACGCACACCATTGCCACCACCACCCACGGCCGTTACCTGTCCGAGCCGCCGCCGGCCGGGGCCTTGCACCTGCGCCTGGTGGGCTTCCATGGCTATGCCGAGAATGCTGCGGTGCAGATGAACCGAATGCAGCAGCTGGCGTCCGAGGTGGGCGGCTGCGGCATCGTGTCCATCCAGGGGCTGCACCGGTTCTATCGCAGTCAGGGTCAGGACATTGCCGCGAGCTGGATGACGCGAGAAGACCGCGAGTTGGCGATCGCGGACAACGTGCGCTACGTCGACGTGGTGCTCGATGCCGTGGACGTCGAGTGGGGCGAACCGTCAGCGCTCGTGTTCTGCGGATTCTCGCAGGGTGCCAGCATGGCGTACCGTGCGGCCGCACTTTGCCGTCGCGCCTCTGCCGGTGTGCTCGTAGTGGGAGGCGACGTGGCGCCCGAGCTGACGAAGGCGCCCCTGGCTCGCGTGCCACGTGCGCTGATCGGCTGGGGCGTCCGGGACGGGTTCTACACGGAAGCGGCGAAGGACGCCGACGTGGAGCGCCTGCGCGCGGCTGGCACGGACGTGTCGGTGTCCACGCTCGACGCCGGCCATGCCTGGACCGACGCGTTCACTGTGGCGGCAGGCTCGTGGCTCCGCGCGCTCGCATGATGGCCGTCATCCAGTCGGCAGCGGTCCGCCGCACCTCGTCGTCGATCGCCGCCTGACCGTCGGCTCCGGCACGCGCCACCTTGAACGAGTGGTCGCCACCGTCGATGACGTGGATGGTGGTTCCGGGTGTAAGCGGGTCGAAAGCCGGATGCAGTTCGTCTGGCGTCCCGAAGCTGTCGCGGCTGCCTTGAATGACAAGCATCGGACGCTTCACCGCCGGCAAGTGCGCATCGCGTCGCTTCGCCGGGTTGCCGGGTGGATGCAGCGGATAGCCCAGCAGCACCAGGCCTGCGACGGGCAGAGCCGGATCGGACGCCGCAAGCTGCGTCGCCATGCGGCCGCCCATCGACTTGCCACCGATGAACAGCCAGTGCCCGGCCGACGCCACCCGCAGCCGCGTGGCGCGAATGACCGCCGCATAACAGGCCTCGAGCACCGGCGCCCGGTCTGGCAGTTTGCGCTGCTGCTCGGTGTAGGGGAAGTTGAAGGTGACGACGTCGAAGCCGAGTGCCGCCACGGCGCGTGCGAAGGCCGTCATGAACGGGTGGTGCTGGCCGGCGCCGGCGCCGTGCGCGACGATGACTGCGCCGCCCGACGCGGGTGCGGCTGCGGCATAGTGCATCGCCGTAACCGCCTGGCCCGTGTCGAGCGCCACGGCGAATGCCTCAGGATTGCTCGAGTCCGTCACGCGCCTCCGCCTCCGTCTGCAGGTTGTTCGTCACTGAGAAGACACCGGACTGATCGACCAGCGACCGCGCCAGCATGCGGTCGACGTCGCTCTGCACCACGCCCGTCAGCGTTACCCGTCCGCGCTCTACGATGATGTGGATCGACGGGTTCGCCGACGCCCCATAGTTCCAGAAGTGCGGGTTTCCGTAAATGGCCCGCGCGATGCGGTAGCGCAGTTGCTCATCCCACGTCGAGACCGGCAGCACCGCGATCTGGTTGATGACCGACGTCACGCCGTCCACCTTCGCCACCCGTTTCGCGATGTCGTCCTTCTTGTACGGCATCGTCACCTTGCCGTCGAGCGTCACCACGCCGGCGTTGACCTCCACCCGCACGTCGTCGAAGACGGTGAAGTATGCAGAGCGGTTGACCGTGGTCGCGATGTCGTTGAAGACCTGTAGATCCTTGCGTTCCGCCGGCTGAGCCAGCGCGCTCTGCGCGCAGAGCATGAGACCCGCGAAGAAGAGACCGAAATGCTGTGTCATGACATCCTCCTGCAGAATCTGGAGATCAAAGGCAATGCCACGAACGACCCTCATGAAAAGGCCGACTTCGGGGGGATGTGCGGAAGGTGTGTCCGGGAGAGGTGACGGTCGTCGCCAGCGGCGGTTCGAGCTGCCTGGCGTAGCCGCGGACCTCCAGGTCCGCCGGAGTGGGCCGACCTGAAGGGCGGCAGCTACACATCTCTCTAAACACGCTCAGTGCGAGAGGCTGCCCAGCAGGACCACCGTGCCGATGCCGGCGCCGATGAGCAGCACCTGCCGCAGCGAGTTGCGATCGACTGTGCCGCGATGCAGGTCGGGGATGAGGTCGGACATCGCGATGTAGAGCATGCTCGCCGACGAGAACGCCAGCACGTAGGGGCGCACGTAGGGCAGCAGGCTCACTGCGCTGAAGCCCACCAGGCAGCCGGCGATGCCGGCCGCACCAGACGCGATGTTCAGCACCATGGCGCGCTTCCGCGTGAAGCCCGAGTGCAGCAGGATGGCGAAGTCGCCCACCTCCTGCGGAATCTCGTGGGCGGCAATCGCGATGGCGGTGTTGATGCCGAGCGGAACCGACGTGAGGACAGCGGCGGAGATGATGGCGCCGTCGATGAAGTTGTGGAACGCGTCGCCGATGATCACCATCTGCGCGGCGGCACCGTGCACCTGGCACTGATCCGTGTGGCAGTGTCGCAGCAGCACCAGCTTCTCCAGGATGAAGAAGACGACGATGCCGGCGAGAAGGGAGCCGAGCACGCGTTGCGGTGGCAGTTCAGCAAGCGCTTCGGGAATGAGGCCGAGCAGCGATGCGCCGAGCAGCGCACCAACGGCGTAGCTCACCAGCCACGGCACCAGCCTGGTGCGAAGCGATTCGTTGAACAGCAGGAGTGTGGACGCGACGAACAGCCCACCAAAGCTGCCCAGGAGGCTCAGCCCCAGGGCGGTCGAGAGAAGTGACACCGCGACATTCTAGCTTGCGACGTAGCCCCGGCGCGCCCGGACGCGGTGCGAGCGGGTGCGCGGTTCCACTCGGATCGAATGCCACTGGCCGTCGCGGCCAGCAGGCGAAACGTAGCCGAGCGAGTACTGCCGGCTCAATTCGTCGGCGATGCTCGCCGTGGCCGGGTTCAGGTCACGTGCGGCGTGAACGATCTCCGTGCGACCGCCGCTGTCGTCGGTCATGTCGCGCAGGGCCGACACGTTGACGCGGTCGTCGTTACCTGAGGCAGGGAACTGCCGGCCGCCCTGCCCGAAGATCTGCGGGAACACCGGCAAGCGACCACTCGGTCCGCCACCCGGAAAACGGCCGCCTCCGGGCGGGAACCGACTCGGTGGCCGCGGCTGAATGCGGGGTTGGGGCGGAGACCGCCGGAATTGATCGAGGCCGTCGCCGTCTATGCCGACCGCATAGACGAGCACGTCACTCGCGCGCAGGCGATCGCGCACGTCGTTCAGCGTGGCAATGCTCGAGGTGTCGTTCCCGTCGGAGATCACCACCAGTGCCTTCTTGGCGTGGCGACCCGTGGCGGCCAGCGGCAGTGCCTCGAGCACGGCGTCGTACATGGCGGTGCCGCCGTTCGGCGAGACGCGCCCGATGGCTCGTGACAGCAGTGCCCGGTCGTCCGTCCATCCCTGCACGAACACCGGATGGTCGCTGAACCGGTAGAGAAACACCTCGTCGCGCTCGTCGAGCAGGTCGTAGACGAACCGGTCGAGCGCCGACTTCGCAGCGTCGATCTTCTCGCCCGCCATGCTGCCGCTGGTGTCGAGCACCAGGCCGAGGCTCACGGGCACCCGGTCGGCGCTGAAGTAGGTGACGTCCTGCGGCCGGCCGTCCTCGTACACCACGAAGTCGTCCTGCTGCAGGTCGGGCACGAACCGTCCCGAGGCATCCGATACCGTGGCCGTGACGTTGATCAGGTCGACACCGCTTCGGAACCGTCCGCCCGGTTGGACCGGAGCGGTAGCCGGCGGTTGCTGTGCCGCGAGCGTGCTGACGGCCGCCACGGTGATCGCCAAAAGGAGAAAGGCGCGAGTGGTCACAGGTTTCCGACAGTGGCGAAGAGCAAAAGGGTTGCCGGACGCCGCCCACACGAATTCCCCGTATTTCCTCCCGTGGGCGGGTGACGTGTCGCCTGCAGGAGGCTGCACTGTCCGCGCCCGGCGACGACCACGACCAACGACCTGCGACCTGCGATTTGCGACTTGCGACTAAACTCCCCCCATGAATCAGTTCACCGGCAAGTCCGTCATCGTTACCGGCGCCACCAGTGGAATTGGTCGCGCCGCGGCTCTCGAATTCGCCCGGCGCGGCGCCAACGTTCTGCTGGTCGGCCGCAGCACCGAGGCGCTGCGCGAGATGACGGCGGACCCATCGGTCGCGACCGGTCGCCTGCTGGCCTGCGAGGCCGACATCACGGCCGACGGCTCGGCCGAGCGCATCGTCTCGGCTGCGGTCGAGGCCTTCGGCGGCATCGACGTCCTGGTGAACGCCGCTGGCATTATTGCCACCGGCACGATCGAGGCAACCGACGATGCGAAGTGGGACGCGATGATGGGGGTGAATGTGAAGGCGCCGTTCCGGTTGATGCGCGCGGCGGTGCCGCACCTCAAGGAGCGGAAGGGAACGGTCGTCAACGTGTCCAGCGTCAACGGTCTGCGTGCGTTCGCCGGTGTGCTGGCCTACAACGTGAGCAAGGCGGCCGTCGATCACCTCACGCGCTGCGCCGCCCTCGAGATGGCGCCGTTCGGTGTGCGTGTCAACGGTGTCAATCCGGGCGTCACCATCACCAACCTGCACAAGCGGGGCGGCATGGACGCGACCGCGTATGCGGCGTTTTTGCAGCGGTCGAAGGACACCCACCCGCTCGGTCGTCCCGGTCAGCCCGAGGAAGTGGCCGCGATGATCCTGTTCCTCGCCTCCGACGAAGCGGCGTGGATGACCGGCGAGACCATCCCGGTTGACGGCGGCAGGCACCTGACCTGCTTGCGGTAGTCGGGTGGTCATTAGTCATTCGTCATTGGTCGTCAGGTCAATGACCAACGACCAACGACCAACGACCAACGACTATGCCCTTGCCTTCGTCCCCTCGACAAACCTGAGGCCCTCGCGTTCGCCCAGGAGCCGGACGAACCGGAAGCCTCCGGCTTCGAGCGTAGCGGTGGCGTCGTAGGCCGGCCCCTTCGGGCCGCGGCCGAGCAGTGCCGCCAGTCCTTCGGCCGGCAGCGCACTGACGACGAGGAGGCGGCCGCCCGGCTTGAGCACGCGGATGGCGTCCTGCACGATGGCTGTCTGTGTCGCGGCGTCCAGCGAAGCGAATTGGCGTGCGGCGTCGTCCACCACCATCAGGTCGATGTCGGCGTCGTCGGCCGGGAGCGGCGTTGGCGGGGCCACCTCCACGTCGACGAGCACGCCACGGCGCCGTGCACCCTTCTGCACGCGGGCGGCCGTGGCGCTATCGGGCACGATCGCCAGCGCGCGGCCGGACAGGCCGACCTTCGCGGCGACCGCCGCCAGGGCATCGCCGTCCGAGCAGCCCACGTGCAGCAACCGGTCGCCCATCTTCACGCCGGACATGCCCGTCATCAGCCCGTATGGGTGGGTTTTCGCCAGAAACGAGAACATCAACCGAAGATGATATAGTTTTTCTCTGTGTCTACATCTGTTCAAATCGCTCCTGCCAAGGGCAAGCTTGGCGTCCTGCTCGTCGGACTTGGTGCCGTCAGCACAACTACCATCGCCGGCGTCTTCGCCATCCGGAAGGGGCTCGCGAAACCCATCGGCTCACTCGCGGAGATGGGCACCATCCGTCTCGGGAAGCGCACCGACAACCGGTCGCCCCTGATTCGCGAGTTCGTGCCGCTGGCCGAGCTGAACGACATCGTCTTCGGCGGATGGGACATCTTCGAAGACAACTGCTACGAAGCGGCGAAGCACGCGGGCG
Organism: Vicinamibacterales bacterium; assembly: GCA_046596625.1. Classification (GTDB taxonomy): domain Bacteria; phylum Acidobacteriota; class Vicinamibacteria; order Vicinamibacterales; family CAVVIG01; genus CAVVIG01. The sequence goes on along the minus strand of JBKJMH010000419.1, from coordinate 4,534 downwards.
TGCTCGAAGAGAAGTTGCTCGACCAGGTGAAGGACGAGCTCGCTGCCGTCAAGCCGATGTCGGCCGTCTTCGACCGCTACTACGTGAAGCGGCTCGACGGTCCGAACGTCAAGAAGGGCAAGAACAAGAAGGACCTCGCCGACCAGCTGGTCGCCGACATCCGGAAGTTCAAGGCCGACAACCACTGCGATCGCATCGTGGTCATCTGGGCCGGCAGCACCGAAATCTTCCTGCAGGAGGCGCCGTGCCACGCCACGCTCGCCGCATTCGAGGCGGGGCTCGAAGCGGACGACCCGGCCATTGCCTCCAGCATGATCTACGCCTACGCGGCAATCAGTGAAGGGCTGGCCTACGGTAACGCGGCGCCGAACCTGAGCGCCGAAGTCCCGGCGCTGCAGGAGCTGGCGGCGAAGACCGGTTCACCGGTCTGCGGCAACGACATGAAGACCGGCCAGACGTTCATCAAGACCGTCATCGCACCGGGGCTCAAGGCGCGCATGATTGGCGTCGCCGGCTGGTACTCCACCAACATCCTGGGTAACCGCGATGGTGAGGTGCTCGATGATCCGGAGTCGTTCAAGACGAAGGAAGAGAGCAAGAAGGGCGCGCTCGACTACATCTTCCAGCCGCACCTCTACCCGGATCTCTACAAGGACATCTCGCACGTTGTCCGCATCAACTACTACCCGCCCCGTGGTGACAACAAAGAGGGCTGGGACAACATCGACATCTTCGGCTGGCTGAACTACCCGATGCAGCTGAAGATCAACTTCCTCTGCCGCGACAGCATCCTGGCGGCGCCCATCGTCCTCGACGTGGCGCTGTTCCTCGACCTGGCCAAGCGCTCGGGCATGAAGGGCATTCAGGAGTGGCTCTCGTTCTACTTCAAGAGCCCGATGTGCGCGAAGGACCTCTATCCTGAGCACGACCTGTTCATTCAGCTGATGAAGCTGAAGAACACGCTGCGGTACCTCAAGGGCGAGGAACTCATCACGCACCTTGGTCGCGAGTACTACGACTAGTTCCGTCCCAGCGCACTCGACGTCGCGATAGCAAACAGCACGGCGTGCCTCGAGCACGCCGTTGCTGTGTCTGCTCAAGGCCGAACGTATGGGTTGCCTAGACACGCGGCGGCAACAGCCGTGCAACTGATGCGGCGGCGTAGATCAGCAGCACGGCCCCGACAGGTACAAGCGCGATGCCCAGACCCGGATCGCCGGCGTAGAAGCGAACGCCACCAGCGAAAAAGCCCAGCGGCAGCACAACCCCGGCTGCGGTCAGCGACACCGACGCGCGCCGAAGGTTGGCTCCAGCGAGTCCAACCGTCCGTATCGTCACCGCGAATCCAACGTGCACCAGGCCGAGCAGCGTGCCGTGCGCATGGGCGAGCGTCCACATCAGGCGGCGCGTCTCACTCGACACGTCGAGGTACGCCCCAACCTTGAAACCGTGGAGCGTTTCGAGCACCAACCCCAGCAGGCCAAACCCGGCAATCGACCACCATCCGGTCCGGAGATGACGTGCGGCCGCGTCCGCATCAGCTCCAGATGGGGTTCGACCGGGCAGACGGGGGTCAGTGGGCATCTTCGCGGCGCGATTGTAAGTCCAGTCGGGAGGCGCGCAGCGATCTCGATCCGAGCCACGGGCAGCCGCAGCGTGAAATGGACGTTGACATCCTTCGCGGCGGGCGGCAGTATCATGGCCACAAATTCGGCGCGTCGGAAATCCGTCGGTCACCGTTGAAGGCGAGGCAGATCATGAGCCGTGGTGCCAGGCAATCCGTGGGGATCAGAAGTCTCGTCGTCGCCGCAGCCGCCCTCCTCCTGTCCGCCACACCAGGGGCCGCGCAAATCTCCAGCGCGCCGGTGACGTTCAGCAAGGACGTTGCCCCCATTCTCCAGCGATCATGCGTGGCCTGCCATCGCCCCGGAGAGATGGCGCCGATGTCGCTCATGACCTACGAAGACGCCAGGCCATGGGCCCGCGCCATCAAGGCACGCACGGCGTCCCACGAGATGCCGCCCTTCCATATCGACAAGTCGATCGGCATCACCTCGTTCAAGAACGACCCGTCGCTCAGCAACGACGAGGTCGCGACGATTGGCCGCTGGGTCGACGCCGGGGCGCCTCGCGGCAACCCCGCGGACATGCCGCCTTCGCGCCAGTTCGCCGATAGCGGCGAGTGGCAGTTCAAGCCGGACATCGTCGTCAAGTTCCCGGCGTATCGCGTGCCGGCGTCAGGCCCGGATCTCTACGGCAACCTTTACGCGGACATCCCGATTACGCAGGACCGCTACATCCAGGCGCTCCAGACACGCGCTGCGACAGCGGGCTCACGCAAGGTCGTCCATCACGCCCTGACCTATGCGGTTGATAGCGACGACAAGGACGTGAGCGGCGACGACAGCCTCGGCGTAGAGGGAGGCGACTTCCTCGTCGAGTACGCGTCCGGCAAGAACGCGGAGGTGTACACGAACGATTCCGGCGTGCTGCTCTCAGCCGGAAAGAAGGCGATGGTCACCTATCACCTGCACTCGGTGGGCGAATCCACCGACGCCCTCATCGAAGTGGCGATGAAGCTGCACCCGGCCGGCTATGTCCCGAAGCACATTCGCTGGTCGAAGCAGTTGGCGCAGCCGACCTCCGAGATCGACATCCCCGGCGGCAGCGTGGCGCGCATCGACGGCTACGTCATGATGCACAAGGCGGCTCGCATCCTGTCCTTCCAGCCCCATATGCACATCCGCGGCAAGCGCCAATGCCTGGAGCTGATCTACCCGACAGGCGGGTCGGCCGCCAAGACCGAGATGATCAGTTGCACGAACTTCAGTTACAACTGGCATCTCAACTACACCTACACCGACGATGCGGCACCGCTGATTCCGGCAGGAACCGTGCTCCATGTGATCACGTGGCACGATAACTCCCAGTCCAACAAGGCTAATCCCGATCCGAAGAACTGGGTCGGTGACGGCCAGCGCACCATCGACGAGATGGGCTTCGCCTGGATTGGGTGGTACGACATGACTGACGAGGAATATAAAGCCGAGGTCGCCGCGCGCAAGCTCGAACGCGAGAAGAAGTCCACCACCCAGCAGCAGCAGCAGTAGTAGTAGTACGGCCGGCGTTACCCAGGGGGTTCCATGGATCTTCGAAGATCGGCGGCGGTCGCGTTCGCGATCGTGCTTGGATTGAGCCTTGGCCGGCCTGCGCTCGCCCAGGTGGACGTCGACAACAACTTCAAGTTCAATTCGGGGCAGGACGTCCAGCCGGCGTTCGAAGGCTGGTCTCGCAACGCTGATGGTTCGTTCAGCCTGCACTTCGGCTATCTGAATCGCAACTGGGTCGAGGCCCTATCTATCCCGGTCGGGCTGAACAACAGCGTCGAGCCGGGCGGACCAGACCGCGGCCAGCCGACGTTCTTCTACACGCGCACCCAGCGCAACCTTTTTAGCGTGGTCGTGCCGAAGGACTGGGGCAAGAAGGAACTGATCTGGACTATCACGGCAAACGGCAGGACGCAGAAGGCCTTCGGCTGGCTCCAGCCGGAGTGGGAGATCGACCCCGCTGGTGGCGCGGCAACCGGTGGCCAGGTCTCGCCGGAACTAATCGGCAACAAGGCGCCCGAGTTCACGATCGATACTCAGGCGAGCATCGCTCCTGGCCGGGTGCTCATGCTTGCGGCCACAGTGGTGGATGACGGCAAGCCGAAGCCGTCGGCGGCGAAGAAGCCGGCCATCGGCCAGGAAACGCCTCCGGGGCTTGTGGCCAGCAGCGATGCGCCGACCAACCTGCCGCAACTCGCGCCCACGCGGGCGCCAGCGGCGCCGGCGGGCGTGCTGCGCGGGCCGTTTGTGACCTGGATGGTCTACCGCGGTCCGGCCAGTGCGACCTTCGAGTCGCGCAACATCCAGGTGAAGGACAACAAAGCTCAGACCTCGGTCAGCTTCTCGACGCCTGGCGAGTATGTTCTCCTGGGCCGCGCCAGCGACCGGGTGCTGTTCACGGACAAGCTGGTCACGGTGAAAGTCACGGCCGACGCGCCGCGTTAGCGGGTCCTGTTGCAGACGCGCATTCTGGTCGTGGTGCTGGCGCTGGCAGCCGCGTCCGGAATCGCATCGGTCACCACGCGCACCAGCGCGCCGCCGGAATCGCGCGTGACGAACCGTCCCGTCCAGCAGCCGGCGGACGGTTTCGTCACGTCCGGGACGTGCCGTGCGTGCCATCCGAGCCAGTACGCTTCGTGGCACGCGTCCTACCACCGCAGCATGACTCAGGTGGCGACGCCGCGGTCCGCGCGTCCGAGCTTTGTCAACCAGACCGTCTCCGACGTCCAGGGACGGCCGATGCTCCTGCGCCAGCAGGGCGACCGGCTGTTCGCCACGTTCGACGATCCCGATGTTCCGGCGCCGCCCGATGCACGGCCTCGCATCGAGCGCCAGGTGGCGATGATCACCGGCTCGCACAATCAGCAGGTCTTCTGGTACGCCACCGGCAACAGCCGCGTGCTCGGACAGTTACCAGCCGCGTACCT
>JBKJMH010000387.1:0-6836 GCA_046596625.1 Vicinamibacterales bacterium | reverse complement strand
TTGAGCCAGTTTCGATGCTGACGCATCCGGTCGAGCATGGTCATCGGGGATCCTCGGAAACGCTCATGGTAAGCCAGTTCGTTCTGGTGTGGCAAGGGTCAGTAGCCGGACCCTATGGTATATTTGCCGTCGATAGAACAACTTAGCGTCTAGCTGGCGAGCCGGACGCTGCGACTGGATGTCTTCAGCACGTCGAGCGACGGGAGTATCCGCCAAAGCACGGCGGGCTGGTGCCGCGGGCACCCCCGGTGGGCTGTACGGTGATCTGCCGCTGGCCTCCCGCCTCCGCTCGAGCCAGCGCGAACTTTATACCACCCTGTCGCGCCGCGATACCCTTCTCGACCTTGTGCAGGCGCTGCACGCCTCGCACGAACCCGAATTGATCGCTCGTGCGGTTGTCGATCGCGCCTCCTCCTGGCTGCCGCTGACCTGCTGGGCGCTCGTGTCGGTCGATCCGCCGCAGGAGCACGCTGGCATCCTTGCCGACGCCGGCATCACACCTGAACTCGGCCCGGCAATCTACGCGACGGCGGCCTGGGTGGTCCGGCACGACCAACCCCTCATGACCGGCGACCTGGGCGCCGACCCCCGTATCGAGAATGGCGATGCCGTGGCGGCAGCGGCGTGGCCCCTTCGCGGACGCGAGCAGATCATCGGTGCGCTGGTCGGGGTGGACCGCGGCGTGTCGGCGGCGGCACCCGCCCTCAGCCCGGCCACCGCGCTGGCCCTCGATGGGCTTCTCGGCCTGGCCGGCTCTGCGCTCGACACGGCACTGCTGCTGATGCGCACCGAGGCGCTGTCGGTCACCGACGACCTGACGCGACTCTACAACGCGCGCTACCTGAATGTGGCCCTCCGCCGCGAGACGCGGCTGGCCGTCCGCAATTCCCGTCCACTTTCCCTGCTATTCGTCGATCTGGACGGCTTCAAATCGATCAACGATAGCCATGGACACCTTGCGGGTAGCCGCGCGCTGGTCGAAGCCGGCGCCGTCATACGCGGCAGTGCCCGTGAAACCGACATCGTCGCCAGGTTCGGAGGCGACGAGTTCGCGTTGATCCTGCCGGATACCGGGTCGCCGGGAGCCTTGGCCGTGGCCGAGCGCATCCGCGACCGTATCGCCCGGCACAGTTTCCTGGCCGCAGACGGCCTCACTATTCACCTCACTGCGTCCGTGGGTGTGGCCACGCTTCCTGATGTGGCCATGGCTGCGGACGAACTGGTACAAGCCGCGGATGCCGCGATGTACCGAGTGAAAGATCGCGGGAAGAACGGTATCCAGGCCGCGGCCATTGGCCGATAACACAGGCTGGTTCATCCCGAAGGAGTTGGCAGTTTGAGTCTTCGTTCGATGCTGTCGTTGTTCTCGAGTGACCTGGCAATCGACCTCGGCACCGCGAACACCTGTGTGTACGCGCGCGGCAAGGGGATTGTGGTCAACGAACCCTCGATTGTCGCCATCAACAAAGTGAACGGCCGCGTCGAGGCGGTTGGCAAGGAAGCGAAGGAGATGCTGGGCCGCACGCCCGGCAATATCGTCGCGATCAAGCCGATGAAGGACGGTGTCATCGCCGACTTCGAGGTCACCGAGAAGATGCTGACCTACTTCATCAAGAAGGCGCACAACCGCAACGTGTGGGTCCGGCCGCGCATCGTCATCGGCGTGCCGAGCGAGATCACGCAGGTGGAGAAGCGCGCGGTGAAGGACAGTGCGTATCGCGCCAAGGCCAGCGAAGTCTACCTGGTGGAAGAAGCGATGGCCGCGGCCATCGGTGCCGGCATGCCGATCACCGAGCCGTTCGGCAACATGATCGTCGACATCGGCGGCGGCACCACCGACATCGCCGTCATCTCGCTCGCGGGTATCGTCTACAGCAAGGCGGTGCGCGTCGCCGGCAACGAGATGGACGAGGCGCTCACCCAGTACATCAAGAAGACCTACAACCTCCTCATCGGTGAACGGACCGCCGAGCAGATCAAGATGGAGCTCGGCTCCGCCTTTCCGCTCGAAGAGAAGCTGACGATGGAGATCAAGGGACGCCACCTGATCGAGGGGATCCCGAAGACCATCACCATCAGCGATGCCGAAATTCGCGAGGCGCTGGCCGAAACCGTCAACGTCATCATCGACGCCGTCCGCGTCGCGCTCGAGCGCACCCCGCCCGAATTGTCCGCCGACATCGTCGATCGTGGCATCGTGCTGACGGGCGGCGGCTCGATGCTGAAGAACCTCGACAAGCGCCTGCGCGAGGAAACCGGCCTGCCGGTTGCGATGGCCGAAGACCCGCTGTCGTCGGTAGTCCTCGGCGCCGGCAAGATGCTGTCCGACTTCAACCTCCTCCGGAAGATCTCGATCGATTGATGGCCGGCCCGGCGGACCTGCCATGCGCGGCGTGGCACGGTCCTCCTGGCCCGCAATCGTGGCGTGCTTATGGCCCTTCTGGATCTCCGGCTCCGCGCCGGTTACCTGTTTCTTGCAGTGGTGATTGGCCACCTCGTGCTGATCTCGACGCAGGTGAACTCGCGGACCGGGGTGCCCATCCTCGAAACCGTCACCTTCGGCGCGTTCGCCGAGGTACAGCGTGGCACGTCGGCGGTGCTGAACGGTGTCCGCGGCGGCTGGAGCGGCTACGTCGCCCTTCGAAACGTGCGCGCCGAGAATGAGTCGCTGCGCCAGGAACTGGCGAGTGCCCAGGTCGAGATCCAGCGGCAGCGGGCGTTGGCCGATCGTTCGCGCAGTCTCGAATCAATCCTGCAACTGGGCAGCAGCACTGAACTCCAGACCACTGCGGCGCAGATTATCGGGGCCGCGGCCAACCCGGATTTCCGCACCGTCACCATCGACAAGGGGACCAGACTCGGCCTGAAGGCTGACATGGCCGTGCTCGGACCGCAGGGGGTGGTCGGACGGGTGGTGGTGGCCGGGCCGCGCGCCTCGCGCGTCCAGTTGCTGGTCGACCGGAACGCGGCCGCCGGAGCGCTCATCGAGCGCTCGCGCGCGCAGGGCGTGGTGGTCGGCGCCGGCGACAACCGCCTGCGACTCGAATTCGTGTCCGAGACCTCGGACGTCGCTGTGGGCGACCTCGTGGTCACCTCGGGTATCGACGGGATCTACCCCAAGGGGTTCGTCATCGGTCAGGTCGATTCCGTCGAGAAGAATGGTGTCACCTACCGGACCATCGGCATCCGTCCGGCCGTCGACTTCTCGTCGATCGAGGATGTGCTGGTGGTGCTGACGCCGACGCCGGCGCAGCAAGTCGGCGTGGTCGAGGCAGGGCCGGAGAAGCCCGAGTGAAAGCGGCGTGGGTTGTTCTGGCGACGGCTGCGGCCATCGCCATCCAGACCACCGTCGACCGCTGGATGGCTGCCGGAGCCGTGGATCTGGTGCTCGTGGTCGTGGTGTATAACGCGCTCGCTTCTGGCCGTGTGACCGGCCTGCTGGCGGGAACGTTCGCCGGGCTCGTCCAGGATGTCCTGTCGGGCGGTGTGCTGGGCATGGCGGGCGTGTCGAAGACCGTGGTGGGCTACCTCGCCGGGATTGTCGGCACCCAGTTCATCGTGACGCACTCGGCGTCGCGGTTCGTGGTGTTCTTCATGGCGACGGTGCTCAACGCCGTCATCTTCATGGGGCTCTACGAACTGCTGGGCCTGCGTCACTTCGGTGCTCCGTTCGCCGCAGTGACCGGGCAAGGGGTCGCAAACGCCGTGGTTGGCGTGCTGGTGTTCAAGGTGATCGAGCTGCTGCCGGGAGCCGTCGAGCGGCGCCGCGCAGCCAGAAGCGGGATCCGCCGATAAAAGGGGCATGGTGCCCGGACGTGAAGTTCTCTCGTAGTGTTCGGCTGTGGCCGGGCCGATTCGTGCGAGTATTTTTGTAATGGCATTCCACGAGGAGCGGCGGCGCGTCGGGCTCAGGCTGAGCGTCCTCCAGTACTGCACCGTGGTGCTGTTCTCGGCGCTGGCCATGAGCTTCTGGTACCTGCAGGTCGTCCAGCACGACCGCTTCCAGGAGATGGCGGAGAACAACCACCAGCGTACGCTGGCCTTGCGTGCCCCACGCGGCGTGTTGTTCGACCGCGACGGCAGGGTTCTCGTCGAGAATCGCCACTCCTACAGCATTTCCATCGTTCGTGAGCAGACCAAGGACATCAACCGCACGGTCCGGCTGCTGGCCCAGGTGCTGGGGCTCGAAGAGGGTTCGGTCCGCGACATCGTCGAGCGGCATCGCCGCGAGCCATCCTACCGGCCGATCACCATCGTCCAGGACGCGTCGCTGGCGCAGGTGGCCGCCGTCACGGCCCGCCGCCTCGCGAGCGAACTGCCCGACATCGTCGTGCAGCAGGTGCCGACCCGCCAGTATCCCGAGATGCTGGCCGCGCACCTGTTCGGTTATGTCGGTGAGGTCAGCGACACGCAGGTTGCCGGAGCCGCCGACCTGAAGAGCGGCGACATCATCGGGCAATCGGGTGTCGAGAAGATCTACAACGCGCTGCTGATGGGCGAGGACGGTGCCAAGCGCGTCGTCGTCAACAGCACCGGGCGCGAAGTGCGGACGCTGGAGGAGGTGCAGCCCACCGAGGGCAAGCGCCTGCAGCTCACCATCGATTTCGATATCCAGAAGGCCGTCGAGGACGCGTTCGACGCCATCGGCGACTTCAACGGCGCCGCCGTCATCCTCGACCCCTCGAACGGAGACGTGCTGGGGTTTACCAGCCGTCCGGCCTACGACCCGAACGCGTTCTCGTCAGGGATCGATCGGGCGACCTGGGCGGCGCTGACCACCGACGAGGATCGGCCGCTGAACGACCGCGCCATCCAGGGGCGCTACTCGCCCGGCTCGACGTTCAAGATGGCCGTGGCGCTGGCGGCGCTGGAAGAGGGAATCATCACCCCCGACTTCCGCGTGTCGTGCCCTGGCCACGCCACGTTCTACGGCCACACCTTCGCATGCTGGAACAAGCGTGGACATGGCTCGATGGACCTGCGCCACGCTATCGAGCAGTCGTGCAACGTCTACTTCTACACCATCGCCAACATGACCGGGGTCGACAAGATCAACAAGTGGGCGACGCTGCTCGGGCTCGGGGTGAAGAGCGGTATCGACCTGCCGAACGAAGTGCAGGGGCTGGTGCCGTCGACCGAGTGGAAGCAGCGCGTCAAGAAAGAGAAGTGGTACGCCGGCGAAACCGTGTCGGTCGGCATCGGCCAGGGCGCGGTCGCCGTCACACCGGTTTCGATGGCGGTCTACATGGCCACGCTGGCCAATGGCGGCACGCGCGTGACCCCGCACCTGCTGAAGGCGGTCGACGACGGGACGGGATGGAAGCCGCTCCCCGCCCCGCCGCCGCAGTCGACGGTGGCGATCGATCCCGAGAAACTGCAGGCCATTCGCGACGGTCTCTTCATGGTCGTCAATGCGCAGGGCACCGGGCACAACGCGCAGATAAAGGGCTACGACGTCTCTGGCAAGACTGGCACCGCCCAGGTCATTTCGAACGCCGGCAAGGCCGCCGCCGCTGGCAAAACCACCAAGGACCTCCGCGACAATGGCTGGTTCCCGTTCTTCGCGCCGCGTGATAATCCGAAGATTGCCGGCGTGGTCTTCCTCGAACATGGCGTTCACGGTTCGAACGCGGCGTCGATTGCCAGGCACGTCCTGGACACCTTCTTTGCCAAGCAGGAAGGGCGTCCGCTGCCGCCGAAGCCGGTCATTGTTCCGAACCTGAAGCCGTAGCGTTTTACCAGGACCACGTGTTCGAACGACGTCTCTATCACCACATCGACTGGGCGCTGCTCATCGCCCTGTTTGCGCTCTGCGCGATCGGTGTGGCGATGATCCTCAGCACCACCTCGGATCCAACCCGGGGCAACACGCAGCTGTACGTCACCCAGCTCTACGCCATCGGTCTCGGCACGATCGCGATGGTGGTCACGCTGTCGCTCGATTACCGCTGGTTCACCGACAAGTCCCATCTCTTCTACATTGCATTGCTCGCCATCCTGCTGTATGTGCTGTTCCTCGGCACGGTGCAGATGGGTGCGCGACGGTGGATTCCGATCGGCGGGTTCAACCTGCAGCCGTCGGAGTTCGCCAAAGTCGGTGTGGCGCTGGTGCTCGCCAAGTACTTCGGCGAAACTCGCGGCATGCCCGCCTGGAGCGATCTCGCGATTGCCGGCGGCCTCACCTGCCTGCCGCTGGCGCTGATTGCAAAGCAACCGGATCTCGGCACGGCCGTCACCCTGATTCCCGTGTTCCTGGCCGTTGCGTATCTGGCAGGCATGCAGATGCGCATTCTCGGTTACATGGCGCTCAGCCTCGTGCTGATCGCGCCAGTGGCGTGGCAGTTCGCGCTGAAGGACTACCAGAAGAGTCGCATCTCGACGTTCATCGACCCCTCTCAGGACGCGAGAGGCGCCGGATACCAGCAAATCCAGGCGCGGATCACGGTGGGGTCAGGCGGATTGGCGGGCAAGGGGTACATGCAGGGCACGCAAGGTCAGTTGCGGTTCCTCCCCGTGGCCCATAACGATTTCATCTTCTCGGTACTGGCCGAGGAGCAGGGTTTTGCCGGCGTGCTCGTGGCGCTCGGCCTGTATTTGTTCGTGATTCTGCGTACGCTGGAGGCGGCCCGCCTGGCCAAGGATCGCCTCGGCTCCTATCTTGTGCTCGGTGTGCTCGCCAGCTTCACCTTCCAGGTGATCTACAACATCACCATGTCGGCCGGACTGGCACCCGTGAAGGGACTCACACTACCGCTCATGAGTTATGGGGGCTCCTCGATGATCGCCACGCTTGCCGCATTCGGGCTGGTGCTCAACGTGAGAATGCGCAGATTCAC
>JBKJMH010000353.1:0-7698 GCA_046596625.1 Vicinamibacterales bacterium | reverse complement strand
ACCAGCTCGGACGCAGCAACAGCAGCGACCACCCGCCGCGCGACTCTGTGCGGACGTGCCGCATGCCCAGGCGTCGATAGGCGCGCTCGACGTCCGACGCGACAGCGCTGTGCACACCCGAGAGCACCAGCTCGCCGCCGTGCGCCACGCGTTGCACCAGCGTGGCGGCCATGTCCATCAGCGGCGCCGCCAGCACGTTGGCCATGACGAGCGGCCAGCGTCCGTCCACCGCCTCCGGACCTCCGAGCAGCAGCTGCAGGCGGCCGGTCACGCCGTTGAGTTGCGCATTTTCCGCCGCCACGACCAGCGCGGCCGGATCGATATCGAGCCCTACGGCCGTGGGCACGCCGTGCAGCAGCGCGGCCAGCGCCAGCACGCCGGAGCCGGTGCCCACGTCGAGCATGCTCGCCGGCTGCGTCGTCTCGAGCAGGTCGTCGAACGCTTCGAGGCAGAGTGCCGTCGTCACATGCAGACCAGTGCCGAACGCGGGGCCGTCGCCGAGTCGCAGTGCTCCAGGCGGTGCCGGCAGGTGCGCCGGCACCAGCAGCAGGCTGCCGACCTGCGTCGGCCGGGGATTGAGGATCCACACCGACCCATCATCGCGTCCGACGGCGGCCGAGGTGATGACGACGGCAGGCGCGAGCGCGTCGGCTACGGTCTGCGCCGGGACGCTGTCTGGCAGCACCGCCGCCACCGCCGCGTCCGAAGCGTCGACATCGAGGGCACCAAGCGCCACGAGCCGGTCGAGTGCGTCTGCTGGGGAATGGAGAACGTCGATGCGGTAGGGCACGCTTGCATCAAGTGTCGTTCATGCCCATGTGCCGTTCAAGACTGTTTGTCGATCGCGGATGTGGCTATCATCGCCGCTCGATGTCCAAGCCCACTGTAAAGCCGCCAACCCGCGACATGCGTCCGCTGCTCGACCGCATTCTGGACACGCCGCAGCTCGCGCGTGCTGTCCCGCAACTGCAGCCGACCGTGCTGCACCGGATCATCGAGCACTGCGGCCTCGAAGCCTCGGGTGAACTGGTGGCGCTGGCGACGCCGGCCCAGCTGTCCGGCGTGCTCGACCTCGACCTGTGGCGCAGCGACAAGGCCGGACAGGACGAACACTTCACTCCCGAGCGTTTCGGGGTGTGGCTCGAGGTGCTCGCCGAATCTGGCCCCGACTCCGCAGCCCGCACCATCGCCGCCCTCGACGCCCCACTCGCCACGGTCGCACTGTCGCAGTACATCCGCGTGTTCGAGGGCGCGGCTCTCTCCCCAACCGACGAATGGGCCGACGACGTCCCCACAGACCCGAACGCCACACCGAACACCTACGACCGCGAGATTGGCGGCTATCACGTAACGGCACGCCGGCCTGATGCGTGGGACGCGATCGTAACCATGCTGGTGGCACTGGACGCCGACCACGCCGACGCGTTCCAGCGCGTCATGCGCGGCTGCGTCAGCCTGTCGAACTCCACGGCCGAAGTCGACGGACTCGACAACCTGCTGACGACGCCGGACCAATTGATGTTCGACCTCGCCAGCGGCCGTGGGGAGCGGCGTGAACGGCAGGGTTATGCCGCGCCCGACGAAGCCCGCGCCTTCCTCGAAGGGGCCCGCACGCTCGATGTCGCCCGGTTGAAGACACCACCTGGGAGTCCGATGGCCACGGCCTACTTCCGCTCGCTCGACGACGTCGCTCCGGTGGACGCGTCAACGGCGGCGACACCGAATCCAGACTCCGCGGCACTCCCAGCGCACGTGCCCGTCGCATCATCAGGGCCGTCACTGGCCGACGTGCTGGTGGACGAAGGCATCCTGCCCCCTCCGCCGCGCGCGCTGCTCGAGGCCCCGGTCGATCATCCGGGGCGGCTCGCGCTGATCCAGTCGCACCTGCGGTACCTGAACGATCTGGCGCCCGTGCCGTACCTCACGCGCACGCAGGAGCTGGCGTATCTCGCCAACACGCTCGTTGCCGGATGCTCGCTCCAGGGTCGGGCCTTCGAAACCGACGAGGCCTCAGAAGCCACCGTCGCGATCTGCAACCTCGGCCTCGAGCACTGGCCGGCGCACTGGCTGCCGGGTGGTTCGCGCACCCGCACCCGTGCGGGCATGCCGACCGTGCTCCCAATCGACTTCCTGGTGGGCCACGACCTCGTGAGCGTCTTCCAGTTGGGATGGAGCGTCCTGCATCAGCAGGTGTGCCTGGCTGCCGCCGATGCACTCATCTCCGCGCTCGGCACGGTGCAATCCGGCGACCGCAGCACACGAGCCGATGTGAAGATGCTGCGTACCGAGCTGCGTGCCGCGCGGCGCGCCGGTGCACCGTGGCGCGTGCGGGGCTCGCTCGACGTCCTGACCGGGCTGGATGCGGTGGCCTGGGCCGCGATGGTCGGTGTGCTCGACGAGTGTCCGGTGATGCCCGCGGCGCTCGGCGCGACGCAGACACCGCGCACGCTCTCGGTGAGCGCCACCGCGTTCGAGTTCATCTCGGAGCACAGTCAGATCGCGGTCATCCACGACTTCCTGCGGACGCTGCCCGCAGCGTTGAGCGCCTAGCGCTCGGCCGACCTGAAGGTCGGCAGCTACGACGAGCGACGCGGACGACGTAGCCGCGGACCTTCAGGTCCGCCGCTACAACGCCTGAAGCCCGGGCGGACCGCCCATGCACCCGGGGCAGCGACGCAGGAGGATGTCGGCCGCGACGACGCCGTACTCCGTGTCGCACCGGCGGCACTTGAGGACGTAGACCACGTCGGCTGGCTCGCCGGTGCCCTGCGCGCTCCGCCGCTGTGTCACCTGCTCGTTCAGGTTCTCGTAGCCGACGTCGGTGTGCCGCTCGGAACTCGACCCGGCACGGCGCTGCTGTGGTGCGCGCGCGGCGAGGTTGGTGGCGGTCAGCACCGCATAGCGCGTCGCCATGGTCTTCCGTCCCTGCGCGTCGAAGTGGACGATGACGTGGTCGTGGTTATGCTCGATGACCGTGCCAGTGCCGAAGGTGGCGTGCGCCACGCGGTCGCCGGGGTTCCAGGTGTGCATGCTCGCGGCGGATGGTACCACGCGCGTGCGCCGCACCTCTGGCTCGTGCACGTTTCTCCTTGCTGTCGCTCACCGGCGCCAGTAGGCTTGCATAGTCCGCTTTCGTGAGTTTCGCACGCCACGACGCGGGCCTTCTCATCAAAGCTTCAAGCGTCGTCGCACCCGCGGCACGTCACAGCCGTTCACGAGAGAAGGAGCCCGATATGTCCCAATGGAGCAGCCCGCCGGCCGGCCCCACGTCGCCCACCCTGTTTGCGCCGCCAACCCGATGCCCGTCGTGCGGAGGCCAGTCGCTGGTCACCACGGCGAAGGTGCCGTCGGCCGAAAGCTACTGGCGCTGCGATGGCTGCGGCGAAGTCTGGAACGACTCGCGCCGCACCGAGAGCACTCGCCCCTCACCGAGCCGCTCGACGGCGCGTTTCTGGGCGTAGCGACTTCGCACCAAACGAGACGCCGCGCATGATCGCGCGCGCGCTCTCTGCGTCGGATGCCGACCGCGCTGTTCTCGCCCGCATCGTCGAGGTGCGCCATCGTCATGCAGCGGTGCCGTTGAGCGCTGCGGCGTTCTCCCGCTGGCAAGAGGCACAGGGCCGCACCGCGTGGGGCCGAACGCACATTACGTCGATGGCCCTGATGGATGGTGACATCGTACGGGCCAGCGCGGCGTGCTACAGCCTCTCCGCCGTCCTCGATAGCCGCGAGGTTCGCGTGCTCGCCGTCGGCAACCTCCTCTCCCACACCTCGACACTCGACGACACACGTGCACTCGCCGAGCAGATGCTTGGCGGCGCGGCAGCATCCGGCGACGCCGTGATGGTGATCGCCGCGCGCGAGCGACCGTCGTGGGCCGACGCACTCGGCTTCGCCGATATCACGCCGCCAACGGTCGCACTGACCTGCCCACCCACTCGTCGCCCTGGCGCGCCGATGCTCTCGATTCGCGCCGGCGACGACAGCGATCTCGCCCACATCGTCGGCATGGGCAACACCGCCTGGGCCACCGCCCGCCGCTTCCACCTGACGCGCGACGCCGACTTCATCAAGCACGGCATCGTCGTCGATCGCCTGCTGGCTGGTTTGTCGCCGTTGGGGACGCAGCGTCTGGAGTTCTTTGCTACCGAAGAGGGCACGAACGCCGCTGCGTACGTGGTCCTGCGGGTGACCGAGGACGGCTGGGTGCTGCAGCAGTGCGGCGACCGCGACCCGACCGGGGCGAGAGTCGGCGCCATCATCCAGGCGCTCCTGGCACGCGACCCCACGGCTGTCGCGCCACGTATCCGCGCCTGGCTTCCGCCCGGCATCGTACCGCCGCAGGTTCGCAGCACTCCGAGCGACGCACCGCTCGGCTGCGTGCTGGCGCGCGTGCTCGCGCCGGCCAGCGACACCGCGCCGTTGACTGCCGCCGACTCGCTCTACTGGCGCAGCGACTGCTTCTGACGCCAACACGCCTGTCCTTACCGCGGACTCCGATCGGCATGCGTGAGCGAACCGGACAGCACCCCTATGCCGAGCAGCAGGCGCAGCCGATGCTGGTCGCCGCCAGCACGTTGCGCGGTGCCGGCTGGCCCTCGGCCGGGCCTGCGGCGGCCTGCTGCCGCGCGAGCGTCAACCCGGTGGCTGACGCAATCGCCGCGCGGTCCTGCGGGTGCCGCAACGGCTCGTCCGCCACGCGGCCGGCGCCGCGATAGCCGGTGACGATGCGGTACTGACGCGTGTCGATGGTGCTGTCGATGCGGACACTCGTGGGACCGGTCACCTCGAACCGCGTGAACGGCTGCCCGTCCACCGTGATGCGGACGGCGCTCGCATTCGGCAGATTGGTAACGCTGAACGTCGTCGCCGCGCCGCGCTTGTCCGCTGAGGCCGCGTAGGTGCCGACGTTCAGCGTACCGCTGGCCGGATCATTCCACGCCTGATAACAGCCCATGGCCGGAAAGTCGACACCCTCGACGGTCGGCGCCGTGAACTTGTCCATGAACGGCGCCTGCAGCGCACGCGTCCAGTCGCCGGGACGCCCAATCTGCGACACCATCATGTTCGCGCTCGCCTGGCCGCGCGGATAGCCCTCGGTTGGGAACGCGCCCCACCAGCCGAACATCTCGTTGTTCCTGCCGAAGAAGCGCGGGTCGGCTTCGCGTTCCGCTGCCGCCTGCAGCCGTTCGGTCACCTGCGTATCGCCCACTTCGCGCGCCATCGCCAGCAGCGCCGGGTTCGCGCGCGCCTGCGCATTCGGCGCGCGCACGCCGGCCGCGTTGGCCGCGGCCTCGTAGAGGAAGGTCCCGAACTCGCGGTCCTGCGGCAGGAGCAGAAACCCGGCCAGCGTGCCGGCCGCGGCTGGCGCGTTGAACTTCCAGTTGGCGATCGGGTCGTAGTACTGCGTCACCCACTGCAGCTTGCCGTCGGCATCCACGCCGACATAGTTCTTGCGCGCGTACTCGAGGAAGTTCTGCGCGGCCAGGTGGGTCTGCTTGTTGTAGACCTTGTCGTACAACTGCATGCCGAGCGCCGCCGCCATGTTGCAGTAGAACCAGATCTTGGTGTTTTCACACTGCGGACCTTCGGGGCGGGCGCGGTACTGCGCCTCGAGGCGCGCGGCGAGCGTGTGGTGGTCCCACTCGAACTCCTCGTCGCCGTAGCCGGTCACCTTGAAGGTGCCCGCCCACTTGTCGCTGCCCGAGACGTACTTGCAGGTCGCGAGCAGCAGGTGGAGCCACCCGCGAAAAAACAGATACCCGTCCGCACCGACCGGGTCCTTCTGCAGGCCCCACGGTTCGACGCCGTTCGCCACCCAGCCGAAACGGTTGTAGTTGCCGCGCAGATTGGGCGGCAGCGTCGCCATGATCTGCGCCGGATACTTTGCGCGCTTCGGATCGTCGCCAATCTGGGTCAGCCAGTCGATGGCGCCCCAGTAGGTCGGATAGCGCTTCGCAAACTCGTCGGTGATGCGCGCGTAGGCCTCGCGCCACGCGGGCGTCTGGTCGGCCATCAACAGGATGCCGTACGCCGAGTACGACAGATCGAACCGCCCGTAGCTGAGTACGACCGGCGACGAGTAGCGATCCCACCACGGATGCGGGATGCCGACGCTGCTCCAGTCGTCCGGCGTGACCGCCTTCTCCCACAGGAACCGCAGCCAGCCAAGGGTTCGGCGGTCCATCGCCGGAAACGGCGACGCGGCGGGCTGGGGCAGCGTCGATGGCGACGGCGCAGCGGCGGCAGCCGCCTGCGACATCTCCGCGGCAGCACGAGCATCTGTGCTCACCCCGGCGATGCCGGCAGCGCCGGCCGCTGTGCCAACGGTCCTGAAGAAATCGCGCCGCGAGACACTGTTCGTCTGGGACATCGTTACACTCCTGAGCCCTGAGCGAGGACTCAACCGGGATGGAGGATTCTCGTTCAGCAGGCATGCCGGACGTGTCGCAAATTGTCTCGACCGGCGCGTTCCTGCGGCCTCGTCGGGCTCGCTAGTGTCCGAGCGCGAGGAGCGCCGCGGACAGCACCGCCAGCCCCCACAGCATCGGCGCCACCTCACGGGCTCGGCCAACCACGGCGTAGAGCGCCGCGTGCAGCATGAAGCCCCACAGAATGCCCTGGGTGATCGACAGCGTGAGCGGAATCAGCACCAGCGTGACAAACGCGGGCAGGGCGTCTTCCACACGTGTGAAGTCGATGCTGCCAACCGACTGGAACATCGAGACTCCGACGAGCACCAGCACCGCGGCGGTGGCGTAGCCGGGCACGGCCTCGACCAGTGGACCGAGGAAGAAGCACGGCACGAAGCAGAGCGCCGTCACCACTGAGGCTCGTCCCGTGCGTCCACCCATGCGGATGCCAGCGATGCTCTCCACGTACGCCGTCCCTGGCGACGAACCGGCCAGCCCCGCCGTGAACGTGGCCACTGCATCGACGATGAGTCCCTTGCGCAGGTTGATTGGCTTGCCGTCCTCCCCCGTCAGCCCGGACGCCGTCGAGACGCCGATGAACGTGGACAGCGAATCGAACAGGTCGGTGAACAGGATGGCGATGATCGACGGCAGCAGCGCCATCTGCAACGCCCCGCGTACGTCGAGCGCGAAGAACGTGGACGAGAAGTCGGGCGCGCTCACCACGCGGGCCGGCGGCGCCGCATAACCAAGCGCCCACGCCGCCCCGGTCACGACCGTAATGGCGGCCAGGAACGCCAGCGGGTTGTTCCGGCGCACCAGCCACGCGGCGATGAGCACGCCGACCAGCAGGAACACCGCGCGGTGGTCCAGCGTGCCCATGCGCACCAGCGTCGCCGCGTCGCCCACGACGATGCCGGCGTTGCGCAGGCCGAGGAACGTCAGCAGCAGGCCGATGCCCACCGCCGCGCCGGCGCGCAGCGCGGGCGGAATGGCGAGCGCAATCTGCTCGCGCAGCGGCGTAGCCGACACCAGCAGGAACAGCACACCGGCCCAGAAGACAATCCCGAGCGCTGTCTGCCACGGCACGTGGTTCTGCATGATCAGGGTGAACGCGAAGAACGCATTCAGCCCCATCCCCGGCGCAACGGCGAACGGCAGCCGCGCATACAGCCCCATCAGCAGCGTCATGCTGCAGGCAACGAACACCGTGGCGGTGAGCACACCCGAGAACGGCATGCCGGTGCCTGGCGTCGACAGGATGCCGGGGTTGACGACGACGATG
>JBKJMH010000340.1:0-10935 GCA_046596625.1 Vicinamibacterales bacterium | reverse complement strand
GATCTGCGCTCTGATACGGTAACCCGTCCGACCGACGCCATGCGTGCCGCCATGGCCGCCGCCCCGGTCGGCGACGACCAGTTCGGCGAAGACCCGTCCACCAACCGCCTGCAGGAGCGCGTCGCGACGCTGCTCGGCAAGGAGGCGGCGCTCTGGATGCCGACCGGCACGATGGCCAACCAGGTGGCGTTGCTCGTCCTCACCCGTCCGGGTGACGATGTGGTGGTTGGACGCGCGTCGCATGCAGTGTGGTCCGAAACCGGTGCGGCGGCAGCCAACGCCGGCGTCCAGTTCACCGAGGTCGGCACGTCGGGCACATTCAGCACAGAGGACTTCCTTGCCGCGCGCAAGCCGCGCGGTCACATGCTCCTGCCCCCCACCACGCTGGTCCAAATCGAGAACACCCACAACCGCGGCGGCGGACTGGTGTTTCCCCAGGGTGAAGTGGAGCGCATCTGCGAGGCGGCGCGCGAGCGCGACGTCGCCTCTTTTCTCGACGGGGCCCGCCTCTGGAACGCCGCCGTGGCCACCGGCATCGAACCGGCCGTCCTCGCGGCGCCGTTCGATGTGGTGTCGGTCGCGTTCTCCAAGGGACTCGGCGCCCCGGGCGGCTCGATGCTGGCCGGTTCTCGCGCCATCATCGCGCCGGCCCTGCGGGCGCGACGCCGGCTGGGCGGAGCGATGCGGCAGACCGGCATCTATGCCGCGGCGGCGCTCCATGCGCTCGACCATCACCTGTCACGTCTGGCGATCGACCACCAGAACGCGCGAAGCCTGGCGACGCGGCTCGCGGCCTGCTCGGGCGTGCGCGTCGACCTCGACACGGTGCAGACCAACATTGTGATGATGCACCTGGGCCCGGACGGCCCCGATGCCGAGGCCATCGTCGAACTGGCGCGGGAGCGCGGCGTGCTGACGATTGCCTTTGGACCGAAGATGGTTCGCCTAGTGACCCACTTCGACGTCACCGCCGAGCAGTGCGACCAGGCCGCCGACATTCTCGCGGCCATCGTGAGGGCGGCATGAGTGCCGCAGTGCCCTTGGTTGATCTCGCCCTGTCGCGGCGGCTCGAGCGCGCCGAGGCCCACGCCAATCGTCGCTTCGTCGAGTCGCGTGCGCGCCGCGTGCCCGAACTCGGCGCGGCCTGGATCGAAGCCGGAGGCGCCTACGCCATGTTCGACGGCGTCGGATCGCCGCTCACCCAGTCGTTCGGCCTCGGGGTCTTCGAGCCGGTCACGCCGTCGGTGCTCGACACGCTCGACACCTTCTTCGCGGCTCACGGCTCGGACAGCATCCACGAGGTGAGCCCGCTTGCCGATCCGTCGGCACTGGCGCTGCTCAACGAGCGAGGCTTCCGTCCGTGCGAACTCACCACCATCCTCTTCCAGCCGCTTCCGGCAGAAGCGCTGGCCGGTGCGCTGCCGGCCGACACGCAGGTGCGACTGGCCCGTGACGACGAGCGCGACCTGTGGGCGGCCACGACGCTGCAGGGCTGGAGCGAGTTCCCGGAGGTGCTGGACTTCGTCTCGTCGTTCGGGCCGACCGCGGCCGCTGCCGAGGACGCGCATCAGTTCATGGCCGTGCAACGCGGCGCGCCGATCGCCACCGGGTCGCTGTCGATTCACGGCGACGTGGCGCTGCTGGCCGGCGCCAGCACGGTGCCTGGTGCACGCGGGCAGGGCGCACAGCGCGCGTTGCTGGCGGCTCGGCTGGCGTTTGCGGGGGCACACGGCTGCTCGGTGGCGATGATGGCCGCCGCGCCCGGCAGCGGCTCGCAGCGCAACGCCGAGCGCAGCGGATTCCGTATCGCCTACACCCGCATCAAGTGGCACCGCGCGCGATGACGGTCGGCATCGTCCTCGCCATCAGTTCGGCTCTGGTCTGGGGCAGCGGCGACTTCTGCGGCGGCCGCGCCGCGATCAGGAGCGACCCCTTCCAGGTGCTGGCGCTCGCAGGCCTGTCGGGCATCGTCCTCTTGCTCGCCGCGTCTCGCATCGCGGCAGAGCCGCTGACGTTCACCACGTCGCTGCTGTGGGCCGCCGCGGCCGGACTCGCTGGCGGCGGCGGTATTGTGGCGCTCTACAGCGGACTGGCCGTCGGCAGCGCCGCCACCGTCGCGCCGCTCGCCGCCGTGGCCGCCGCGGTGATGCCGGTGATTTTCGCGGCGCTCAGCCTCGGCCTGCCTCGCCCCGCGCAACTGGCCGGCTTCGGCCTGGCGCTGGCCGGCATCTGGCTCGTCGCACGGGCCACACCGCAGGGCGAGGGACCGCGTGCCGGTGTCCGCTACGGCGCGCTGGCCGGCGTCGGGTTCGGCGCCTTTCTGGTGCTCATCGCGCAGGTCGAACTGCAGGCGGTGTACGTGCCGCTGGCCGTGGCACGCGTGATGATGCTGCTCACCGCCGTCTCGGTGCTGACGATCCGCCGGACGCCGTTCCCCGGCCTGTTCTCGAACCCGATCGGGTTGCTGGCTGGCTGTCTCGATGCCGGCGGCAACGTGTTGTACCTGCTCGCGCGCCAGCACGTGCGGGTCGACATTGCCGCCGTGCTCTCGTCGCTCTACCCCGTCTCCACCGTCGTGCTCGCGCGCATCGTGACGCGCGAACCGGTCACCAGGACGCAGTGGGTGGGCGCGGCGGTCTGCCTCGCGGCCGTAGCGCTGATCACGGCCTGAACGCCCGCCGCTGTAAGATTCCGCACATGTTCATCGGTCACTTTGCCCTCGGCTTCGCGGCGAAGCGCGCTGTGCCGCGTGTGTCGCTGGCGGTGCTGATGCTGGCGGCACTGTTCGCGGATGTGCTGTGGCCGGTGCTGGTCCTGCTTGGCGTCGAACAGGTGCGTATCGTGCCCGGCTACACCGTGGTGACGCCGCTCGAGTTCGTCAGCTACCCGTGGTCGCACTCGCTGCTGCTGCTGGTCGGCTGGGGCGTGGTGATTGGCGCGGCCTACCGCGGCATCTTCGGCGGCCGGCGATCGTTCGGCGTGCTGGCCGCACTCGTCGTCTCGCACTGGGTGCTCGACTGGATCTCGCACGCGCCTGATATGCCGCTCTATCCGGGCGGAGTGAGGTACGGGCTCGCGCTGTGGAATTCACGGCCGTGGACCATGGTGGTCGAACTGCTGCTGTTCGCGGCCGGCGTGTTCCTCTATACGCAGACCACGCGTGCCCGGGACGCCGTCGGGCACTGGGCCTTCCTGTCGCTCGCTCTGCTGCTCGGCGCGATCTTCGTCGCCGACACGCTGAGCGGCATGGCGCCACCGTCGGTCACCGCCATCTGCAGCGTGGCCATCGCGGCGTCGGTGGTCTTTACCGTGTGGGCCTGGTGGGCCGACAGACATCGGGAAGTCGTCAGTCACAAGTCTGAAGTCTGAAGTCGAGAGCCCGAAGCCCACCGCCCCTCGCCTCTCGCCCATCACCCTTCGCCCGTTTCTCCTCTGTACGATCGCCACTTCAGGGGTGTACACAGAGCGGAATCGTGGTACTCTCCCTCGACGCAGAACGCGTCTTTTAGAGGAGACCGCATGGCAAAGACCGCCGCGAAGAAGGCTGCTCCCAAGAAGAAGGTTGCAGCGAAGCCGGTGAAGAAGGCCGCCGCGAAGCCCGTCAAGAAGGCCGCCGCGCCGAAGAAGAAGGCTGCCCCGCGCAAGCCGAACGCCGCTTTCATGAAGCCGGTGACCCCCAGCGAAACGCTGGCGGCTGTCGTCGGCCCGAAGCCGGTGCCGCGCACGGAGATCACGAAGAAGCTCTGGGCGTACATCAAGAAGAACAACCTGCAGGACAAGACCAACCGGCGCCAGATCAACGCTGATGCGGCGCTCAAGGCGGTCTTCGGCGGCAAGGCATCGGTCGACATGTTCTCGATGACCAAACTGGTCGGCAAGCACCTGAAGTAACACCCCGCGCGTTCATTCGCGACGGGTTCTCACTGGGCGACGGTCTTCAAGCCGTCGCCCTTTGTTTTGAGGGGATGTCGTCATGCTCGCTCGCACCGCTTTCGTCGTGATTGCCCTCGGCCTCGCCGGTCCCGTCGTCGCGCAGGACCGGATGCCGCCCATTCCCCCGGCCAGCCTTACGGACGCGCAGAAGACGGCCATTGCGGACTTCAAGGCCGCGCGCAATGTCGACCTCTCCGGTCCGTTCTGGCCGCTCCTGCGCAGCCCCGAGGTGATGAGCCGTGCTCGCGCCCTCGGCGACTACCTCCGTTTCACCAGCGTCCTTCCGCCCCGCCTCAGCGAATTCGCCATCATCATCACCGCGCGCCAGTGGACGCAGCAGTACGAATGGGACGTGCACGCGCCGCTGGCCGAGAAGGGCGGACTCGCGCCCGCTATCGTCGCGGCGATCGCCGACGGCCGCCGGCCCGAGCGGATGGCCGAGGACGAGGACACGCTCTACACGTTCTGCGACGAACTCCACCGCACGCAGGGCATCAGCGACGCCACCTACGCTCGGGCCGTGAAGGCGTTCGGCGAGCAGGGCGTGGTGGACATCCTGGGCATCTCGGGCTACTACACGATGCTGGCGATGGTGCTGAACACCGCGCGTACGCCGGTGCCGGCCGGCCATACGCCGGCACTGGGCGCGTTCCCGCGCTGAGCCCTCGAGGAGACTGATGACATCGCGTCGCCTGCTGCCGGCGCTCCTGCTGCTGTTCGTCGGCAGCGGCTGCGCCGCGCTCATCTACGAAGTCGTCTGGTTCCAGCTGCTCGAACTGGTGATCGGCTCGTCGGCCGTGTCGATGGGCGTGCTGCTCGGCACCTTCATGGGCGGCATGTGCCTCGGCAGCCTGGTGCTGCCGCGCGTCATGCCCCAGGACATGCATCCGCTCCGGATGTACGCCTACCTCGAGCTGGGCATCGGTGCGATGGGCCTGCTCCTGCTGTTCGGCATGCCGCTCGTGGGCGGCGTCTACACCGCGTGGGCCGGCTCCGGTGCGGCTGGTCTGGTGGTGCGCGGGCTCGCCGCGGCCATCTGCCTGCTGCCGCCGACGCTGATGATGGGCGCGACCTTGCCGGCGATGGCACGCTGGGTGGAGCGCTCGAGAGACGGCGTGGCGTGGCTCGGCTACTTCTACGGCGGCAACACGGCGGGAGCGGTGCTCGGATCGCTGCTGGCCGGGTTCTACCTCATGTCGGTCTTCGACATGTCCATCTCCACCTATGTGGCCGTGGCGCTGAACGTCGCGGTGGCCGGCACGGCACTGCTCATCGCGCGGTTCGCACCGTTCACGCCGAGTGCTGAGGAACCGCCGGACGCAGAGACGGCCGGGGCGCTGGCGGCCGATGCCTCTGGCCGCCGGCTGGTGTTCGTCGCCATCGCGCTGTCGGGGCTGACCGCGCTGGCGAGTGAAGTGCTGTGGACGCGGCTGATGTCGCTGCTCTTTGGTGCGACGACGTACACCTTTTCGCTCATCCTGGCGGTGTTCCTGGCGGGGCTCGGTCTCGGCAGCAGCGCCGGCGCCGCCGCGGCGCGCAACCTTGCCCGGCCGCGCGTCGCCCTCGGATGGGTGCAACTCGCGCTCTGCATGGCGATGGCGTGGACGGCGTGGGCGCTGACCCAGTCGCTGCCGTACTGGCCCATCAACCCCTCGATTGCGCCGAACGCCTGGTTCCAGTTCCAGCTCGATCTGGTGCGCGCGCTCTTTGCGGTGCTGCCTGGCGCCATTCTCTGGGGCGCAAGCTTTCCGCTGGCGCTCGCGTCGGTGTCGTCCACCACGGGCGATCCTGCAAGGCTGGTCGGCCGCGTCTACGCCGCCAACACGCTGGGCGCCATCGTCGGGTCGCTGGCCGCCAGCCTGCTGCTCGTGGTCTGGATCGGCACCCAGCACGCCCAGCAGGTGCTGATCGTGCTCGCGGCGCTCTCGGGGCTCATGCTGCTGGCCGAGAGTCGTGTGTCGGCCGTCTCGCTCGCCGTCGCCGGGGCGGTGGCGGGCATGCTCGTGCTGAGCGTGCAGCCGGTGCCGGGCGTGTTCATCGCCTATGGCCGCTACACTGCGACGCAACTTGGCCAGTCGGAGATCATCTACAGCGGCGAGGGGTGGAACGCGTCCGTCGCGGTGTCCGAGCGTGCGAACGGCGTGCGCAACTATCACAACGCCGGCAAGGTGCAGGCGTCGAGCGAGCCGCAGGACATGCGTCTGCAGCGCATGCTCGGCCACCTCACGACGCTGGTGCCGGCGCAGGCGAAGCGGGTGGTGGTCATCGGCTGCGGCGCGGGCGTCACGGCCGGCGCCGTCTCGATCGATCCGGCGGTCGAGCACGAAACCATCGCCGAGATCGAGCCGCTGGTGCCGCGCGTCGTCTCCACCTATTTCGCGGCGAATAACTTCGACGTGGTGCGCAATCCCAAGGTGCAGGTGCACATCGACGATGCGCGCCATTTCCTGTACACGACCGACGAGACGTTCGACGCCATCACGTCGGACCCGCTCGACCCCTGGGTGAAGGGCGCCGCGATGCTCTATACGCGCGAGTTCTTCGAGCTCGCCAAGAGCCGGCTGAACCCGGGCGGCGTTGTCACGCTCTTCGTGCAGCTCTACGAGAGCAACACCGAGGCGGTCAAGAGCGAGATCGCGACCTTCTTCGAGGCATTCCCGAAAGGGATGATCTTCGCCAACACCTACAACGGCGCCGGCTACGACCTCGTGCTGCTCGGCCAGGCCGCGGGCACCACTATCGACCTCGACGCAATCGAGGCGCGGCTGAATCGGCCTGAGTACGAACCGATCAGGAGGTCGCTCGGCGAGATTGGCATGACGTCGGCCGTTGACCTGTTCGCCACCTATGCCGGCTCCGCCGAGGACATGCAGGGATGGCTGAAGGACGCGCAGATCAATCGCGACCGCAATCTGCGGCTGCAGTACCTGGCGGGGCGCGGGCTGAACCTGTACCGCGCCGGCGACATCTACGCCGAGATGCTCCCCTTCGCGAAGGACCCGGCGGGCGTCTTCAGCGGCTCGACGTCGAACATGGAGTCGCTGCTGCAGAAGATCCGCATCGCGCAGGGAAGGCAGTAGCATTGAGTAACCGTGTTCATCGATAAACTCTTCGACAACAACCGCGAGTGGGCGCAGCGCACCGTCGCGCGCACGCCCGACTTCTTCGACCGCCTGAGCGCACAGCAGTCTCCCGAGTTCCTGTGGATCGGCTGCTCCGACAGCCGCGTGCCGGCTAACGAGATCGTCGGCTTGCTGCCGGGTGAAATGTTCGTGCACCGCAATGTCGCGAACCTCGTTGTGCACACCGACCTGAATTGCCTGTCGGTGCTGCAGTACGCGGTGGATGTGCTCAAGGTGAAGCACGTCATTGTCTGCGGGCACTACGGCTGCGGCGGCGTGCGCGCGGCGCTCAACCGCGATCGGCTCGGCCTCATCGACAACTGGCTGCGTCACGTGCAGGACGTGGCCGAACAGCACCAGCGGTTGCTGGCGCCGATCGAGGCGTTTTCGACCCGTGTCGATCGGTTGTGCGAACTGAACGTCATCGAGCAGGCGCGGCACGTCTGCCAGACCACGATCGTGCAGGAAGCCTGGGGCCGCGGTCAGTCGCTGACCATTCACGGCTGGATCTACGGCCTGCACGACGGCCGGCTGCGCGACCTGGGCGTCTCCACCAGCGCGGTGGACGGGATCGACGAGACGTATCACGCGGCGCTTGCCGCGCTCGGCGACGAGACTCCGGTCCGGGGCTGAGCGCATGGATACGGCCCCGTCGGCGCCCGGCCGCGCGGCGTTCATCTTCATCTTCATCACGGTCCTCCTCGACATGATGGCGCTCGGGATCATCATCCCGGTGCTGCCCAGGCTGATCGTGACGTTCAGGGGCGGTGACACCGCGTCGGCCGCCACGATCTACGGTGTCTTCGGCACCGTCTACGCCGCCATGCAGTTCCTGTTCTCGCCCGTGCTCGGATCGTTGTCCGACCGGTTCGGCCGGCGCCGCATCATCCTGCTGTCGTGCGCGGGGCTTGGCATCGACTACGCCCTGATGGCGCTGGCGCCGTCGCTCTGGTGGCTGCTGATCGGCCGGATCGTGTCGGGCATCACAGCCTCGACCTACGGTACGGCGAGCGCCTACATCGCCGACGTGGTGCCGCCGGCGCAGCGCGCCGCGAAGTTCGGCATGCTCGGCGTGGCGTTCGGCATCGGCTTCATCATCGGCCCCAGCGTCGGTGGCATCCTCGGCACGGTCTCGCTGCGTGCGCCGTTCTGGTGTGCGGCCGTCCTCAGCCTCGCCAACACCGCCTACGGCTTCTTCGTGCTCCCCGAGTCGCTGCCGGTCGAGCGCCGCTCGCCATTCCGGTGGCGGAGCGCGCACCCGCTCGGCGCGTTCCGGATGCTGCGCGCCCATCCGCACCTGCTCACGCTGACCGCTGCCGCGTTCCTGGCGAACCTGGCGCACGACGCCGCACCGAGCACGTTCGTGCTCTACTCCAGCTGGCGCTACGGCTGGAACGAGCGGACAGTGGGCCTGGTGCTGGCGCTCGTCGGCGTGGCGTCGATGATCGTGCAGGGCGGACTTGTCGGGCGGATCGTGGCCGCACTCGGCGAACGCCGCGCGCTGGCGTTTGGCTACCTGATGGGCGCGGCAGGCAATGCCCTCTTCGGATTCGCACCCACCGGCGGTTGGTTCCTCGCCGCGATTCCGGTGACGGCTTTCTTCGGTGTCGCCAGTCCGGCGATGCAGTCGATGATGACGCGCCGGGTCGGCGCCGATGAGCAGGGCCGCCTGCAGGGGGCACTGGGGAGCATGATGGGCATTGCCAGCATGACCGCGCCCGTGCTGTTCACGCAGGTGTTCGCCGCGGCGGTTGGCCCCTACCGGCACTGGAACCTGCCGGGCGCGCCATTCCTGATCGCCGGGCTGCTGCTGGTGGGCGCCGTGGTCATCGCGCTGCGGGTCACCAGGCCGCCGCCCGCGCCCACGGCGGAGTAGAGTGAAGGCCATGGGCTATTTCGTGCTTCGCTACGACGAGGTGGTGGCTGACTACGTGACGCGCCGTGCGCCCTACCGGGACGAGCACCTGCGGTTGCTGCGCGATGCGCACACGCGCGGCGAGGTGGTGATGGCCGGTGCGGTCGGCGCGACGCCTGACGGCGCCATCATCATCTTTCGCGGCGAGACAGCGGCGGTGGCCGAGGCGTTCGTGCGCAGCGATCCCTACGTGGCCAACGGCCTGATCGTCACCTGGCGCGTGCAGCCGTGGCACGTGGTGGTCGGCGGGCACGACTGACGACAGCCATGGCTGCAACCACCTGGCCGCCGGGGCCGCCCAGGACGCTATCGTCGCTCGTGCCGTTCGGACTGGGGCGCGATCCGCTCGGGTTCATCACGAACCTGTCGCGCACCTGGGGCGACGTGGCGCACATGCACGCGCCGGGCGAACACCTGGTGCTGCTCACGCATCCGCAACATGTGAAGGACGTGCTGGTGACGCAGCAGCGCAACTTCCGCAAGGGGCGCGGCCTCGAGCGCGCGCGCAAGCTCCTCGGTGACGGCCTG
This sequence comes from Vicinamibacterales bacterium, assembly GCA_046596625.1. GTDB lineage: Bacteria > Acidobacteriota > Vicinamibacteria > Vicinamibacterales > CAVVIG01 > CAVVIG01. The sequence goes on along the minus strand of JBKJMH010000340.1, from coordinate 1,437 downwards.
CTCACTAGCGAAGGGGAGACGCACCTGCGTCAGCGTCGCCTGATCCAGCCGGCGTTTCACCGGGAGCGCATCGCCTCGTACGGCACCGTGATGACGGACGGCGCCGCGCGCGTCCGCGACCGCTGGCCGGACGGCGGCACCATCGATGTGGCGGACGAGATGATGCGGCTCACGCTCGGCATCGTCGGCCTGACGCTGTTCGCCGCCGATGTCGAGGCGCAGGCGCGCAGTGTCGGCGAGGCGCTGACCGCGGTCCTGAACTCCTTCTGGACCACCATGCTGCCGTTCGCCGACCTGCTCGAGAAATTACCCGTCGGCATCCTGAAGCGCGGGCGCGAGGCGCGCGCTGAACTCGATCGGATCATCTACGGCCTCATCGCCGAGCGCCGTGCGCGTCCAGGCGATCGGGGCGACCTGCTGTCGATGCTCCTCCTGGCGCAGGACGAAGAGGCCGGCGGTCGCAGGATGTCCGACGCGCAGGTGCGTGACGAGGCGATGACCATCTTCCTTGCCGGACATGAGACCACGGCCAACGCGTTGTCGTGGACCTGGTTCCTGCTCGGCCAGGCGCCCGAGGCCGAGTCCCGCCTGCACGAGGAGGTAGACCGGGTGCTCGGCGAGCGCCGGCCGACCATGGCCGACATCCCGAACCTGCCGTTCGTCGAGCAGGTGTTGACGGAGGCGATGCGGCTCTATCCGCCAGCGTGGATCATCGGCCGGCGGGCGATCGGCGAGTACGAAGTCGGCGGCTACACGCTGCCGCCACGCACGCTGGTCCTGGTCAGCCCCTACGTCACGCAGCGCGACGCCCGGTTCTTCCCCGACCCGGAGCGGTTCCTGCCCGAACGCTGGACGCCCGACTTCAAGCAGGCGCTGCCGCCCTTTGCCTACTTCCCGTTCGGCGGCGGCACGAGGCGCTGCATCGGCGAGTCGTTCGCGTGGATGGAACTGATACTCGTGGTAGCGACCATTGCACAGCAGTGGCGCTTCCGGCTGGTGCCCGGACACCCGGTTGTGCCGCAACCGGTGGTGACGCTGCGCCTCAAGCACGGGCTGCGCATGACCGCCGAGCGCCGACACCCCGTTCGATGATCGTCAGCCGCTTCGCGCCGGCCCCAACCGGCTATCTGCACCTTGGGCATGTCGTCAATGCGCTGCACGTCTGGGGTATCACGCGCGCGCTTGGCGGGCGCGTGCTGCTGCGAGTCGAGGATCACGATCGGCAGCGGAGCCACGACGCGTTCGAGCGCGCCCTCCTCGACGATCTCGACTGGCTCGGCTTCGTGCCCGACGAGCCGCCGACCGACGCGTTCCGTGCCGGCACCTGCCGCGGCCGCCAGCGCGATCGTCAAGACGTCTACGCGGCGGCGCTCGCGCGGCTTGGCGATCGCGTCTACGCCTGTGCCTGCACACGCCGCGACGTTCGCGCCGCCATGG
>JBKJMH010000101.1:0-9965 GCA_046596625.1 Vicinamibacterales bacterium | reverse complement strand
ACCTCGACCAGGGTGACCTGCCGGCCACGAAGGGCAGCGAACTCCACCCGCGTCACTCCAGCTCGACGAGCGTGATGCCGGGCTGCACCAGTTCGCCCTCACGGCACTGCATCGAGCGCACCACGGCGTCGGCCGGCGCCCGCACCGGCAGCTCCATCTTCATCGCTTCGAGAATGAGCAGTGTGTCGCCCTTGCGAACACGCGTGCCCGCCGGCGCCACAATCTTCAGCACCGTCGCGGGCATCGGCGCGCTGAGCGACTGGTAGCGCTCCGTGCGCTTCCGCACGACAGGCTCGTCGGCCGCGAAGGGCCGTTCGAAGACGCGCCCGCGCCAGTGCACCCACTGGTGACCGGGTGTGCCAGCCACGTGCACGATCTCGGCGCTATCATCGACCTCCACACGGTAGACGCCTGGTCCGACGCGCGTGACGCTCGGCGTGGAGCTCATCGCACGCTCCAGTCGTGCACCAGCGTCCAGGGGTCCCAGGGGGGCGCCGACGCTCCACCGGTGTGCGGCGCGTGGTCGTTGCCTGCGGCGTCCAGGACGGCGCGAATGAACGCCGGGGGCGGCTCGTCGGGTTCGGCTGCCAGCCCCGAGCCCTCCGCATCGAGGTAGCCCGTGTGCATGCGTCCGGCGCGGAACGCGTCGCTCTCGAGCACACGAATCAGGAACGGCACGTTGGTGTGGATGCCCAGGATGGGGAAGGCGCGCAGCGCGGCGAGCAGGCGGTCGACCGCCTGCGCTCGCGATCCAGCCGTGGCAATCACCTTCGCCAGCAGCGCGTCGTAGTGCACCGGCACCTCGTCGCCTTCGCGAAATCCCGAGTCTATGCGTATGCCCGGCGCGGACGGTTCGCGGTAGAGCAGCAGCGTGCCGGCCTGCGGGATGAATCCCTGGCCCGGCGCCTCCGCATACACGCGCGCTTCGATCGCGTGTCCACGCTGCGTCAGCGCGCCCTGCGTCCACGGCAACCGACCGCCAGACGCCACCAGCAGCTGGGCGCGCACGAGGTCGACGCCGGTGACCTGCTCGGTGACCGGATGCTCGACCTGAAGTCGCGTGTTCATCTCGAGGAAGTAGAACGGCGAGTCGTCGCGCGCGCCGCCAGACAGATCGACGAGGAACTCGAACGTGCCGGCGTTCACGTAGCCGGCGGCGCGTGCCGCACGGATGGCCGCGCTGGTCATGCGCTGGCGCAGTCCAGGCGTGACGTGTGGCGAAGGACTTTCCTCGATTACCTTCTGATGGCGCCGCTGCACGGAACACTCGCGCTCGAACAGGTGAACCACGTGGCCCTGCGAGTCGGCACAGATCTGGACTTCCACGTGAAACGGCCGCTCGATGAGCCGTTCGACGTAGAGGGTGCCGTCACCGAACGCCGCCACCGCCTCGCGGCGAGCCGACTGCACGGCGGCGCGGGCGTCTGCCAGGTCGTGCACCTGCCGCATGCCGCGCCCGCCTCCCCCCGCCGAGGCCTTCACCAGCGCCGGGAGTCCGACCGCCACGATGGCCGCCAGTAGCCCCTCGTCGCCCTGGTCGGCGGGAGTCTCGCCAGGTACGACCGGCACGTCGGCCGCCATTGCGATGCGGCGCGCCTCGATCTTCGAGCCCATGCGCGCGATGACGTCGGCCGGCGGCCCCACGAAGATGAGGCCAGCCGCCGTGCAGGCGCGCGCGAAGGCTGCGTTCTCCGAGAGGAAGCCGTATCCGGGGTGGACCGCGTCCGCGCCGCTGGTGCGTGCGGCCTCGATGAACGCCGCGATGTTCAGGTAGCTTTCGGCGGCCGCAGGCGGGCCGATGCGCAGTGCGCGATCGCCTGCGTCCACGTGCGCGGCGTTCGCGTCGGCATCGGAGTAGACCATCACACTCTCAACACCGAGTTCACGGCACGCCCGCGCCAGGCGCACCGCAATCTCGCCGCGATTAGCGATGAGCAGGCGGCGGATCACGGCAAGCTCCAGCCGGGCTTGCGCTTGTCGAGGAAGGCGCGCAGCCCCTCCTGCCCCTCGGCGGACACGCGCCGCGTCGCGAGGACGGCAGCTGTCAGCTCGGCGACATCAGCGGGCGCGGCGTGCCAGACGTCCGCGATCAACTGTTTGGCGGAGGCAATCGCCTCGCGTCCGCCCGTCAGCAGCTCGCGCACGACGGCGTCGACCGCCGTGTCGAGCTCGGCCGCCTGCACGGTGGTGTGCACGAGGCCGATGTCGAGGGCATGCGCTGCCGTGAACCGGCGGCCGGTGAGGAACAGTTCGCGCGCGGCAGACCGTCCGATCTTCGCAAGCACAAATGGCGAGATGACGGCCGGCACGAGGCCGAGCCTCACTTCGCTGAAGCCGAACGTGGCATGAGTTTCCGCCACCACGACGTCGCATACCGCCGCCAGCCCGGCGCCGCCGCCGATCGCCGCGCCGTGCACTCGCCCGACCACCGGCACGGGCAGTCGGTCCACGGCGCTGAACATGCGCGACGCCAGCAGTGCATCGGCGACATTCTCGGCTTCGGTGTAGTCCACCGTTCGTGCCATCCACATCACGTCCGCACCGGCGCAGAACGTGGGGCCGGCGCCGGCGATGACGACCGCCCGCACCGTGGCGTCGGCGGCAGTGGCTGCGGCCCATGCCGTGAGCTCGGCGATCATCGCGTCGTTGAACGCGTTGCGGACGTCGGGCCGGTTCAGGGTGAGCCGCTCGACCGCGCCGTCACGCCAGGTGAGGAGATGCTGATAGGCCACGTGTCGGTCCTACATGCGGAAGACGCCGAAGCGCGCGTCCGGAATCGGCGCGTTCAGCGCCGCCGACAAGCCGAGGCCGAGCGCGTCCCGCGTCTGCGCCGGGTCGAGAATGCCGTCGTCCCACAGGCGCGCCGTCGAGTAGTAGGGCGACCCCTCGCTGTCATACTTGTCCAGAATCGGCTGCCTGAGCGCCTGCTCGTCGTCGGCGGAGAAGGGCTGGCCCTCGCGCGCCAGCTGCTCGCGCTTCACCGTGGCCAGCACAGTGGCCGCCTGTTCCCCGCCCATGACCGAGATGCGCGAGTTCGGCCACATCCACAGCATGCGCGGATCGTAGGCGCGGCCGCACATGCCGTAGTTACCCGCGCCGAACGAGCCGCCGACCACCACCGTGAACTTCGGCACCACGGAGTTCGCGACCGCGTGCACCATCTTCGCGCCGTCCTTGGCGATGCCGTTCCGCTCGTACTCGCGCCCGACGATGAAACCGGTGATGTTCTGGAGGAACACGAGCGGGACCGCGCGCAGGTTGCACAACTCGATGAAGTGCGTCGCCTTGAGCGCCGACTCGGAGAACAGCACGCCGTTGTTGGCCACGATGCCGCACGCCATGCCGTGGATGTAGGCAAAGCCGGTCACCAGGGTCGACCCGTAGCGCTCCTTGAACTCGTCGAACCTCGAGCCATCGACGAGGCGGGCGATGATCTCGCGCACGTCGTACGGCGTGCGGATGTCGGCGTTCACGATGCCGTAGATCTCGGCCGGGTCATAGCGTGGCGCCTCCGGCGTCACCAGCCCGTTCGGCGTGCGCTTGTGCGTCGGCAGCGTCGAGACGATGGTGCGGCAGATCTCCAGCGCGTGGGCATCGTCTTCGGCGAAGTAGTCGGCCACCCCTGACAGTCGCGTGTGCACGTCGGCACCGCCGAGTTCTTCGGCAGTCACTTCCTCGCCGGTGGCAGCTTTCACGAGCGGCGGCCCGCCCAGGAAGATGGTGCCGGTGCCGTTCACGATGATCGTCTCGTCCGACATCGCGGGCACGTAGGCGCCGCCGGCCGTGCACGACCCCATCACCACGGCGATCTGCGGAATGCGTTCCGCCGACATGCGGGCCTGGTTGAAGAAGATGCGGCCGAAGTGTTCGCGGTCGGGAAAGACGTCGGCCTGCATCGGCAGGAATGCGCCGCCCGAGTCCACGAGGTAGAGACAGGTCAGCCGGTTCTCGAGCGCGATCTGCTGCGCACGCAGGTGCTTCTTGACGGTGATCGGATAGTAGGTGCCGCCCTTCACGGTGGCGTCGTTCGCCACGATGACCACCTCGCGTCCCGCGACCCGGCCGATGCCGGTGACGATGCCTGCGCCTGGCGCGTTGTCGTCATACAGGCCCCAGGCAGCGAGCGCGGAGAACTCGAGGAAGGGAGAGCCGCGGTCGAGCAGGAGCGCGATCCGTTCGCGCACTGGCAGCTTGCCCTGGGCCCGATGCCGCTCCACCGGCTTCTGGCCGCCGCCCTGGCGGTTGCGCTCGGTGCGTGCGCGCAACTCGTCGACGAGGCCACGCAGCCGCTCGGCGTTGGTCCGGAAGACCTCGTCAGAGAGGGAGATGCGCGATTCGAGGACCTGCATCTAGCAGCCGCCGCGGTTGGTCGTGCAGGAGAGGGGAGTGATGGGCCGCACGGGCACGCATGGAGGCGTCGGCTCGGACATCGCGGCGATTATCGCATAGCGGTTTGCAGCCAGACCCGCCGGCCGGTTCAGCCGAGTCTTGTAGTAATTGAATGCAGTAGCTGCTTTTCTGTATTGACTTGCGACGCGCTTCGCGGCAACCTCGCGTCATGAGCCTCAAGCGCAAGAAGCGAGTCCTGGCCATCGATGATGAGCCGTCGATGACCGAGTGGCTGAAGATCCTGCTGGAGCATGCCGGTTACGAAGTGCGCACCGCACTCATCGGCACGCGCGGCGAGGAGCTCTTCCGTAGCTGGCGTCCGGACGCCGTCCTTACCGACATGATGCTGCCGGATATCGACGGCATAGAGCTGGTGCGCAAGTTCAAGGCGCTCGATCCCGAGGCCGAGGTGATTGTCGTCACCGGACAGGGCAACATCCCGCGCTCGGTGGAGGCCGTCAAGGCCGGCGCCTTCGACTTTCTCGAGAAGCCGATCGATGCTGAGCGTCTGCTCGACAAGCTCGAAAAAGCCATCAAGCAGAAGTCGCTCGTCGACGAGAACGAGCTGCTGAAGCAGAAGCTGCAGGACCGCTACAAGTTCCAGAACGTCATCGGCAAGGGCAAGAAGATGCAGGACCTGTTCGAGCTCATCGAGAGCGTCGCGGCCAGCGAGGCGAACATCCTCATCCAGGGCGAGAACGGCACCGGCAAGGAGCTCATCGCCAACGCCATTCACTACAACAGCAAGCGGTTGAAGGGGCCGTTCATCAAGATCAACTGCGCCGCCATTCCGAAGGATCTGATCGAGTCGGAACTCTTCGGCTACAAGAAGGGCGCGTTCACCGGTGCCATGGTGGACAAGGAAGGGCTCTTCGAGATGGCGGAGGGTGGTTCGCTGCTGCTCGACGAGATCGGCGAGATGCCGTCCTACCTGCAGACGAAGCTGCTGCGCGTGCTGCAGGAGCGCGAGTACCGGCCGATCGGCAGTGACCGCATCGTCCATGTCGACTTCCGCCTGATCTGCGCGACCAACATCGACCTTGACGCGGCGCTGCGCGACGGCCGGCTGCGCGAGGACCTCTACTTCCGCATCAACACCATCACCCTGCGGGTGCCGCCGCTGCGTGAGCGCACCGAAGACATCCCGCTGCTCTGCGACTACTTCCTCGACAAGTTCCGCTCGCGCTACTCGAAGAATGTGAAGTCGCTCGCACCGGCTGTCTACCACCTCCTCATCCGGAACCGCTGGCCCGGCAATGTGCGCGAACTCGAGAACGCCATCGAGCGTGCCGTGCTTGTCGGGAAGGGGACCGAAATCGGCGTCGGCGATCTGCCGGAGTCGATCCGCGACGAGTCGACCAGCAACAGCGACTTCGTCGTCCCGCCGCATCGGACGCTGGCGGAGATCGAGAAGGTGGCCATCCTGCAGACGCTGCAGCGGACCAACTGGAACAAGCAGGAGGCCGCGCAGATTCTCGGGCTGTACCGGCCGACGCTGTACAGCAAGATGAAGAAGCACGAGATTCGCGACCCAGGGAAGGCCGCGCGCACCGCCGCCTCGTCCGCGAGTTCGTAGGCAACTCGGCCCGCCCCTTGCACAGAGCCCAGCCGTGACCCGTTCCGCAGAACCCGCCCTCGACCGTATCGGCGGGCGTGTCATTCGTCTGTTCGCTCCGGTCGGTGCGTACGCGATCTTCGCGGCCCGCGCGCTCGTCCAGCCCTTCATGCCGCCCTACGAGGGCGGTGAAGTGCTGCGTCACCTCTTCCACTTCGGCCTCCGTTCGGCTCCGCTGATTGCCACCTCGGGCTTTGCCATAGGTGTCGTGCTCTCCATGCACACCCGGGCGTCGCTCGAGCGCTTCGGGGCCGAGGCGATGATTCCGGCCGGCCTTGCCATCGCGCTGATCCGCGAGACTGGTCCGCTCACGGCCGGGCTGCTCGTCTCCGGACGCGTCGGCGCCGGCATCGGCGCGGAACTCGGCGCCATGCGCGTCACCGAGCAGATCGACGCGCTCGAAGCCAATGCGGTCGACGCATTCCACTACCTGGTCGCAACGCGGGTCGTGGCGTGTGCCATCGCCATGCCGCTGCTCACCATCCTGATGGACTGTGCCGGCATCCTGGGCGGATACGTCGCCGAGAACGCTTCGTCGGGCATGTCGTGGCAGCTCTACTTCGAGCGGTCGTTCACCTTCATCACCTACGCCGACCTGCTGCCGGCCACGCTGAAGACGGCGGTATTCGGCTTCCTGATTGCCACCATCTCGAGCTTTCTTGGCTTCAACGCCACCGGCGGGACGGAGGGTGTTGGTGAGGCCTCCACCCGCAGCGTCGTGATGTCGTCGATCCTCATCATTCTTAGCGACGTCATCCTCGTGCGGCTGATCTTCTTCTTCTATCCGCAGGGTGGGGCATGAGCGATCCGGCGGTAGCGATTCGACTCGACCACGTGTCGAAGGCGTTCAATGGCCGCGCGGTCCTCGACGATGTCTCACTCGACGTGGCAACGGCCACGGCATTCTGCCTGCTCGGGCGCAGTGGCACGGGCAAGAGCGTCACACTGCGCCACATCATCGGGCTGGTCGCGCCGGACTCGGGGCACGTCTTCGTGGAAGGCCACGACGTCACGGCGCTCTCCGCCCATGCCCTCGCCTCGGTGCGGAAACGCATGGGGTTCCTCTTCCAGAATGCCGCGTTGTTCGACTCGCTGAGCGTGCGCGAGAACGTCGCGTTCCCTATGCGCCGCCACACCAAACTGTCCGAGGACGAGATGCTGACGCGCGTGCGCGCGCGGCTCGCTGCGGTCGGGCTCGAGCGCGACATCGACAAGATGCCGTCCGAACTCTCGGGCGGCATGCGCAAGCGGGTCGGACTGGCGCGCGCGATGGCGCTCGACCCGAGCATCCTGCTGGTGGACGAGCCGGGCGCCGGTCTCGACCCGATCACGACCCGCGAAATCGACGAACTGCTGCTCGAGCAGAAGCGGGCCGGCACCACGCTCGTCGTGGTGACGCACAACATCCCGAGCGCGCGGTTGGTGGCAGACGACATGGCCCTGCTGCACGAGGGGCGCGTCGTTGCGCACGGCACGGCTGCCGACCTCGATGCCAGCGATCACCCGATCGTGCGCGCGTTCATGCAATCAGAAGGAGGAGGGTAGTGACCGCATCCCCGGCGCGCCTTGCTGGCGTCGGCGTCTTCGTGCTCGCAACGCTGCTGCTGTTCGGCGTGGCGGTGTTCATGATCGGCGACCGCCAGAATGCCTTTACCAAGCGCTTCGCACTCAACACGGAGTTCGCGAAAGTCACTGGCCTGCAGCCAGGCGCGATCGTGCGCGTATCCGGCGCGCGCGCGGGTGAAGTGACCGACATTCTCCCGCCCTCGCAGCCCGCCGGGAAGTTTCGCGTCCAAATGCAGGTGACGGAAGAACTGCATCAGCTGGTTCGAACCGATTCCATCGCCTCGATCGAGACAGAGGGGCTGGTGGGTGGCTCGTTCCTCGCCATCAGCGCCGGCTCGGCGGCGGCGCCCCAGGCGGCCCCGCTCTCCACCCTCGCGAGTCTGGAGCCGTTCGAGCTTGCGGACCTGCTGCAGCAGATGAACGCCACGGTCGCCAAGGTGAACACCACCATCGACGACATGCGCGGTGAGGTGGAGCAGACGATCGTCGGTGTCCGAGAGACGGTGCAGAAAACCAACGAGCTGGTCAGCAGCATCTCTGGCGACGTGAAGACGATGGCCTCCTCTGGTGCGCGTGTCAGCGCCGACATCTCGTCGATGACCACCAGCGTGCGCGAAGGGCAGGGCACGCTCGGCAAGCTGTTCACCGACGACGAGCTGTACGGCCACATGAAGCGGGTGGTGGCCAACACGGAATCGATGACAACCGACGCGCGGGCTGTCGTGGCGCAGGCGCGCGAAACGCTCACAGGGCTCAAGGGTGCCGAAGGGCCAATGATCGGCCTGGCCGGCGACCTGCGTCAGACGCTCGACGACGCCCGTTCGGCCATGTCAGGCTTTGCCGAAAACATGGACGCGCTGCGTCACAACTTCCTGCTGCGCGGCTTCTTCAATGCCCGGGGCTACTACAACCTGGAGCAAATCTCGCCTGCCGAGTACCGGGCGGGAGCGCTCACCAGCGGCGGTCGCAGCCCCGCGCGGGTCTGGCTGGGCGCCGATCAGCTGTTCGAAGCCGTCACTGGAGAGGGCGCACTGCGCCTCAGCGACGAGGGCCGTCGCCGGCTCGACGCGTCCATCGCGCCCTATCTCGACCGTGTCGCCGACGGCGTGCTGATGGTCGAGGGGCTGGCGTCCGACGGTGGCCGCGAACAGCAGTTTCTCGTCTCGCGGGCGCGCGCTGTCACGGTGCGCGAGTACCTCATTGGCCGCTTCCACCTCGAGCCGCGCTCGACCGGCGTGATGCCGCTTGGCAGCGACCTGAGCTCGGACGCACCGGCGAAGGCATGGGACGGTATCGCGCTTGCCTTCTTCCTGAAGAGCAAGTAGCGCACGGCTCTGCCGCTCCGTTCGACACGCGTGGCACGCAAGTTGGAACAGATTGCGCCGATGGCTGCGAGAGGAGGCGATGTGAACGACAGCGAACGAGGTCTGGCGGCGGCAGTAATGGGAGCGGTGATAGGCGGTCTTGCCGGCTATCTGCTCTTCACCGAGCGTGGGCGTAACCTGCGGCGACGGCTCGAGCCGGCGCTCGAGGACTTTGCGCACGAACTCGGCGAGTTGCGAGGAACGGTCACCAAAGCCATGGGCGTGGCATCGCAGGGGTGGCACGTGTTGAACGACGCCATGGGCGAACGCGAGGAGCCGGTGGCGTTCCCGGCCCATCGTCAATCGAACCCCTTCTGAGGTAATCCGATGGATGGTTTGAATACGACGAACACCATGCTCGGCATCATCGCAGCGGTCAGCGTGCTGCAGGTGCTGATCGTGCTGGGTGTTGGCTTCGGTGCCTACCGCGTGTATTCGCGGGTGATGACCCTGGTGCGCGACCTCGAAGCCCGACAGGTGGCGCCAGCGATGGCGCGGGTGAACGCCATCCTCGACGATGTAAAAGAGGTCAGCAGCAGGGTGAAAGAAGAGACCGAGCGGGTGGACAACGCCATCCGCTCCACGATGGACCGCGTGGACGATACGGCCGACCGGGTCCGTTCGAACGTCCGCGCGAAGACGAGCCGCATCGTCGGCATCGTTCGGGGAGCGCGCGTCGCCCTCGAACACATCTTGTCGCGGGCGGCCTGAGTGCGTAACGAACCGCGGCGGGTGATCCCCGCCGCACATGGAGGAGGACTCACGATGGCAGACGGATACGATCGCGATCGCTATGACAACAACGACACGGGTGGCGGCGGCAGCTTCGTGATGGGATTGCTGACGGGCACCGTGCTCGGCGCCGGTCTCGGCATGTTGTTCGCCCCGAAGGCGGGCGCGGAACTGCGCAACCAGTTGTCCGAGCAGGCGGGGTCGCTGCGAGAGACCGCGTCCGAAGGCTACCGCAAGGCCAGCGAGGTCGCCGGCGAAGGCTACCGCAAGGCGAGCGAAGTCGCCACCGAAGGCTACCG
>JBKJMH010000407.1:0-3148 GCA_046596625.1 Vicinamibacterales bacterium | reverse complement strand
CAAGGCTCAGCGGACCGCGGATCAGCGTCGGACGGGCATCGCCCCACCGCGGTCGATCGTGATTGCATAAACCAGCGATGCCGCCAGCAGGCACGCGCCGAAGGCCAACCACTCATCGCCGGTCAGTCCTGTCAGCAGCCAGAGGATCACCGCGCACGCCAGCGCCGGCACCACGGCAACGCGCTCCTTCCGAAGGCGCCACGACGCCGTGGCACAGCCGAAGTACAGCGCGAGGGCGGAGACGTTGGCGAGAATCGCCAGCTTTTCGAACGTGCCGGAAATCGCCAGCGCCAGCGTGAGGACCGACTGCGCGATGATCGCGGCTCGAGGTGAGCGGTGAGCCGGATCGACCCTGGCCAGCGCGCGGGGCAGGAAGCCGTCACACGCGAGCGCGAACACCATTCGCGGGATCGACAGTGTCATGCCGCCAAGGTAGCCAAACATCGATATCGCCGCACCCATCAACAACAGCGAGCGGGCCCATCCTCCGAGCGACAGCGCAGCGGCGTCGGCCAACGGGGCGGTCGATTGCGGAAGACTGCTGCCGAGCAATCCCTGGGCCACCATCTGCAGCGCGACGTAGAGCATCGTCACGCCGATCATCGCCAGGGCAATGGCGCGTGGCACCGTGCGAGCGGTGTCGCGAACCTCGCCGCTCGGGACGAGTGCGCACTCGATGCCGGCGAAGGCGAAGATCAACAGGAGAGACGTGCGGGCGACATCGCCGGCGACCGGCATCGAGACGACGTGAAAATTGTCGGCTTGAACGAACAATGCGCCGCCAACGACAACGATCAACAGCGGCATGAGCTTGGCCACCGTCGCAATGGTGTTCAAGCGCACGCCAAGCGCGACCCCGCGCACATTGACGACCGACCAGAAGCCGAGCGCCACGACCAGGATCACGATTTCCATCGCGCGACCCTGGAGCGCCGGTGTCAACTGCGACAGGCTGGACGCGAAGACAGTTGAGATTGCGGCGGTGGCGAACGTGCCGAGCATCCACAACAAGACGCCAGCCAGGAAACCGGGATACGCGCCGAACGCCGTGCCGACGTAGGCATACGGGCCGCCCGTGAGCGAGACCCGGCGGCCTGCATCCGCGATGCAGGAGACGATCAGGCCCATCGCCACGGCGCACACCAGGTAGGCGAGCGGCGCCGCCGCGCCGAGTGAGGCGGCGACGTTCGATGGCAGGCGAAAAATGCCGCCGCCGATCGTGATGTTGATGATGCCCGCGGCCAAGCCGAAGGTGCCGATCGCGCGAACCAGGGATTCGCGCGGCGGGGCCGGGGTCGGGGCAGCCATCGGGGGCGATGTTATCGTGTTCCTTGCATGAGCATGATCTGGGACATTTCGCCGCCGATCTCACCGGAGACGCCGCCATTTCCTGGCGACACTGCGTACTCGCAACGGTGGAATGCCGAGATTGGTCCGGGCTGTCCGGTCAATGTCAGCGCGATCACCTTGTCGCCGCACCTCGGCGCGCACGCCGATGCGCCGCTGCACTACGGCCGGGACGCGAGTGCGATTGGCCAGGTTGATCTCGAGCCGTTTCTCGGTCCCTGCCGCGTGATTCACGCGATCGGCAAAGGCGCCCTGATCACGCCGCACCATCTGCGCCACGCGGCGGCGGGCCTTCCCCCGCGCGTACTTGTTCGTACATGCGTGAAGGCGCCCACCCGGTGGTCGTCGGAGTTCTCGGCCTTCGACCCTGCAACCATCAGCTGGCTCGCCGGCCTGGGTGTGCGACTGGTCGGAATCGATTCGCAGTCGGTCGATCCCGCCGACAGCAAGACCCTCGACAGCCATCAACAACTGTTTGCGCATGACATGCGCGTCCTCGAGAATCTCGTTCTCGACGAGGTCGAGGCCGGTGACTACGAACTGATCGCGTTGCCGCTCAAGTGGGTTCAGGCCGACGCGTCGCCGGTACGGGCGGTGTTGCGATCGCGGCCATGATGACGAGAGATGACTGCGTCGCGCTCGACGCCGCGGATCCGCTGGCTCCGCTTCGCGGCCAGTTCGCCCTCGAGCGCGTCGACGAACAGCGGCTGGTCTATCTGGACGGCAACTCGCTGGGCGCGCTGCCAAGGGCCACGGCACAGCGGACGATGGCGGTCGTCGAGGATGAGTGGGGCGCCGGGCTGATTCGCAGTTGGAACACCGCCGGTTGGATCAGCCTGTCGCAACGAATCGCCGACAAGATTGCACGACTGATCGGAGCCAGCGCGGGTGAGGTCGTGGTGGCAGACTCGACCTCGGTCAATCTCTTCAAGGTCCTGAACGCAGCCATCGCGCAAGCCACGCCAGGCCGGCGACGGATCGTGTCTGAGCGGACGAACTTTCCCACCGACTTGTACATCGCCGACAGCGTGGCTCGTGCGCACGATTTCGAACTCGTGCTGGTGGAGCAGGAAGAGATCGCCGCGCAACTCGACGACCGGGTTGCCATTCTGATGCTGACGCATGTGAACTACCGGACCGGCCGGATGCATCGGATGGCTGACGTCACACGATCGGCCCGAGGCGTCGGCGCCATCGTCGTGTGGGATTTGGCACACTCCGCTGGAGCGGTGCCGGTTGATCTCTATGGCGGAGGAGCGACCAATGCCGCCGCTGACTTCGCGGTTGGATGCGGCTACAAGTACCTCAACGGCGGTCCTGGAGCTCCGGCGTTTGCGTGGGCACATCCGCGTCACACGGCCCAGATGGACAAGGACGCGTGGCGGCAGCCGCTCGCTGGCTGGCTTGGTCACGCGGCGCCGTTCGAATTCACACCCGACTATCGCCCGGCGGCCGGTATGTCGCGCTTTGTGTGCGGAACGCCGCCGCTGCTCTCGCTGGCCGCGCTCGAGTGCGGCGTCGACACCGTTCTCGCGGCTGAACGCCTCGGCGGTATGGCGGCGATCCGGCAGAAGTCGATCGCGCTCACGGGCCGGTTCATCGGCCTGGTTGAAGCCCGCTGCGCAGGACACGGTCTCTCCCTGGTCTCGCCGCGCGATGCGGATGATCGAGGAAGCCAGGTCAGTTTCTCGCATGCCACCGCCGGCTACGCCGTCATGCAGGCCTTGATTGAGCGTGGGGTGATCGGCGACTTCCGCGCGCCCGATATCCTCCGGTTTGGTTTCACGCCGCTCTATACGAG
>JBKJMH010000142.1:0-4380 GCA_046596625.1 Vicinamibacterales bacterium | reverse complement strand
TGTCCGTTCGGCGTGGTGTTCGTGCCGCCTTCACCCGAGATGACCAGCGTCTTCGTGGTAAGGATGCCGATGCCACCCGAGCTGCCGCCAGCGCCGCCCGAGCGGCCGGTACGCGGCAGGTTCAGCCCTTTCAGCAGCGGGTGGTTCTTGATGGTGTCCGGCGTGTCGCCGTGCGCAATCTGCCAGGCGATGTCGCCCTTCTTCAGGTCGATCGCCGTGATGCGTCCGTAGGGCGGCTTGATGATCGGCAGCCCCTGCACCGTGAGGCCTGGTCCGCCGTCGTCACCGCCGCCCACGCTGATGTAGTTCATGTCCGACCGCTTCGAGTCGTTCACCATCGACAGCACGCGCAGGAGCGAGTGCGAATAGACGTAGATCATGCCCGTTTCCGGGTCGAACGAACCGCCGGGCCAGTTGGCGCCGTTCGGAATGTACAGCGTGCCGACCTTGCCGCCTTCGCCGCGTGCGATCGGTGGCGTGAAGAGCGGGCCGAGCTTGTACTGCTGCAGGATCTTCAAGCCTTCGGCTTTCAGCTCCGGCGTGAAGTCGATGACGTAGTCCTCCAGGAAGCCCTGACGCTCGAAGGCTGGCGGCTTGGTCGGGAAGGGCTGCGTCGGCGAGTAGGTCTCCGTCGGCAGCGTCCCCTTCTCGACCGGGCGTTCCTCGATCGGCCAGACCGGCTCGCCGGTGACGCGATCGAACACGTAGAGGAAGCCCTGCTTTGTCGGCTGGGCCACAGCCTTGATCAGGCGACCGTTCACCTCGATGTCCGCGAGGATCGGCGCGCTCGGTACGTCGTAGTCCCAGATCGGGTGATGGACGAACTGGAAGTGCCACTTGCGCTGCCCGGTCTCGAGGTCGACGGCGACGAGGCTTTCGCCAAACAGGTTGTTGCCCGGGCGATGGCCGCCGAAGTAGTCGCCGGTGGGAATCTCGATCGGCAGGTACGCGATGCCGAGTTCTTCATCGACGCTCATCTGGCTCCACAGGCCCGTGTGTCCCGTGTAGGCCCACGAATCGTTCAGCCAGGTGTCGTTGCCGAACTCGCCCGGCCGCGGAATCGTGTGGAAGATCCACTTGCGCTTGCCGGTCTTGGCGTCGAAACCGCGGATGTAGCCTTTCGGAGCGTCCTTGCTGCGCGGCGCGCTGCCGGCGCGATGCGCGGCGCCGACCACGATGGTGTTCTTCGCCACAATCGGCGCGCCGTTCCAGCCGATGTCGGCGGTCTCGATGTCGAGCGTCTGGTCGTTGTCCTTGCGGAGGTCGACGATGCCGTTCACGCCGAAGTCGGCGAGCGGCACGCCGTTCTTCGCGTTGAGGCCGACCAGCTGGTAGCCGCTGGAGACGTAGAACACGCGGTCGTCGCCGCGGCCGTCGCTCCAGTAGCCGACGCCGCGGCCCGACATGCGGCGCGACGAGGTCTGGGCGCGGCGTCCTTCCTCGAGACGATGCATCCACAGCAGTTCGCCGGTGGCCGCGCTGACCGCCACCGCATCGCGGTGTTCACCCGCGGTGAAGTAGAGGACGCCGTTGATCATCAGCGGCGTCGCCTGCAGGTTGAAGTCCGGTCGAGGACCGAGGATGTCAGTCTTGAAGCGCCAGGCGACCTCGAGCGTGCTGAAGTTCGCGGCGTTGATCTGATCGAGCGGCGAGTAGCGCGTGCTGCCGGTGTCCCCGGCCCACGCGCGCCATTCCCCGTTCTTTGCGCCATGCTGCGCGACGAGTGATGGGCCAGCGACGAGTGCTACGGTCAGCAGCGACGCGAACGCCGCCAGCCTCCGTCCAGTGCGGTAACCGATCCGCTGCATGTAGACAGACCTCATAGCTCAATTGTGTGGAGAGAATCTCGGGAAAGCCGACGAGCGAGCACCGGGCCGCCCGAAGGCAGCCCGGTGGTGGAGCACGTGCTACTGCTGCTGGTTCTGCGACCGCTGCGCTGCCGCGGCGGTTCGCCGTTGCGCCAGCTCCTCGCGGTACTCCGCGTCGGTCAGGAACGCCACGTCGGTCCAGCCGTGACCCATTTCGTCCATGGTGCGGCTGCCCCAGCCGCGCCAATTTGTCGGGTCCGGATTGTTCTTATTCTGCGCCGTGTTGTCGTGATACGAGATGGTGTGGAGGATCGTCCCCTTCGGGAACAGGTGGGGCCGCTTGTAGGTGTAGGTGATCTGCCAGTTCTGCTCGTAGCGGTTCGCGTCCGTCAGCACCTCGCGCCGGCCGTCGGGATGGATGGCTTCGAGAATCATGCGCGAGCCGAGGTAGTGCATGTGCGGCTGGAAGCTGACGATCAGCGCGTTCTGCGGCAGCGGCCAGTAGCGATCGTGACGCGACACCTGGTTCGGCGGAATGCTGAGCACCGTGGCTGAGTGGAGCGGGTTCTCTTCCACCAGCGCGCCGGTCGGCATCTCTGGTTCATTGATGTCGATCTTGCCGCCGGCCTTGAGGATGACGTCCTCGACCTTCTCGCGGTTCAGCGCCCACATGTTGCCGACGTCGGTGCGAATGCGGTGCGAGGTGACGGAGTACTTCGGTTTGTAGCCCTTGGGGTAGAACTTGATGCCAACACGCTGGCGGTCGACGACACGCTCGCCTGACGGGTGGTAGTGCGGTTCGAAGCGGAGCAGAGAGCCCTTGGCGATGAGTTTGCCGGAGCCTTCTGGGAAGAAATCGGCGTCGTTTCCAGCTGCGTACTCGATCAGGTCGACTTCGTCGGCCCGGTTCGAGCCCTGGCCGAGGCCGATGGAGTCCCGGTCCGCGTAGTCCTCGGGGACGCTGGCGAACACGTGCGAGTGATGCACGCAGCACATGGCGTCGGGGATGATCTGGACCCACTTCACGTAGCGATCCTCGGTGATCTTCGGGTCGACCGTCTCACTCGGCGTGATGTCCGGGCCCTGGGCCGGGATGGTGAAGCCCTTATCCATGCGGACAATGAGATCGGGTTCGCCGTAGACCCAGGCGTCGAGCGCGGCGAACTGTTTCGCCGGCGGAGCGTCAGCTGGGTTGCCGCGCGGCGCGCCGCCATCGATCCACTTCACGATCGTTTCGATCTCGGAGTCCTTCAGCGACGGGTCATCCGCGTACTCGCCGATACTCCGGTCGATGTGCCACGGTGGCATCTGGCGGGCGGGCACGCGTGTGCGGATGGCGCGCACCCATGGGCGCACATCCTCGTAGCTCAGTAGCGACATCGGCGCGTTCGAATTGGGCCGGTGGCACTTCTGGCACGAGCGCTGGAGAATCGGCAGCACATCCTTCGAGAAGGTCGGCGTGTTCGCCGAGGCTGCGGTGGCCGGGCCCTGCGCCGACGTGTTGGCCTGCCAACCAAGAACGCCGGCAAGGACCGTCAGGCACGCGACCCCCGCCATCCTGGTCATGAGACGCATAAATTCACTCCTCTTCCAACAATCCGAGAGACTGCGCGAAATATAGCACTGCAAAACGCGCCCGGTACGGCGATACCTGCATTTGGGTAGCACCCGAAACGCGCCAGCTTTTGCGGGTGTCTGTGTAAAATCCCGGCCAGAGGAGATGCTGATGAACGCGCGTCGTCTGTTCGGTGCACTGATCGCTGCCGGGGTATTGCTCGGGGGGCCGCTCGTTCCTGCTGCGAGAGCCCAGGAGCGGCAGCCCATCTATCCCGCCTACGACGGGTTCCTGAAGAACCCCGATGGCAGCTACACCATCGCGTTCGCCTACTTCAGCCACAACTCCGATGTGGTGACCGTGCCGGCTGGCGCCGCGAACTCGTTCGCGCCAGGAGGTGGCGACCGCATGCAGCCCACCAGTTTCAAGCCCGGGCACTGGCGTTTCCAGTGTGTCATGGTGGTGCCGCCAGATTTCGACGGAAAGATGGTCTGGACCCTGGAGTACGGCGGTGCCAAAACCGGAACCAGCCAGAGCATGCTGCAGTCGAACTGGTTCCTGGTGGAGGGAGCCGAGGACCTGTCGAAGGTCGACTATGCCAAAGCGCCGAAGGGTGTGTGCCTGAACCGCCCGCCGGCCGTGCGCGTGCTCGGCGCGAATCGCCAGGACGGCATCGACGTGCTCGGCACGGTCGGCGCCGTCGGCGCACAGGAGAGCCTGTTCGGTAGCGTGAACGACGAGGGGCTACCACGCGGCGGCGCGTTGAACGCCTCGTGGAAGCAGGTGTCAGGCCCGGCCCAGGCCAAGTTCGAGAGCACGAGCCGCGCCCGGACGCACGTGGTCTACCCGGTGGCCGGGTCGTATGTGTTCGAACTAAGCGGCACCGACGGTGAACTCACGGCGACGCGCCGTATCACCGTGAACGTCAAGTAGCGCCATCAAGGAGGCACGCATGTTACGTATTCACACGGCGGCGGCAACGTTGGGGCTGACGGTGCTGGCTCTCTGCGCCGGCAC
>JBKJMH010000242.1:0-15904 GCA_046596625.1 Vicinamibacterales bacterium | reverse complement strand
GTAGTGAGTCTTCACGACGTCGCCTCCACAGGCGATGTCGACGCGGTACTGGCCGGCCGCGATGTCCTGGACGACGAGGGGCGGGTTGCCGAGTTTGCGGTCGTTGATGACGACCTCACAGGTTTCCTGCGCGCTCCGGACATCGAGCTTGCCGAGGCCCGGTGCGGCCCAGTCGAAGCCCTGCGAAGGACTGCCCTCGATGCGCACGGTCTGGCGCAGGAAGTACTTCGGGGCGCTGATCACCACCGACTTGCCGGCGGCGAGCTTCAGCTCGTGCGACGGGTTGGCCGGTGACACCACCCTGCCGCCGTCGAGAATTTCGAACGGGTAGCCGCCGGCCATCGACACCGGCACCAGCGGCGCCGACACGGGCCTGGGCGCTGTGGCCGGCACCACGTCGGGCGTCCTCGGCGCGGCAGGTGCCGCCGTCGTCGCGGCAGGCGCGACAGCTGCGGGCGCGCCAGCGGCGGGCGCGGCGCTGGGCATGGCGGGTGGCGGCTCGGACGGTGCGGCGGCGGTGGCGGCGATTGGCTCCGCCGGCGCGGCCGATCGGCCGAACATGAAGTAGCCGCCTGCACCGAGCACCACCACCAGGCCGAGGATGGCGGGCACGAGCATCTTGCTGCCGCCGGACGTGTCTCCGGGGGCGACCGCGTCGCGGGCGCTGGCAGCTGCCGCGCCGACCGCGACTGCCGTGCCACCGGCCGGCTCCTGCTCGCGCAGCTTCTGCAGGTCGTCGTGCAGCGCCTTCATCATCTGGGTGCTGGCGAAACGCGTTTCGTCCAGTTCCGCGGTCGACTGCGACGCGGGCACCGCCCGGCGAATCAGCTGCAGTTCGGCGCCGAGCGCGGCGGCTGTGGCCCAGCGGTCTTCCGGACGCTTGGCGAGCGCCTTCATCACGGCAGCCACCAGCTGCGATGGCAGGCCCGGCGTCCACTTCTCCATCGGCGTCGGGTCGTCCCTGAGGATCTTCAGGATGACGGCTGTCGGTGCGTCGGCCTCGAACGGCTTGTGCCCGGTGAGCAGTTCGTAGAGCATGACCCCGGTCGAGAACACGTCGGCGCGACCGTCGACCGAGTCGCTGCCGCCCACCTGTTCGGGTGACATGTACGACGCGCTGCCGAGCACGTCGCCCTGCCGCGTGAGGTTCGACGAGGTGAGCTTCGCAATGCCGAAGTCGAGCAGCTTGACCGAGCCATCCTCGAGGATGAAGACGTTGTCGGGCTTGACGTCGCGGTGCACCACGCCCTGTTCATGGGCGTAGCTCAGGCCGTCGCACAACTGCGCGACGATGTTGAGCTTGTCGTCGATGGAGAGTGGCGGCTTGCCGTTCATACGTCCGCCGAGCGGCGAGCCGCGCAGGAACTCCATGACGATGTAGGGGATGTTCGACTCTTCGGCGAACTCGAAGATCGTGACGATGTTCCGGTGATTGAGCTTGGCGGCGGCCCGCGCCTCGCGGTAGAACCGCGGACGCATCTGCTCCGTGTCCTCGTTGAAGTCGGTGAGCATCAGCTTGATCGCGACCTCGCGATCGAGCACCGGATCGAAGCCGCGGTAGAGGACTCCCATCCCGCCCTTGCCGACCTTCTCCAGGACCTGGTAGCGGCCGATTCGATCCATCTGCTTCGGAGCGTCCATCACTGAGTTCCGCCGGTCTTGTCTAACGTGAAAGTGACCGCAATCGAACCACGCGCGCCGCGGGCGATCGACAGCGACAGCGTGGCATCGGGTTCGGCATAGGCGCGGCGAATACCGCGCAGGAAGACGTCGGTGAGCGAATCGCCGACGAGTTGCTCGCCAGGCACCCCAAGCAGGGCGGCGCAGCCGGGGCTGGCATCGGTCACCGTCAGTTCAGCGTTGGCCACCAGGTGCGCGCCCGGTCCGCCGTGCACCTGTTCGTTGTCCGGCATCGCCAGGCCGGCGAGGTGCGCCAGCGCGGACGCGAACGTGGCGTTCCCAGGCGCGATCGTCGTGTCAGGCGACTCGGGCGGCTGGAACTGCGGCAGCGCCGAGGCAAACATCGTGGCGTCGGGGTCGGCGGTTGTCCAGCGCGGTCCCGTGCCGAGATCGAACTGCGACGCCGAACCGAGAATGGTGGCGTCCATGTCGGTCGGCAGGTGGCCGAGCGTAGTGTCGTGATGCGCCGCCGGAGCCACGTGGCGTGGCGCGGCCATGGTCTGGTCGGCGCCGGGCCTGCCCACGTGCTCCTCGAATGCGGCGCGGCCGCGCGAGGCCGGCGTGTGAATCTGCGCCGGAGGGGGCGGCGGCATCGGGGCGGTGCTGCGGCGGCCGGGCAGTGGCGTCGGTTCGGGTGTCCAGCGTCCGGGCTGCGATCCGACGGTGCGCGGCAGCGCGTCGGGCCGGAAGCGATCGATGTCATACGACGACGGCGTCGGCGGCGGCGCCTGGCGCCGCGGGTCGGCCTTGCTGCGGCTGGCCATGCCGTCGGCGGCACGCGGCATCTCTTCGACGTAGCGCACCTGGACGTGGCCGAGTTGTACCACGTCGCCCGGGAGCAGCACCTGCTCGCGGGTTTTCTCGCCATTGACCAGGATGCCATTACGGCTGTTCAGGTCGCGCACCGAGACGCCGTGCACGTTGGCAATGACTTCGGCGTGCCGCCGCGACAGCAGCGGATCGGATTCGCTGATGTGGCACGACGGGTCGCGGCCGATGACGATGTTGCCGACCAGCAGGACCTCGCGGTCCGATCGTCCGTTGCTGATGAGGAGTTTGCGAATCACGAATGCACCACCGTGTTGTGGACCGACTGCAGATCCGCGAGGAGTTCCCCGCATGACTGGTAGCGAGCCCCTGGCGATTTCTCGAGCGCCTTGAGCAGCACACGAGCGAGCGGCTCAGGCGCTTCGGCGTCCGACAGGGCCGCTGGCGCCTCGTTCAGGACAGCGTCGAGCACCAGCGGCAGGTTGCGCGCCTCGAACGGCGCACGGCCGCTGAGGATCAGGTAGCCGACTGCCGCGGCCGAGAAGATGTCCGAACGCTGGTCGACCCTGCGCCCTTCTACCTGTTCGGGCGACATATAGCCCGGTGAGCCGACCACGGCGCCGTTGGCGGTAAGGGTCGATTCGTGTAGCCGGGCGAGGCCGAAGTCGAAGATC
Source organism: Vicinamibacterales bacterium (assembly GCA_046596625.1). Classification (GTDB taxonomy): domain Bacteria; phylum Acidobacteriota; class Vicinamibacteria; order Vicinamibacterales; family CAVVIG01; genus CAVVIG01. Next base: position 12,782 of record JBKJMH010000242.1, on the reverse strand, counting down.
TTCAGCCCGCCGTCAGGCCGCACGATGATGTTGGCTGGCTTCACGTCGCGGTGCACGGTGCCCTGGGCATGCGCGGCTTCGAGGCCGGCGTAGAGCTGACGGATGAGGTCGATGCGGCTGGCCAGCGGCAGGTCGGGATGAGCGCGCAGATGGTCTGCCAGCCCGAGGCCGTCGAGCAGTTCCATGGCGATGAAGGGCCGCCCCTGGTCCTCGCCGATATCGAGGACGCGCACGATGTTCGGGTGGGTCAGTTCGGCGAGGATGCGCGCCTCGCGGTAGAAGCGTTCACGCGTCTCGGGTTCGTCCTCCAGGTCGGCCACCAGCACCTTCACGGCGACCTGTGTCGCGGTGGCCGGATCGTCGGCGAGGTAGACGTGTCCGGTGGCGCCGGAGGCCAGGCAGGCGCGCACGCTGTAGCGGCCGATGTTGGCTGCGGCCGGCGCACTGGTCCGCGCCGAGGACGACGAGGTCACTCGGGCACTCCGTCGAACCGGACCAGCATGGCCGTGACGTTGTCGCGGCTGCCGCGGTCGAGCGCCACGTCCACCATCTGTTGGGTCGCGATCTGGATGTCTTTCTGGTTGGTGGCGATCTGCGCCAGGGTGGTGTCGTCCACGGCGCCGTGCAGGCCGTCGCTGCAGATCAGGATGACATCGCCGGGTTCGAGGTCGTGCTCGGCGACATGCACATCGACCGTATCGCGCGCGCCCAGCACGTTGGTGAGGACGTTCCGCATCGGATGCTTGGCGATATCAGCCGGGTTCAGGCGCGGGTCGTGGGCGAGGATGGTGGCGGCCCAGGAGTCGTCGGCCGTGAGCTGACGGATGCGGGCACGCCGCACGAGGTAGAGGCGGCTGTCGCCCACATGCGCGATGGCCATGCGGTCGGCGTTCACCAGGGCGCCGACGATGGTGGTGCCCATGCCGTTGTAGTCGTCGTTGCTCTCGGCCGTGCGGAAGATCTTGCGGTTAGCCAAGTGAATGGCGGTTCGCAGGCGGTTGGCGTCGTAGGAGAGCGTCCGGTCGATACCGTAGGGCCAGGAGAAGTCGGTGTCGACCGAGGAGCGGCGGATGAACGCGGTGATGGCGTCGATGGCCAGCGCCGACGCCACTTCGCCCGCATCATGGCCACCCATGCCGTCGGCCACACAGAACAGGGCCACGTCGAGGTCGGCGACGAAGGCGTCCTCGTTGGTCTTTCGAACGCGTCCGACATCGGACACAGCACTGGCGTACAGCAACCGGGAACCCTCCGGACGGCGAGCGAACCGCAGAATGAGCTGAGAAAAGCGTCTGGAAGACTTTTCGGACTATATGAGCGAAAGATTAGCCCAACAATACTACTTAGGTAGTACTTGACCCCGCATTTTCCTCCGGAGCCTCACGCAATCCTGGAGATGAGCTGGGTGCGGTTGTCCACGCCCACCTTGTCGAAGATGTGCGTCATGTGCTTCTTGATGGTGGTGGGGGAGGTGCCGAGCGAGACGGCGATGTCGCGATTCCGGTAGCCCAGCCGGACCAGTTCGACCACTTCAGCTTCACGTTTCGAGAGGCGATACCGGGTGCGGAACGCGCCGAGCGAGGCGCCCAGTTCCCGGACACTGACGGCGATGTCTATACCCGTGGTGTCGAGCGGAATGACGTGCAGGTAGAACGGCTCGCCGCGCTGGCCGGTCAGCAGGCTGGTGGTGGTGCCGGAATCGAGCCGGTCGAGACCGCGCAGGTAGTCGGCCAGCACCACGGTCAGCTCCGACCGGTACTTGGTCCTGAGCCGGTCTCGCAGCTGCTGCGCCGCCGTGTTCGCGTAGACGAGCTGATGCCGCCTGAAGACGAGCACCGCCACCGACAGCGCCTCGACGATCAGCTCGAAGCGTGGCAGTGGCTGCCGTGCCGCCGCACCGCCAACGGAGGCGGGCGCCGTGGTCTCGCTAGCGCTTCGCGGAATGGGCACGCGGACCGATCATAGCGCGCCGTCAGCGTGCGCCGGTGGCAGCCGGTCGGGCACGTGACACTTCTTCAGGAACCACACCATCGGGCACCAGCCGGTGACAGCCGACTGAGCGAGGTTCAGGCCGACGAACAGCGTGAACCAGAGGAAGTACGGGCTCACGTAGAGGCCGAGCACCACGCTCGCGGCGACAAACGACCCGCCAACCAGGCGGAGCATGGGTTCAACGGTCAGGCGAGTCATGCGGCAACTCCTTCCGTGCCTGTCGGCGTCGCGGTGGACGCAGCCAGGTCATGGCGATGGGTGATGTAATAGGTGATCGGTACGGTCATGCGCGAGAGCAGCAGCGACGCCACTTCTCCGGCCATCAGCGAAATCGCCAGGCCCTGGAAGATCGGGTCGAACAGAATCACCGCCGACCCGACGATGACGGCGGCGGCGGTTAGCGCCATCGGACGGAAGCGCACCGCGCCGGCGTCGACCACGGCGTCCTCGATGGCCATGCCGTCGCGGATGCGGAGTTCGATGAAGTCGACCAGGATGATCGAGTTCCGCACCACGATGCCGGCCCCGGCGATGAAGCCGATCATCGACGTCGCGGTGAAGAACGCCCCGAGTGCAGCGTGCGCCGGCAGGATGCCGACCAGCGAGAACGGGATGGCCAGCATGATGGTCAGCGGGCTCGTGAACGACTGGAACCAGCCGACCACCAGGATGTAGATCAGCACGAGCACCGCCGCGAACGCGATGCCGAGATCGCGGAACACCTCGTAGGTGATGTGCCACTCGCCGTCCCACTTCATGGCGTAGGTCGACGAATCGAACGGCTGGTGGGTGTTGTAGATCTCGAGGCCGTAGCCTTCCGGCAACCGCACCGCGGCCAGCGTGCGGTTCATGCCGAGAATGGCGTAGACCGGACTCTCGATCTGTCCGGCGACATCCGCCGTGACGTAGGTTACGGGGCGCAGGTTCTTGTGATAGATCGTCTGCGGTTCGGCCATCGTCAGGGTGTCGGTCAGTTCGCCGACCGAGGCCTGTTGCGGTCCGAGGCGCAGGCTCTTCAGGGCATCGAGCGACCCGCGCCTGTCGCGCGGCAGGCGGACTATTACCGGCACGGCTTCGCGCGCCCGCTCGTCGTGCAGCAGCCCGGCAGGACTGCCGGCTCCGGCCATCCGCACCACGCCGGCCACGGCCGCGGCCGACACGCCTGCCGCGGCGGCCCTCTCGGCGTTCACCTCGAGGCGCAGCTTCGAGCGGCTGGCATCGACATACCAGTCGACGTCGACCACGCCGGCCGTGTGCTCGAGGACGCCGCGGATGGTAGTGGCCAGATCGAGGCGCCGCGTCTCGTCCGGACCATAGACTTCGGCCACGATCGTCTGCAGCACCGGCGGACCAGGCGGCACTTCCACCACCTGAATGGTGGCGTGCAGTGCGTGCGCAATTGGCGCGAGCTGCTCGCGAATGCGCCCGGCGATGGCGTGGCTCTGCTCACTGCGCTCGTCCTTCGGCGTGAGCATCAGCTGCAGGTCGGCGAGGTTCGGTTCGCGCCGCAGGAAGTAATGGCGGACCAGGCCGTTGAAGGTGTAAGGCGACGACGTGCCGGTGTAGCTCTGCACGCTCGTCACCGCATGGTCCTTCAGGGCAGCGGTCGCCAGCGCGTCGGCGACGGCCGCGGTCGCCTCGAGCGGGGTGCCCTCCGTCATGTGCACCACCACCTGCAGTTCGCTCTTGTTGTCGAACGGCAGCATCTTCACCGTCACCACGCCTGCCGGCACCGTCGCGACGGCAATCACCAGCAGCACTGCCACGCCGCCAAGGAACGCCCAGCGCGCGCGTGCATCGGTGATGAGGCGCCGCATCACTCGCCGGTAGGCGGCGGTCATGCGGTCCTCCTGGTGATGACCGTGGCCATCGCCGCGCTTCAGCAGGCGTAGCGCCGACCACGGAGTGACGACGAACGCGACCACGAGCGAGAACAGCATCGCCGCTGTCGCACCAACGGGAATCGGCCGCATGTAGGGCCCCATCAAGCCACCGACGAACGCCATCGGCAGGATGGCGGCCACGACGGCCAGCGTGGCGAGGATGGTGGGATTACCCACCTCGTCGACGGCGCCGATGGTGACCGCCGCCACGTCGGCATCGTGGCCGCACTGGCGCATGTGCCGCACGATGTTCTCGACCACCACGATCGCGTCGTCCACCAGGATGCCAATGGAGAAGATGAGCGCGAACAGCGTGATGCGGTTCAGGGTGTAGCCGTAGAGATAGAACACGAACAGGGTCAGTGCCAGCGTGACCGGAATCGCGGTCATCACGACGAGCGATTCGCGCCGGCCGAGGACGAGCCAGATCAGGATCGACACCGAGACGATGGCCAGGAACATGTGCCAGAGCAGCTCGTTCGACTTCTGCTCGGCGGTCTCGCCATAGTCGCGGGTAACGGCCACATCGAGGTCGGCCGGCAGGATGTAGCCGCGGGCGGCGTCCACCTTCGCGTGGACCCCACGGGTCAGCTCGATGGCGTTGACGCCTTTCCGCTTGGCGATGGCGATCGTCACCGCGGGACGCGCCTCGCCACCCTTGGTGTGCTGGCGCACGTAGTCGGCCGGTTCGCCGCCGCCGTCCACCACCGTCGCCACGTCGCCCAGCCACACCACGCCGGCGTCGCCCTCGCGCACAACGACGCGGCGGAGTGCCTCCACCGACGTGGGCCAGTCGCCCGTCTCCACCTGCACCGAGGCGTTACCGGAGGTGACGGCGCTGCCCGAGAGGCGGACGTTGCTGCGGGCGAGTGCCTGCTGTACCGCCATCGGGTCGAGACCACGGGCGGCGAGCGCTTCCGGGTCGAGCTGCACCGTCACCTGGCGCTGACGCCCGCCGATGAGCGTCACCTCGGCAATGTCCGGCAGTTCCTTCAGTACGTCGTGCAGCTGCGCCGCAAACTGCCGCACCTGCACAGCGTCGTATTGCGTACCTGAGAGCGTGAGGGCCATCACCGGCACGTCGTCGATCGAGCGCGCCTGCACCATCGGTGGGGACGCGTCTGGCGGCAGGGCGCCGGCATTCGCGGCCAGCTTCTGGTTGAGACGAACGAGCGCCTTCTCTTCGTCCTGTCCGACGAGGAAGCGCACGATGACCATGGCCCGCCCGGTGCTCGACGTCGAGTAGATGTACTCGACTCCCGGCACCTCCCACAGCAGCTTCTCGAGCGGCCTGGTGACGCGCTGTTCGATCTCCGGTGGTGATACACCCGGCATGTCGACGAACACGTCGACCATCGGCACGATGATCTGCGGCTCTTCTTCGCGGGGCAGCGCGATGACTGCCCACACGCCGAGCAGCAGCGAGGTGAGCATCAGCAGCGGCGTGAGCTTGCTGTGCGCGAACGCCTGGGCCATACGGCCGGCCGCACCCAGCCGGAAGGTGCTCATCGGCCCGCTCCGGTGGTGGCGGCGGCGCCCGTCTGCACAGGATGTCCGTCAGTGAGCGCTGGTGGCGGGCTCACCACCAGCACGTCGCCGTCGGCGAGTCCGGCGAGCACTTCAGCGCGGCCTTTTGCGCCGGCACCGGTCGAGACGGCCCGCAGCCGTGCCATCGAACCCTGGTCGACGACGAAGACGAAGGTGAGCTGGCCGCGCTGCACCAGTGCCGCGGCCGGAACGGTCAGCGCTGTGTGCGGCGCGCCGGTGAACCGGGCGCGCGCGAAACTGCCGGAGCGGACCGGCGTGCCTTTCGCGAGGTCGATCTTCACCACGACGGTGTGCGACGCCGGGTCCAAGCGCGCGAGCTCGGTGATGTGGGCGGCTGTCCATGCGGCGCCGTCCGCGCGCTCCGCGGCAGTCGAGACCTCGACCGCCTGTCCGACCTGCAACTGCGAGGCGCGCGACTCGTCGACGCGTACCTCGAGCCGCAGCGTCGACACATCTTCGAGCACCAGCAGCGGAGTGCCGGGCGTGGCCATCGCGCCGGGATCGACCGCGCGGTCGCTCACGACCGCGTCGAACGGTGCGACGAGCGTGGTGTAGCTGAGTCCGGTGTCGGCCGCAGCGGTAGCCGCGCCGGCGGCGCGCTCGCCAGCGGCGGCAGCGGCGCGCCTGGCCTGCGACCCACGCACCTGGGCGTCGGCGGACCGCAGGGCGGCCACGGCCTGGTCCAGTTCCTGTGGGGTCGACGACTTCTTCGCCGCCAGTTCCGCGATGCGCTGGTGGGTGGCGCGGGCGAACTCCAGGTTCGCCTCGGCAGCAGCAACGTCGGCGGCAGCGGCTGCGGACGACTCCAGCGCCGCGATGGCGGCGGCGGCCGCGCGGTCGCGGTTGGCGGACATCTCCCGCGGATCGAGCCAGACGAGTGCATCGCCCTTGCGGACACGGTCGCCCGCATGCACGCGCACGTCGGTCACCGTCGCCATCACGCGGCTCGCGATCGCCGCGGTGAGACGCGCGCGCACGATGCCGCCCGCCTCGAACGTGGCCGGCACTGCGGTCATCGCCGCCGTGGTCGTCGTCACGGCAATCGGCGGGGCGGTGGCGGGCGTTGCCTCGGGTGTGGTCGAACATGCCGCGCTGGTAAGGGCGGCGAGCAGCAGTGCTGTGAGTACGGTGGCGTTCACGGGTACTCTCGAAGTCTGGGCGCTGACAGAAAGTGCGGGGAAGGCGTTCACTGGACACGCCCCAGTGCGAGGTTCAGCCGCGCGTTGCCGGTGACGAGATCGACCAGGGCGGCGACGCGCCTGGCGTCGGCATCGAGCACGGCGGAGGCCGCGCGCAAGACATCGGTGACGGGCGCAAGTCCGGCATCGAAGCGGTCGCGGATGATGCGCTGGCTCTCACGCGCCTGGGCCACGGTAGCCGTCCCGACGGCCTGCCGCGCACGCGCAGTGGTGACCATCTGGAGCGCCGTCACCACATCCACCTCCGCCTGCGCGCGGGCATCGTCGGCCTCGGCGCGGGTGCGGGAGGCTGCGGCCGTCGCCGCCTTCAACTGCGCCCGCTCGGCGCCGGCCAGCGCCAGCGTCCAGCGCACTTCGCCGCCGACCAGCCACGAGGCGGCCCGGTCTCCGACCCGGGTGCCGCTGACGTCGAACGCCGCCTGGGCCGCGACGGTGGGTGCAAAAGCGGCGCGCGCGGCCCGGCGTCCGCTGTCGGCGAGCGCCTCGGAGGCGGCCGCGCGCTGGATCTCGGGCCGACTCGTGCGGGCCTCGATCAACAACTGGTCGAGCGACGGCAGTGCGGTGACGGCCACCGGCGCCGGTTCGACTGCGACGAACGGGCGGGCGATCGGCTCGCCGGTCAGGCGGTTGAGTTGAGCCCGGAGCACGGCGGTGTCGCCGTCTGCCTGGATGATGCGCTGCTCGAGGTCCGCGACGTGGACGCGCAAGGAGAGCACGTCGGCTTCCGTCGCGACGCCCGCGTCGCGGCGCCTGATGGCCAGATCGAGATCTTCCTGGCCCGCCTCGCGCAAGGACACCGCGGCGCGGTGGGCGGCCTGCACCGCCAGCATTCGGCCGTAGGTCTCGGCGATGGACGCTGCTGTGCCGAGCGCGGCCTCACGCGACGCGGTGGCGGCTATCTGCTGCGTGGCACGCGCGGCATCGATGCGGGCCTTGCGTGCGCCGCCGTCGAAGAGTAGCTGCTCGATAGCGGCGGTGCCGTGGAAGTAGCCACGTGCGTCTGGTTGGTTGAGTTGCTCGACGGCAAAGTTACTGGCGGCGAACTGGCGGCTGGCCAGCAGCGCGCCGAAGACGAACACCGGCTGGTCGCCACGCTGCCAGGCCTCGGTGAGCGTCACCCGCGGATACAGCGACGCCCGCACCGCCGATGCGGAAGCGTCTGCGGCGTGGGCACCGGCTGCGGCCGCGCGCACCGCAGGATTGTTCGCCGTGCCAGCCAGTACCATCTGTCCGAGGGTGATGACGGGGACCGGCGCGTCCTGCGCCAGCGCGGCACTCGCACCGACGCACAGCATCGTGACAGTCAGGATGTGGAGCTGTGTCATTGCTCCGAGAGATGCACCGCCGCTCGTGTTGGTGACACGAATAGAATGAGGGTCTGTGGCTGTCACCAAGCCGGAATCAGCGCATCCATCCGCCAGCGACCCAGCCCGAAGCGAATACGCCGAGATGGTGCGGCAGGCCGCAGCGGGCGATGCCGCCGCGATGGAACGGCTGCTGATGCGGGCGCAGGAAGTGGCGTACCGCTTCAGCCTGCTGGTGTGCGGCCATCCTGAGGATGCCGAGGACGTGATGCAGGACGCGCTCCTGAACACGTACAAGCACGTCTCGCACATCAAGGAGCCGGAGGCGTTTCGGACCTGGCTGTATCAGACCGTCCGCAACGCGTGTCTCATGAAGCGGCGCCGGCGGGTTAACGAACCGGCGCAGATGACGTCGCTCGAGCAGGGTGCCCGCGACGGCGATGGCGAGGCGGCACCGCTGGACGTCGCGGATACAAGCGGTCGTCCGGTGGACGAGCAACTCATCAACGATTGGAAGGGCGTGCGCCTGCGCCGCGCGCTGGCGACGCTGGAACCGGGCTACCGCGTGATCGTCGTCCTGCGCGAGATCGAGGGGCTGTCGACGCGCGAGGTGGCCGCCATCACCGGGTTTTCCGAGGCCAACGTGAAGCAGCGTCTGCACCGGGCCCGCATGATGCTGCGCGAGACGCTGGAGGATGTGTGACCGACGCTGTGAAGCCTGCATGCGCGGCGGTGCTCGGCGGCATCTCCGCCTACCTCGATGGTGAACTCGAGGCGACGGAGTGCGACGCGATCGAGCAACACTGCCGCACCTGCGCCGACTGTGCGGACGTGGTGCAAGGGCTGCGCGCCACCATCGGCCTGTGCCGCGGCTCCGTGGTTGCGGAACTGCCGGAGCCGGTGAAAGCCAGGGCGCAGGCGAGCATTGCCCGACTGCTGCAGTCCGGGCAGCTGTAGCTACGCGCCGATCGCCTCGATCGCCTGCTTGAGCACGTCTGCCGAGTGTCCCAGCCGGCTGCGCTCGTCGCCGTTCATCTTCGGCAGGATCACCGTCGCCGCGCCCGCGTTGCCAACCACCGACGGCAGGGAGAGGGCAACGTCGGTCAGGCCGAACGCGCCATCCTGCAGCCGCGAGACGGTGAGCACGCGGTTCTCGTTGCGCAGGTAGGTGCGGAGCAAGGCGGCGGTGACGGTGCCGATGGCGTGGTTCGTTGCGCCCTTGCGCTTGATGATCTCGTAGGCTGCCCGCCGCACTTCGTCGCGGAGCGTCTGTTCGCACTCCGGCTGCCAGGCGGGCCACTGTCGCAGTGGCAGCCCGGCCGCCTGCGCGCTCGACCACAGCGCCACTTCCGAGTCGCCATGCTCGCCGACGATCTGGGCGTGCACCGAGTGCGCGTCGATGTTCAGCGTGCGACCCACCACGTGCCGCAGCCGCGCCGTGTCCAGCATCGTGCCGGTGCCGAGTACGCGCTCGGGCGGCAGGCCCGAGGCCTTCGCGAACGTGAACGTCAGGACGTCGACCGGGTTGGTTACCAGCACCACGAGTCCGGCGTAGCCGCGCAGGGCGGTGGCGAGGTCGCGCACGATGGCGGCGTTCTCGCGCGCGAGGTCGAGGCGCGACTGGGTGGCTGTGCCGCTCTTGCCGGCGGCGATGACGATCGCGCGGGTATCGAGCATCTCGTCGAGCGCCGCCACGCGGACCGTGGCGGGCGGCAGGAACGAGCGCCCGTGCACCAGGTCCATCGCCTCGCCTTCAGCCGTCTCCGGCCGCGCATCGTGCACGAGCAGTTCTTCCGCGATGCCCGAGTGCAGCACTGAAATGGCGGCGCTGGCGCCGACGCGGCCCATGCCGATGATGCCGATGCGTGTGATGTTGTTCACGCCGTGCATTGTACTGGGGCGTCGGTCCGGCAGGGGCGTGCGGCCGTTGCAGGCGAGCCGCCAATGAGCGCTAACATACAGCGGCGTATGCGCATCAGCCGCCGGCGACGCCTTGCGGTGCTTGGAGCCGTCCTGTTGTGCCTGGTGGCGGGGCGTGTCCTCGAGACCAGGCGGCTCGCCGTGGCCCTGCCGCGCGCGACGCCGGGAACTGTTCTGTCGAGGCTCGATGCAGCACGCATGCACGCCGACCTCGCCTTGCTGGCGTCCGAGCCGTTCCAGGGGCGCGCCCCCGAGACGCCGGGCAGTGCGAGAGCCGCCAAGCTGATTGCGGACCGCTTCGCCGAACTCGGCCTCCGTTCTTTCGGTGCCGCCTACGAGCAGCCGTTCTCCTTCGAACACACCAGCATTCGCGCGCTCTGGCGGTGGAACCGGCCGTTTCGCAAAAGCTTCACCGCCACGCGCAACATCGTCGGCTACGTACCCGGCACTACCAGCCCTGATGACGTCGTGGTGGTGTCGGCCCACTTCGACCACCTCGGGGTCATCAACGGCGTGATGTATCCGGGAGCCGACGACAACGCGTCAGGCGTGTCTGCGCTGCTGGCGACGGCGGCATACCTCGTGGCGCATCCGCCGGCACACACCGTGGTGTTCGCGGCGTTCGACGCCGAGGAGCTGGGGCTGCGTGGGGCGAAGGCGTTCGTGGCAGCGCTGCCGTTCGCGCGCGAGCGCCTGCGATTGAACATCAACGTCGACATGATCGGGCGTTCAGACGACGGCCGGCTGTTCGTCTCGGGTGTGCGAGCCACGGCGTCGCTGCGGCCGATGGTAGATGCCGCGGCGCGGACGGCGACGGTGCCGGTCCACATCGGCCACGATCGGCCCATGCTGATGACCGGCCTGATCGCGGACTGGACGTCGCTGTCGGACCACGGCGCTTTCCACGATGCCGGCGTGCCGTTCCTGTACTTCGGCGTGGAGGACCATGCCGACGTCCACCAGCCGACCGACACCGCCGACCGGATCGACGCCACGTTTCACGCGGCGTCGGCGGAGATGGTGCTGAGTACGCTGCTCGAAGCCGACGCCAGCCGGTGGTGACGTGCGGCGGCCGACCTGAAGGTCGGCAGCTACGTCCATCCAGGGGTCGTAGCCGCGCACCTTCAGGTGCGCCGCCTCCAGCACCGGCTAATAGCGTTCGGCGTCGTTCTTCGGCGCCAGCGGCCACGGCACCGAGGCTTCACCGTTCACGGTGGTGCCGCCGCCGGAAATCATCGACGCGAACGTGAGGAAGGCGTGCGGGAAGCCGAGCGTCGGCTCAGAAACCTTGTCGAGCGCCGCTTTGTGAGCGGTGGTGAGCGGCACGTCGAGCGCCGCGAGGTTCTGATCGAGCTGCGCCAGGGTGCGCGCGCCGATGATCGTGGACGAGACCCCCGGCCGCTGCTGCACCCACGCGATGGCCACGGCCGCTGGCGTCACTCCGAGTTCACCAGCGACGCGGGTGAGCTCGTCGATGATCGTGTAGGTGCGCTCGTTGAGGAACGAGGTGACGCGGTCGCCGCGGTCCGCCTTCTGCGTGCCGGCGTTGGCGCGCGTGTACTTGCCCGACAGGGCGCCGCCGCGCAGCGGCGACCACGGCGTCACGCCGAGGCCGAACTCGCGCGCCATCGGCAGCAGGTCGCCTTCGATGGTGCGTTCGATGAGCGAGTACTCGATCTGCACCGCGACGAACGGCGTCCACGCTTTCCAGTCGGCGAGCATCTGCGCCTGCGTCACCTTCCAGGCCGGCGTGTCGGAGACGCCGATGTAGCGGACTTTGCCTGCGCGCACCAGGTCGTCGAGCGCGCGCATGGTCTCGTCGATCGGCGTGAACTTGTCCCAGGCATGCATCCAGTAGAGGTCGAGGTAGTCCGTCTGCAGACGGCGCAGCGACTGCTCGCACGAGGCGACGATGCTCTTGCGCGACGTGCCGCCAGCGTTCGGGTCGCCGGTGTAGAGGTTGGTGAAGAACTTCGTCGCAATGACCATGCGGTCGCGGCGCTGGCGGTCGTGGGCGATGAAATCGCCGATGATCTTTTCCGAGTGACCCCGGGTGTAGCCGTTGGCGGTATCGATGAAGTTGCCGCCCTGCTCCATGTAGCGGGCGATGATCGCCTCGGACTCGGCGACGCTCGAACCCCAGCCCCAGTCCTCGCCGAAGGTCATGGCTCCGAGGCAGAGCGGGCTGACGCGCAGGCCGGAACGGCCCAGGGTGACGTAGTCGGTGAGTGGCATGTAACCTTCAGAAACGATGGGTGTAGAGCACCTTCGACGCCACGCGGCGGTCGAGCGTGCTGAAGCGGTTCAGCACCGGATCGTCCACCCAGTTGTGGGTGTAGACGAAGTAGATATCGCTGCCGGGCCGCAGAATCCAGCGGAAGCGCGACTGCCACCCGAGCACGGCACTGACCGAATCGTACTGGAAGTTGTTCACCAGCGCGATCCACGGACTGAACTGCGCTTCGCCCACCAGGCGGTAGAGCCGCGTGGTGAAGTCGCCCTCGGCGAGTTCGACGTGGTTCAGCTCGGTCGACGCATAGACGATGAACCCGGGCCGGGCGCGCAGCGTGAGGTTGATGGCGGCGCTGCGTTTGGTGCCCGAGTAGAAGCCGCCCGCTTCCACGGTCGTGCTGACCGCCACAACCCGGCGGTTCGCCGTCGCGGCGCGCAGGCTGAGGACGTTGGTGTCGTAGTCGGCCCCGAGCGGCAGCGTGATGCCTCGTGCCGGCGTGAACGCTTCGTCGAGCACCTCGCGGTTGTTCGACACCGTTGCCGACAACGAATCCTGTGACTGGAACTGGACCTCGAGCAGCTTCAGGTCGACCGAGCGCTGCAGCAGCTGGTTGTCGAGATCGGTCTGCACGTCGAGTCCGGCACTGAACAGGTAGCGGCGCACCCGCGAGCCGCTGCGTGGCCGTGGGCCGTACTCGACGCTC
>JBKJMH010000120.1:0-4463 GCA_046596625.1 Vicinamibacterales bacterium | reverse complement strand
ATTTTCATGTCGATGATTTCGTTTGGTGTGGCCATCGAGCGGATTTACACCTTCACGCAGGCGCAGAAGCAGTCGAAGCTGTACGCCCCGCAGGTCGCCAAGCACCTGAAGGACGGCCGACTGAAGGACGCCATCGCGCTGTCGTCCTCGAAGGCGTTCCGCTACAGTCATCTGGCCAAGGTCGTGCTGGCCGGGTTGCAGGAATATCAGTTCCAGCAGGAGAGCGGCTCCAACCTCAGCCGTGAGGACCTGGTCGACACCGTCCGCCGTGCCATTCAGCGCGCCTCGGCGCTGACGGCCAATGACCTCAAGAAGGGGGTCGCGGCCCTCGCCACCATCGGCGCCACGGCGCCGTTCGTCGGACTGCTCGGCACGGTCGTCGGCATCATCACCGCCTTCCAGGGCATCGCGTCCACCGGCTCGGGCGGTCTCGGCGCGGTCTCGGCCGGTATTTCGGAAGCGCTCGTCGAAACCGCGCTCGGGCTCGTCGTCGCGATTCCGGCGGTCTGGTTCTACAACTACCTGACCGGCCGCATCGAGTACTTCAACGTCGAAATGGACAACTCGTCGTCGGAGCTCGTGGACTACTTCATCAAGAAGACGGCCTAGCAGGCGTCCGGGTTCGGGCTCCGCGCCCAGGGTAGATCCCAGGGCAGGAGCCTGTCTCCTGTAGCGCATAGCCATTTACGGGTTAGGAGAATCAGCTATGTCAATGGACCTTGGCGGCGCCAAAGGCGGAGTCAAGTCCGATATCAACGTGACGCCGCTTGTCGACGTCATGTTGGTGCTGCTCATCATCATGATGCTTATCGCCCCAATGCTTCAGCAGGGTGTGAGCCTCAGGCTTCCGACCGTCGCAAACACGGTCGACAAGCCGGAGTCGCAGGACCAGGTCGTCATCTCCGTCGCCGCCAACAAGGAAATCTACCTGAACGCCAAGCCGATTCGCGAAGTCGACCTGGCCCAGAGGGTCACCGACCTCCTCGACGGTAAGGGCGAGAAGATCGTCCTGATCAAGGCGGACGAGGAAGTCGAGTACGGCGCGGTCATGGCCGTGATGGACCAGTTGCGCCAGGCGGCGATCGAAGACGTGGGCCTCATCACCGAAAAGACCAAAAACACGAGCGGCGGAGCGGGAGGTCAGTAATGGCACACGCGCACAATCACTACGGTGCCGAAAAGGTCGTCAAGGGCGAAACCGCTGCTGCCAATTCGGACATGAACGTCACGCCGCTGATCGACGTGCTGCTCGTGCTGCTCGTAATCTTCATGGCGGCCCTGCCCCTTACGCAGAAGGGTGTCGACATCAACCTTCCGGCGGAAACGAAGAACTCCACTGATCAGACCCCTGATGTGAGCCAGATCGTGGTGGAATACACTGCGGACAAGCACCTATCGGTGAACAAGCAGGACACAACCATCGGCGACCTCGAGAACAAGCTGCGCACGATCTTCGAAGAGCGCAAGGACAAGACGATGTTCATCTCCGGCGCGGAAACGCTCCGGTACGGTGACATCATGGCCGTCATCGACGCCGCACGCGGTGCGGGCGTCGAGAAGGTCGGTATCGTCACGGCGGGCATGCGCAAGGCCGCCGGCGTCGCCAGCAACTAGTTCCGTTCACGAACGGTACGAAGATACGGCCGCCCTGTGAGGGGCGGCCGTTTTCTTTTGTGCGTCCTGTTTCACCCCGCCGGGAACCCCACGCTCGTTCTCACCTCGCGCGCCTGCCACAGATGGCGCCGCTCGTGCGCCAGCAGCACCGAGAACGTCGCGCCCAGACTGAATGACATCGGCCCGAACTGAGATCTCACCTTGAGGCGGGTGCGATCGAGTCCCTCAGCGGCCCGAATCCGCTCGGCGAACGCCCGGTGCAGCTCATCCCACTGAGCGAGAGTGGCGCCCACCTCGAGATCCACGCCCCCCGCGAAGGCTTTCGGAGTCTTGAAACGAAGGCGCACTGGCGGCTCGAGCGAGCCTATGAACCACCGCTCGAAAAGCGACGGCACGAAAGGCCCGTGTGCCAGTCGTCCCTGTGACCGCCCGGTCGATACGGCCTGGTCGAGCACCGGAAGGTAGCGCGCGAGCGTGATGTTGAGGTGTGCGACGCATTGGCCGATCGACCAGCGTCCTGAATGGGGCTGCCAGTTGAACTGTGCCTGTGTCAGCCCTCCCGCCACGCCAGGCAGATCCTGAGTGATCGAGACCAACTGAAACAAATAGCCTTCGATTTGTGCGTCCATCATGGTGATCTTCTTTACGTCAGCCTACTGCGGTGCGAGGCGAGCCTCGGGGTCCGGCAGCCCTGCCCCGGAACCTCGCAGCTGCTCCCGATCCAACGAATCGGAGCGCGATCACGTCCACCGGAGTTCCGGCCCGGAAGCAGCGCCGACCTCGTGCCAGCCGAGCGAGAATAGATTCTACAAAGCATAAGGACCGCACCGGGCAGACCATAATGAAATGTCTGCATACGCGTTCACCCGATCGTTACGGGCTTCGCGTAAGCTGAACTTCTCGGGTCACCCACGTGACGCGTCGAGTCCGCACTTTTACACGGAGACCATATGAGTCGGAAGACATCACGTTTGTTAGTCCTCGTTGCGCTGCTGTGCGACTTCGGCGTCTTCATGCCGACGGGACGTGCGCTGGCGCAGGTGACGACCGGGGGCATTGCCGGTGATGTGACGGACAGCCAGGGTGCCGTGGTTCCCGGCGCCGCCATCACCGCCGTGCACGAGCCATCCGGGTCGACGTATTCGGCGGTTAGTCAGGCGGATGGGCGCTTCGTCATTCCGGGCATGCGGGTCGGCGGGCCGTACAAGGTCACAGCCGAACTGAGCGGATTCCGCACCGAGGCCCAGAACAACGTTAACTTGAGCTTGGGCGTGACCCAGGACCTGACCTTCAAGCTGTCGCTCGCGACGGTGTCCGAGACGATCGAGGTTGTAGCCACGGCCAATGCCACGTTCAGCTCCAGCCGGACCGGCGCCGCGACGTCGGTGGGCCGCGATGAGCTCGCCGTGCTTCCGACCGTTTCAGGCCGCATCAATGACGTGACGCGCCTCACGCCGCAAGCTGGCTTCAGCGGCACGTTCGCTGGCCAGGATAACCGGATGAACAACATCACGGTTGACGGTTCCTATTTCAATAACTCGTTTGGCCTCGGCGGTCAACCGGGCGACCGCACGGGCGTTGCGCCGATTTCCCTCGAGGCCATCGACCAGGTGCAGGTGAGCATCGCCCCCTACGATGTCCGTCAGGGCAACTTCGTCGGCGCCGGCGTGAACATGGTGACCCGCAGCGGCACCAACCTGCTGGTCGGGTCGATCTACACGCGCTACCGTAACCAGTCGTACGTCGGCACCGAAGCAGCAGGACTCGCCTACAACCCGGGCACGTTCACGACGAAGGACACGGGCGGGTGGGTCGGTGGTCCCATCATCAAGAATCGGCTGTTCGCGTTCGGCAGTTATGAGAAGCAGACGGATACCCGTCCGATTACCACGTTCCGTTCGAACGCGGGCGGTGAACCGGTGGCCGGCAGCGTCACCCGCGTTCTCGCGTCCGATCTGACGCAGTTGAGCGCTTTCCTCGACAGTAACTTCAAGTACGACACCGGGCCGTTCGACAACGTCAGCAAGCTGACGCCAGGAACGCCGTTCCTGGTGAAGGGCGACTACAACCTGAACAACAGCAACAAGGTCACGTTCCGCTACAGCCAGCTCAGCTCCAGCACCGGCGTGCAGCTGTCTTCGTCCACCTCGGCCGGCTTCGGTCGTGGCACGAGCAGCACGAACTGGCTGGGGTTCCAGAACTCCAACTACGCGATTCTCGAGAACTACAAGTCGGGCGTTGGCGAGTGGAACTCGACGGTCGGTAACAGCATTGCGAACAATCTGACCGTCGGCTACACGACCAACGACGAGAGCCGCGACGCGCTTCCGCAGTTTCCATTCGTCGACATCCGCGACGGCAACGGCGTGACGTATACGTCGTTCGGACCCGACCCGTTCACGCGCAATAACGAACTGCGGTACCGCACGTTCCAGATGCAGGACAGCTTCACGAAGTTCACCACGAAGCACTCCCTGACCTTTGGCGTCAGCGCCGAGAAGTACCATTCGGATAACGTCTTCCTCGCAACCTCGAACGGCGCCTACACGTACAACACCCTTGCCGACTTCTACGCGGACGCAAACGGCTACCTGGCGAATCCGAACCGCACCACGTCTCCGGTCACGCTGGCACGCTACCAGATCCAGTACCCGAACATCCCGGGCTTGTCCAAGCCGCTGCAGCAGCTCGACGCGTGGTACGTCGGCGGCTACGCACAGGACGTGTTCCGTGTGGCCAAGAACGTCACTGTGACGGCTGGCGTCCGCGTTGACACGCCGATCTTCAAGAACACGGCGTTCGACAACGTGAATGCCGACGCGCTGACCTTCCGCGACGAGGACGGCTCC
>JBKJMH010000061.1:0-3313 GCA_046596625.1 Vicinamibacterales bacterium | reverse complement strand
GTCGATGCGGCGCACGACATGGTTGTTCGAGTCGGCGAACAGCACGTCGCCACTCGCGGTGACGACGATGCCGCCTGGCGTGTCGAGCCACGCGTCGATGGCCGGTCCGTTGTCGCCTGCGAAGCCCTTCTGTGCGCCGATGACCTGTGCGGTGGCGGCCTCGCGCAGCATGAAGGTGCCGGCGGCCAGGGCTGCAATCATCACGAGGAACACCGTCGCCGTGCGCAGCGCGTAGACGCGTCCCATGGACGGCGCCAGCAGCGGCAGGCGCGCCCGCGCCGACTTCATCTTGATCATGCCGGACGCATCGGCAATCGATCGGATGCCGCGCTGCACGATCGCCGTGGTTTGCGCCGTTTCCCAGGCGGCCAGCGCCGTGACCGCAATCGTGGCAACGGCAGCGACAAGGCCAGCGATCGGCCAGCGCAGGGCGACGCCGGCGCTGGCGGCCGCCAGCACCGCGGCGGAGAAGGCGACGGCCGAGACGATGCCGACGCTGGTCGGCCGCAGGAACATGTTCACCCGCATCAGCGCCTTGCCGGCCGCGTGCTCCTCGACCAACGCGCGCACGTCGAGCCACCCGAAGCGGCCCACCAGCACGCTGATGTCGCGGTCGTGCGACCACCCCTCGTCGATTTCGACGATGCTGACGGCGTGCGACTTCCGGAGCCACTCGACCAGTTCGGTGAGCACGCGCTCGGTATTGGTCCAGCGTTCGCTCCAGAAGCGGTCCTCGGTGACGCCGCCGACCAGCAGCGTGAGCGCCCGCGCCGACTCCCGGTACGACGGCGTCGGCCCGCGGCTCGTCTGCCGTGGTCCGACCGGGTCTTTCACCTCGGGCGGTGCGAGGATGCCGCGGATGATGCCGCGCACGCGCGCAAACGGCTGGATGAAGTGCAGGTAGGCGACGGTGACCCGGTACCAGAGCCGCTGGCCTGCCAGCGAATCGACGTCCGACCGCCACGCGTACGACAGGTTCCTGGCGATGGTTGCGGCAATGCCGACGAGGCCGGTGCCGATCAGCAGCGCGGCCGCCCACCCGTGATCGCCGGTCGCCGCCACCGCGGTGCCGACGATGGCAAGGATGAACGAGACGATCTGCCAGTGGATCGAGTGCGGCAGGAATGCGAACGGATGGACGTCGGCGCGGTAGACCGACGGGAACGCCGCCGTGCCCCAGACACCGGCGTTGACGCGTTCGCTCCACAGCGAGCGCACGAACGGCAGCGGGCTGTAGATGCGTCCGCGCCACAGCATGTGACCGTCGAGGAACTTCTCAGGATGATGCGCGAGCAGCCAGCGCTCACCTTCGCCGTAGCCAACCTGCTGCCGCCAGTAGGCCTTCACCGAGGACCGGTGGTGATGCCAGACGAGGGCGGACGAAGCGAAGCCAATCTTCCAGCCGCGCGCCTGCAGTCGCCAGCACACATCCACATCGTCGCCAGCGCGCAGATAGATGGGATTGAAACCACCGATGGCGAGGAGCGCGTCGCGCCGGAACGCCATGTTGCAGCCGGGTACGTGCTCGGCAATGCGGTCGTCGAGCAGGACGTGGGTCGGGCCGCCCGGTGCGCGAGCGATGCACTGCGCAATCGGCGGGTCGTCGGCCGGAACCACGTTGGGGCCACCAGAGCCGGCGACGTCCGAGTGCAGGAACGGCTGCACGACGAAGGTCAGCCAGTCGCGATCGACGCGTGTGTCGGCGTCGGTGTAGGCGACGATCGTGCCGGTGGCAGCGGCCAGCCCGACGTTGCGTGCGGCGCTGAGGCCGCCGTTCGGGATGTCGATGACCTTCACCGACTGGTGCGCGTGGGCGATCTCGCTGGTGCGGTCGCGCGAGCCGTCGTTGACGAGGATGATCTCGACATCGGGGTAGGTGAGCGCCTCGAGCGAGGTGAGGTTGTCCTCGAGCGTGTCGGCTGCGTTGTACGCGCACACCACCACCGACACCCGGGGCCACGTGGCACGCGCGGCCTGCGAGAACGGTGCGGCGGCGTAGGCTTGTGCCACCGCCGCGGCGGCAGCCTTCGGGCGGCGCGCCGCATCGACCAGGCCGAACGCCCAGTCCGTGACGTCGAACCCGCCTCGCCACCACTCGTCGGTCCACGCGAACGCCATAGTGCCGCAGGCGCCTTCCTCGAACGCGGCGTGCAGGTGCATGGCGGTGATCGCGGCTTGTCCGTCCTGCCCCTCGCGGATGCTGTCAGCTCCTGCCTCGGCGAGCAGCAGCGGCTTGTGGCCGGCAATGTGCTGCAGGCGCGCGAGGTAGGCGCGCAGGTCCTGTTCGCGGTGCAGGTAGACGTTGAAGGCGCAGAGGTCGAAGAACGAGAGGTCGAGGAATTCGGTCGGGGGAAAGTTGACGTAGGTGAACAGGCTCAGCGGCGAGATGGCTTTCGCGCGGCGGTACAGCGACCGCAGGAAGCGCTCGATGCGCAGGCGGCCGTGCCAGCGCACGATGCTCGGCGGAATCTCGTTGCCCAGCGCGAACATCAGCACGGCTGGGTGATCGCCCAGTGCGCGCACGGTGTCGAGCAGGCTCGTTTCGATCTGGCGGCGCAGTTTCCGGTCGTCGAGGAAGGCGATGTGCTGCGCCCAGGGCAAGCCGACCATGACGCGCAGACCGTGCGCCGCGGCGGCGTCGAGCATATCGCGGTGGGGCGGCGTGTAGACCCGCACGGTGTTGATGCCGAGTTCCGCCATGAGACGGAAGTCTTCAGTGATCTGCGGGAGCGCGGGGAACTGGTAGCCGTCGGTGTCGGGGGCGAAGGTGCCGTAGGTGACGCCCTTGATGAGAAAGCGTTCCGTGCCGACACGCAGGAACTTCCCGTCGATCGCGACGCGTTCGACAGGGGGAACGACGGTGGCGGCGGGGCGGACGGCCGGATCGGCCTGGACGGCAATGCTCACGGAAGTTGGAAGATCCCCTGCCCGAGGGCAGATTTCCATTCTAGCGCCACGGCGACGTAGCCGCGCACCTTCAGGTGCGCACACTCATCCGAGGTCGTCGATCGCGAGTGTGCCCGTGTAGACTGCCATCCCGACCACCGAGTCGACTCCGCTCTCATGCAGAGTCGTGATCTCGTCCCTGGTCGTGATGCCGCCCGCCGCGGTGACCCGCCGGGTCGTCGCGCGCCGAACCTCGAGAATGGCTGGAATGTTCGTCCCCTTCATCAGCCCTTCGGCATCGACGTAGGTGTAAAGAAACTCGCCGCAGAACGGCTCCAGCGCCTTCACCGCCTCGACCGCGGTGATCGGCAGAGCGGTCTTCCAGCCGTTCACGACGACCAGCCCCCCCTTGCTGTCGACGGCCGCA
>JBKJMH010000310.1:0-2923 GCA_046596625.1 Vicinamibacterales bacterium | reverse complement strand
TCGAGGGGGCCAACTTCCGGCTGGTACTTGAATTTGTAGGTGGCCACCGAGAACGACTGGCCGACCTCGAGGAGCACGCGGCTCGTGACCGGCGAGGTCCACTTGGCCTGGGCCGCGTACTGGAGCGGAGTCGGCAGCCAGTACGACGCTTCCGGCGAGATGCACGACACCGAGTTGAAGCTGGTGGCGGAGCAGCCCACGTCGTAGCGCTGCGTGCTGCCGCTGCCGTTGAAATAGGCGAGGTTCAGCTTGTTGCGCGGCGACAGCTGGGACGTCAGCCGGACGTTCGACAGCGGTGACACCGCACCTTCCGACTCCGCCCTGCCGCCGTTCGGATACCTGGGAAAGATGCCGGACGGAAGCGGGATGATGTTGTTCGTCTGCGTGAACCGCTGCGCGAACATGAACCAGAGCTTGTCCTTCCGGATCGGCCCGCCCAACACGCCGTTCACTTCGAACCGGTGCCCGAGCTTGTTGCCCTCCTTGATGTAGCGCCGCAAGTCGTCGGTGATGTTGTCGTTCTGCAGGCTACCGTTCGACCCAAACGCACGCCCGATGAAGGAGAAGCGATTGCCGCCGTCGCGCGGAATCGAGTCCATACGAACGCCGCCCACCGCGTTCTCGGCCGACTGGCCACCCGCGTCGTACACCAGCTCTTCCTGCGCAAGTTCGTTCACCCCCACGCCGTTGGCCTGCTGGCCCTGCTGCGTGAGGTTTTGCCCGATATTCATGCCGTCGAACCGGATGCTCTGGTCCTGACGGAGGGAGCCGTGAAAGCTCATGTTGGAGGTGAACCCCTGCGAGTAGAACGTGACGCCGGGAACCAGCGCCGCCCCCCCCTGCATGCTGCGGGCTGCCGGCAGCGCATCGAGCACCTCGCGGTTCAGGACGGACTGCGCCTGCGTGCTCTGCACGTCCACCACCGGGGTGGCGCCGGTCACCGTGAGCGTTTCTTCCATTGCGCCGACTGACAACGTGGAGTTCACCTGTGCGGCGAACGCACCCTGGAGTTCGATGCCGTTGCGCTTCACGCTGCTGAATCCGGCCAGACTGAAGGTGACGTCGTAGGTGCCCGGGCGGAGATCGACGACGGCATACCGCCCGTTCGAGTCGGTCACCGTCGACCGCGATCGCTCGATGAGCACCGGGCTCGACGCCTCAACCGTCACTCCGGGCAGCACGGCGCCGGTGGAGTCCTGCACGAGACCAACGATGCTGGCGCGCTGCTGCGCGTGAGCCACGCCTGCGGTGCACAGCGTCAACACGACGCACGCAACCGCCCGACGACAATCGATGCGAGTCATCCGCCCTCCATGTCAACCAGTCGCAATGAGGTGGGTCTGGTGAACCCTGACGGCGGCTATGGTCTGGCGGCGCGGTCCGGATGTCAACGGCTACTTTACGGAATCTTTCAGCCGTGCCCGGTCAGCGGCGGCCGTAGTTCGGGCGGTAGTGCATGTGGCACGTGACGCACGACTGGTACATCGCGTCGTTGAGGTTGTCCAGTGCCTCGACGTTCTTTGCCACGGCCGCCTTGTACGCCGCGGTGCCCGCATCGCGCATCAACTTCGCATCCGCCAGCCAGCGCTCCTCGTCGCGCATGTGGGCCGGCATCATCAACAGGTTGGCCGACTCCGCGAGCATGAGCGCCTTGCCTTGCAGATCGAGCCACTCGGCGTCGGTGGCCGGCGTACGGGTGGTGATGTAGAACACGGCATCCGAAGCCGGGTAGATGATCTTCACCATGAGGTCGCTCATCGTGCCGATCGGCATCTGACGCACAGCGGCGGCGGGCGCAGGTAGCGTCGCCGCGGACGATTGGCCGGCGGGGGCCGACACTCCGGCCTGCGCCAGTACAGATGTGGTGAACAGGGCCCAGACCGCCAGGACCGCACGCAGATCAGGCACACACCACCTCCGCTAACGCGTGGAACTACTTCTTCGCGTCCCGCTCACGCTGCCGTGCCCCACGCAGGATGTTGCCCATCGCGTAGTTCGCTTCGTGGCAGGCATACTCGTACATCAAGTCGCCGGTGGTCGGCCAGGGGTACTCGCCGGTCCACGACTGCGCCCAGGTATCGGGATCCTCGACCGTGAACCGGTACAGCAGCGTCTTCGCGTCGAGCCGCGAGAAACGCTCCGTCACCTTCAGGTTCTGCGTGGATCCGCGGAACCGCGTCTTGCCGGTGAAGTTCGTCGTCTCCACCACCAGCATCTCCCCCTCCCACCAGCCGATCGAATCGCCTATCCAGTTCCGGATCGACGGCGGCAGGTGATTGCTGTTCATGCGGACGATGCGCGCGTCATGGTTCATCTCGTTGAGGATCAGGACCTGGTCCGTGGTCTGCACGATGGTGTGAAGGTTGTTGTAGAGGACCGGGAGCGCGGGCGGCCCCGACGTGGAGCCGAACCCGAGGAGGCACCGCTCGCCGAGCGGACACCGCTCCGGGTCGTCGTAAGCGCCGGGCCCTTCGAGGCCGGGGTCAGTGCCTTCCTGCTCGTCGGAGGTGGTGCGGATGGCCCGGGACGCCTGCCGCTGGCGGGCCGCGGCCGTGATCGCCGGGACCCGCCCGTTCGGCGGGTCGACGATGAGCGAGGTACGCTTCTGGCCGTTGATCGCCACGTATGCCGTGCCGTTGTCGACCCAGAAGTTGTTGTAACCGCCGACGTTGCCGGCAGCGCCCGTG
This sequence comes from Vicinamibacterales bacterium, assembly GCA_046596625.1. Lineage (GTDB taxonomy): Bacteria > Acidobacteriota > Vicinamibacteria > Vicinamibacterales > CAVVIG01 > CAVVIG01. Next base: position 236 of record JBKJMH010000310.1, on the reverse strand, counting down.
GAACCGTCGCCGCCGATGGGCGGCGCGACCCGGCTGCCGCTGTCCGGCAGCGAGGCCTGCTCACGACGGCTCGCCTGCTGCCGTTCGAGCTGGCGAGCCTGCTGGTCCGTCATCGTCATCTGGGTGCCGAAGGCAGCAGGACGCTCGAGCGGGGTCAGCGTGGCGATGTCGTAGGTGCCCTGGAGATCGGGCTTCCCGTCCGGAGTGCGGGGCGTAGCGGACCCTGCGCCTGCGCG
>JBKJMH010000006.1:0-4471 GCA_046596625.1 Vicinamibacterales bacterium | reverse complement strand
CTCCCGACCCTCCCGTACGCTAATATAGGACCAGCGCGGTCGGATTCTACCGGACTCGCGCAGTCGTATTTGAAACTACATGCTCAGACTGTCGAAAAAAGCGGACTACGCGCTCATCTCGATGAAGCACCTCGCCCTCCACGGCGACGTCTCGTCGAGCGCCCGTGAAATCGCCGGTCTCTATGACATTCCGATCGAGCTGCTCGCCAAAATCCTGCAGCGGCTGGTTCGTCGCGGCCTGCTGGTCTCCCAGCAGGGCACGCGGGGCGGGTACCAGTTGGCGCGGGTGCCCGTGCTGATCTCCGTGGTTGATGTCATCCAGGCCATCGACGGTCCCGTCACTGTCACCGCCTGCTCCTCTGACGAGGGAAGCAGTTGTGAACAGTACTCGAAGTGCAATGTCCGCGACCCGCTGTGGCGTGTGCGCGAGCGGATCCTGAACGCGCTCGGTGAGTGCACCATCGCGGAACTCGCCGCCGATCAACCGGCACCGCCCGAACCGACCGAACGCGCCATGGTGCTGCACGCGCACATCTGAGGCGACCGACCCTCCGGCGTCATGCCGGGCAGAGTGACGAGAAGAAAAAAGACCTATGGCTATCAAGCTTCCGATCTACATGGACTACCACGCGACGACTCCGGCGGACCCCCGGGTTGTCGAGGCAATGCTGCCGTACTTCACGGAGCACTTCGGCAATTCGGCCAGCCGCAACCACCCGTTCGGCTGGGAAGCCGAGGAGGCCGTGGACAAGGCCCGCAAGCAGGTCGCCGACCTGATCGGTGCCAATGCGAAGGAAATTGTCTTCACCAGCGGCGCCACCGAGTCGAACAACCTGGCGATCAAGGGCGTCGCCGAGATGTACCGTGAGAAGGGCAACCACATCATCACGGCGGTGACCGAGCACAAGGCGGTCATCGACACCTGCAAGCGTCTCGAAAAGGAAGGCTACCGCGTCACCTATCTGCCCGTGCAGAAGGACGGCCTGGTCAACCTCGACGAGTTGAAGGCAGCCATCTCGCCTGAGACGATCCTGATTTCGATCATGACGGCGAACAACGAGATCGGCGTCATCCAGCCGATCGCCGAGATCGGTGCCATTGCCAAGGAAAAGGGCATCCTCTTCCACACCGACGCCGTGCAGGCAGCCGGCAAGATTCCATTCGACGTCAATGCGCTGAAGGTCGACCTGGTGTCGATCACCGCGCACAAGATGTACGGCCCCAAGGGCGTCGGCGCCCTCTACGTGCGTCGCCGCAACCCGCGCGTGCTGTTGTCTCCGCAGATCGACGGCGGCGGCCACGAGCGCGGCATGCGTTCGGGCACGCTGAACGTGACCGGTATCGTCGGCATGGGCAAGGCCGCGGAGATTGCCAAGGCCGAAATGGCCGCGGATACCGCGCGCCTCAGCGGCCTGCGCGATCGCCTGAGCGACCGCCTGCACAAGGGTCTCGACGAGATCTTCGTGAACGGGTCGGTGGCCAACCGCCTGCCACACAGCCTGAACATCTCGTTCGCGTACGTCGAAGGCGAGTCGCTGCTGATGGGCATCAACGACGTGGCGGTGTCGTCGGGTTCGGCCTGCACCTCGGCCAGCCTCGAACCGTCCTATGTGCTGAAGGCCCTCGGCGCCGGCGACGACCTCGCGCACTCCTCGATTCGCTTTGGACTCGGCCGCTGGAGCACGGAAGAGGAAGTCGACTACGTCGCCGACAAGCTGATCAACGTCGTCACGCGCCTGCGCGAGATGTCGCCGCTCTACGAACTCGCCAAGGAAGGCGTCGACCTATCGACCATGCAGTGGGAAGCGCACTGATCCTCGAACTGCAGATCGCAGATGGCAGATTGCAGATTTGACTTCAGTAGTGTCCGGCTTCAGCCGGACCTGGAATTGAAAGCAGGAGTATCGACATGGCTTATTCGGACAAAGTGATCGACCACTACGAGAACCCTCGCAACGTCGGCTCGATGCCGAAGGACGACATGAACGTCGGCACCGGCCTGGTTGGCGCGCCGGAGTGCGGCGACGTGATGAAGCTGCAGGTCCGGGTGAACCCGGAGACGGGCGTCATCGACGATGCGAAGTTCAAGACCTTCGGCTGCGGCTCGGCGATCGCGAGCTCGAGCCTGGCCACCGAGTGGTTGAAGGGTAAGACGGTCGAGCAGGCGCTCGCCATCAAGAACACCGACATCGTCGAGGAACTCGCGCTGCCGCCAGTGAAGATTCACTGTTCGGTGCTGGCCGAAGACGCCATCAAGGCCGCGATCAACGATTACAAGAAGAAGCAGGCGGCCGATCAGCCAGCTGCCGGCGCCTCGGCTCAGCCGACGGCGTAATCAGGTCTGTAGGTCGGGAAGGTCGGGAAGGTCGGGAAGGGCAGGACGGTCAGTTCCTCCGTCCCGACTTTCCAGACCATCCCGACTCTCCCGACCGACGAAGAACCATGAGCATCCAAATCAGCGACACCGCCGCAATGAAGATCCGCACGTTGATGGCCAAGCAGGGCATCGACGAGGGAGGCTTGCGCGTGGGCGTCAAGGGCGGCGGCTGCTCGGGCCTGAGCTATACGTTCGCCTGGGAGCGGGAAGCGCGCTTCGGCGACGAGGTGTTCCAGGGGTCGGACGGTGCGACGCTGTTCGTCGACAAGAAGAGCCTGCTCTTCCTCAACGGCACCGTGCTCGACTACGACAACAGCCTCATCAGCAGGGGATTCGTCTTCAACAACCCGAACGCGAAGAGCACGTGTGGTTGCGGGAGTTCATTCGGCGCGTAGCACGCTTCACCGCCAGCGCGGTGACCTGACCATCATGACGTCCCAGACCCATACTCATCTGCTCCAGGAGTGCCGCACGTGCGGCGGCGGCGCGCCGATCGACGCGCATTTCTGCCCGAGCTGCACGAAGATCCTCACGATTGGCCGTCAGGGCGATTACTTCTCGTTCCTCGGACTGCCGCGCAAGTTGAATCTCGACCCCGCCGCTATCGAACAGCAGTTCCGTGCGCTGAGCCGCCAGTTTCATCCCGACTACTTCTACAACGCCACGCCCACCGAGCGGCGCGCCAGCCTCGAGCGCTCGTCGTACCTGAACGACGCGTATCGCACGCTGAAGCAGCCCGCGTCGCGCGTCGCATACCTGCTCGACGTGGAAGGTGTGCTGAAGCCGGCGGATCGCGAGGTCGGCAAGAAGGCGCCGGCGTCGCTGCTCGAGGAAGTGTTCGCGCTGAACGAGGAACTGGACGAAGTGCGCGACATGCGCAACGGCGGTGCCCCGGACGCCGAATGGCGTGCGCGGCTGGCGGCGGCGGCGGCGCCGATCGAAGCCAAGCGTGCCGACCATGAAGCGCAGCTGCGCGAGCTCTCGGACCGGTGGGACGCGCTGTCCGCCGGCGACCAGGCCGGGCGTGCGACCGTGCTGGGCGCCCTGCGCGAACGCGTGCTCGAGCGCAACTACATCAACAACCTTCTTGCGACCATCGAACGCGAAGCGACCGGCGTCGGCGGGCCGCAGCTGTAGGAAGTCCGCAGGTCACAAGTCGCAAGTCAGAATTCGGCAAAAGTCCCAGAGCCTGAAGCCCGGAGCCCGAAGCCCCCTCTTATGTCCAAAGTCGTCGGCATCGATCTCGGAACCACGAACAGCCTCGTCGCCTACGTGAAGGACGGCGCCCCGTTCGTCATCCGCGACAAGAGCGGCGATGGCCTCGTCCCGTCGATCGTGTCCGCGGCAACCGACGGCACCATCTACGTTGGCCGGGAAGCGCAACGGCGCCTGCTGACCGATCCGCGCCGCACCGTGTACTCGGTGAAGCGCTTCATGGGCAAGGGGATCGACGACGTTCAGGGAGATGCGAAGCTGCTGCCATTCCAGGTGTCGGGCGAACCCGGCGGTGTCGTCCGCATCGGCCTCGGCGACCGCGAGTTCACGCCGCCCGAGGTGTCGGCCTTCGTGCTGCGCGACCTGAAGCGGCGGGCTGAAGAGCACTTCGCCGAGCAGGGTGAGTTCGACAACGAAGTGGACCGCGCGGTCATCACCGTCCCCGCCTACTTCAACGACGCCCAGCGCACCGCGACGCGCGACGCGGGACGCATCGCCGGCCTCGAGGTGCTGCGCATCATCAACGAGCCGACCGCGGCGTCGCTCGCCTACGGCCTCGACAAGAAGAACCAGGGCGTCATTGCCGTCTACGACTTCGGCGGCGGCACGTTCGACATCTCCATCCTCCGCGTCGAGGACGGTGTGTTCCAGGTGCTGTCGACCAACGGCGACACCCACCTCGGCGGCGACGACATCGACCTGTTGGTCGTCGAGCGCATCCTCGCCGACCTGGCGTCCGCGACGCCGCAGCACTCGCTCCCCGAAGGGTTCTCGGCACAGCACACGCCGGAGTCGATCCAGGAAATCCGCAAGGCGGTCATCCAGGCGAAGTGGGACCTGTCGGAGCTGGACGAGACCGATCTGCTCGGCGTACGCCTC
>JBKJMH010000369.1:0-3267 GCA_046596625.1 Vicinamibacterales bacterium | reverse complement strand
CGTGGGTAGCCGCGCGGCGTCGCGCTCGGCGAAGAACAGATGCCGGAGTGCGCGCGACTCGGTGGAGACGACACAGTCTGCGAACAGTTCGCGTTCGCGCACCGAGCCGGCGTCGAACGGCCACGTCAGCGCGCCTTCGATCGCATCGATCGCCGACAGCACAGCGCGGTTGGCGGCCGTTGCCGCGATCGACTCGCGCGCCATGCGGCACGCGTCGAGCCCAGCCGCGGCGGCGTCGGGGGCGATGACGATTTCGCGAGTCGGACGTCGTGCCTGCGCCGACGCCTTCTCACGTGCGAACTGCCGGGCACCGTCGACGAGATCGCCGTCGATGACCCGGTCGACCAGCCCTACGAGCCTGGCCTGCGCCGTGTCGATCGGCGTGCCGTCCGTGCAGAGGCGCAGTGCCACGGCAACGTCGCAGAGGCGCGGCAGTCGCTGTGTGCCGCCAGCGCCGGGGATGATGCCGAGCAACACTTCCGGTTGCCCAAGGCGGGCGCCTGGAGCCGCCACCCGGTAGTGGCAGGCGAGCGCCAGTTCGAGTCCGCCGCCGAGCGCCTGTCCGTGTATCGCCGCCACAATCGGTCTGGCCGAGTCTTCGAGGCGGCGGAGCATGGCGTGCGTGAATGCCGACCGTTCCATGGCGCGCTCGACGGTGGTGAGCTGCTCGAAGATGCGAATGTCCGCGCCCGCCGGGAAGGTGCGCCCCGCGCCGGTCAGCACGATGGCCGCGACACAGCTCTCCGTGTTGGCGCGCAGCACCGCGGCATCGATCGCCGTCCAGAGTTCCTCGTTGAGGGCGTTGACCGGTGGATTGTCGATGGTGAGCACGGCGATGCCGTCGACGACGGCGTAGTGGACGCTGGACATGCTGATGGACGGCCCGTTCAGGCGACGATGCAGGTTGTGGTGGCGTGGGCGCAGAGGCGGCCGTGCGCGTCGACAAGGCGCGCCTCGGCCGTGGCGGTGCGAGACCCGGCGTGCAGCACGGTGGCTTCGCACCGGAGTTCGCCCGACTCGCGGGTCAGCGGCCGGGTGTAGTTGATCTTCAGTTCGAGCGTGGTGAAGACGCGGCCGGCCGGCTGCATCGTGTTGATGGCGCACCCGAGCGCCGTGTCCAGCATGGTGGCTGTGAAGCCGCCGTGTGCGATGCCCAGCCCGTTGTAGAACTGCTCGGTGGCGGTTCCCGCGATTACGATGCGCCCGCGTGCGACCTCGGTGATGCGCAGGCCGAGCAGGTCGGTCATCGGCGCCGCGGCGATCTCACCCGACATCACGCGCTGGAAGAACTCCAGCCCGTCGAGTGCCTGGCGGGACGTACCGATTGGTGCCGGCGGTCGTTGGTCGCTCATGCGCTCTCCTGGCGTGTGCGCGACAACTCGTCGCGCAGGACACGGTAGAGCACCTTGCCGACGGTGCTCAGTGGCAGGCTGCCACGGACCTCGACCGAGTGCGGCACCTTGTAGGGCGCAAGCTGGTTCCGGCAGTACGCGATCAGCGCGTCGGCGGTCAGCGTGGCGCCATCGTGCAGGACGACGCAGGCGCGCACCACTTCGACGTGATACGGATCGGGCATGCCGACAGCCGCCGCCATGCGGACCGCTGGGTGCTGCTGCAGCACCGACTCCACTTCCGATGGATAGACGTTGAAGCCATCGACGATGATGAGGTCCTTCGTCCGCTGCACGATGCGCGTGTACCCTTCGGTGTCGATGGTGGCAATGTCGCCGGTGTGGAGCCAGAGACGACCGTCGGCGTGGGTGCGGAGGACGCGCGCCGTCTCTTCCGGCTGGTTCCAGTAGCCCTTCATGACCTGTGGGCCGCAGATGCACAGTTCCCCGGCCTCACCCGCGGGCAGATCGTGTGTGCCGGTGGCCACGTCCACCACGGTGATATCGGTGTCTGGCATCGGCAGGCCGACCGTGCCCGGCTTGCGCACACCAAGCAGCGGCGTGCTGTGCGTCACGGGTGACGCTTCCGACAGCCCGAAGCCTTCGAACAGCGAACGGCCGAAGGTGCGCTCGAACCGTTCGATGAACTCCTCCGGCAGCGGCGCCGCCCCACTCGTGCAGATGCGGATGCGGTCGAGGCCATAGTCGGCTGCGTCGGGCCGTGCCAGCAGCGCTGCCCAGATGGTTGGCACCGCGGGGAAGTAGGTGGGCACGTGGTCGCGGATGGCCTCGAGTACCGCGTCGACGTCGAACTTCGGAAAGAGAATCTGCGTGGCTCCCACCCAAACCCCCTTCATCATCCCCACGGTGAACCCGAAGATGTGGAAGAACGGGATGATGAGCAGATAGCGCGATTCCCCACGTGTGCGCGTCCGGTAGGTATAGACCTCGGTCTGCACCACGTTCGCGAAAATATTGCGGTGGGTGAGCCTCGCCCCTTTCGGTGTGCCGGTCGTGCCTCCCGTGTACTGCAGCACCGCCACATCGTCGGCCGCAATCGGCACACGGGTGATCGGGGCCGGGCCTTGGCCAGTGACCAGGTCGGCGAACGTGAGGCATCCCTCCGCCCGAGGGGGCGCGGCGACGGCCGAGTACTCGGCAAGTGACGTGACGATGACGTGCTCGAGCGCCGAATGCGCCTGGACGCTGCGGGCCAACGGCGCGAGGGTGTCGAGGGTAACGATGGCGCGGATGCCGGAGTCGACGGCCAGCGTCAGCAGTTCGCGCGCCGTGAACGTCGGGTTGAGGTTGACGACAATGGCGCCCCGCCGCAGCACGGCAAAGGCCGTCACGAGGTACTGCGGGCAGTTTGGCAGCATGATGCCGACGCGGTCACCCTTACCAACACCGAGCGTGGCGAGCGCGGCGGCAAACCAGTCCGACCGGATCTTGATGTCGCGGTAGGTGAGGGTGGCGCCGAGGAAGATCGTCGCGATGCGGTCCGGAACGTCCACATACGCCGCATCGAGAATTTCCCAGAGCGGTCGCTCCGGGTAGGTCACGGTGGGCGGGACCCAGTAGTCGTAGTGAGCAAGCCAGGGCCGACGCATACGACTGGCATTGTGGCTTAAGTTGGCGCTCCGGTCCTGTCGCGAAGACCACGCCTAGATCCAATTGGCCGGATGTATCGCGCGATATAGGCTCGGCGGCCCATTCGCCCGTTGACGCCTGCCCGGGGATTCCTTTAGCCTCTCACCACTTTTCTTATTCCTTCCTTCTGTGTTCGTTGTTATTCGAGGCGCGGGACGTTCCGCCCGACCGCACGTGATCCTGGCAGTCATACGTTGTTGTGAACGGATGAACGGGCAAGTCAATT
>JBKJMH010000043.1:0-8584 GCA_046596625.1 Vicinamibacterales bacterium | reverse complement strand
CCCTATCGCCGACCCCCTCAGGCGTGTCATGATCATGTGATGTCTTCTGAACAACCGCCCGTTGAACTACCACCCGTGACGTTTGCCAGCATTGGCCTCCGCCAGGAACTCGCCGATGCTGTTTCTGCCCTCGGCTACGAGGAACCGACCCCTGTCCAGCGCGAGACCATTCCGCTGCTGCTCGAGGGGCGGGATCTGCTGGGGCAGGCCGCCACGGGCACGGGCAAGACGGCAGCGTTCGCGCTGCCGATGCTGCACCTGATCGGCGAGGAGAAGCCCCCCGCCCGCAAGACCTGCGGCCTGGTCCTGGTACCGACACGCGAACTGGCGATGCAGGTGGCCGAGGCGCTGCACAAGTACGCCAAGGGCAGCGGCGTGACCGTGCTGCCGCTCTATGGCGGCGCGCCGATGCACACCCAGATTCGCGGCCTCGAGCGGGGCGCCCATATCGTCGTTGCGACGCCCGGACGCGCACTCGACCATATCCGCCGCGGCACACTGAAGCTCGACGGCATCCGCATGCTGGTGCTCGACGAAGCCGACGAGATGCTCGACATGGGCTTCGCTGAGGACCTCGACGAAATCCTGAAGGTGACGCCGGCCACGCGGCAGACCGCCTTGTTCTCCGCCACGATGCCGTCGCGCATCATGTCGATCGCCGAACGCCATCTCAAGAACCCCGCGCGTATCACCATTGCGCGCGAGAAGCCGGTGGCCGGCGCGGTGCCGCGCGTGAAGCAGATCGCCTACGTGGTGGGACGCGCCCACAAGTCGGCCGCGCTGACGCGCATCCTCGACATGGAAGATCCGGTGGCCACCCTCGTCTTCTGCCGCACCCGGCTCGAAGTGGAGCAACTTGTCGAAACGATGAACGCGCACGGCCAGCGGGCCGAGGCGCTGCACGGCGGTATGCTGCAGAAGCAGCGCGACAAGGTGATGGGGCTCTTCCGCGCCCAGAAGGCCGACCTGCTGGTGGCCACCGACGTCGCAGCCCGCGGACTCGACATCGAGCACCTGTCGCACGTCGTGAACTACGACGTCCCGGCCTCGGCAGAGGTTTACCTGCACCGTATCGGCCGCACCGGCCGTGCGGGTCGCGGCGGCGTCGCCATCACGCTGGCCGAACCGCGCGAGCATCGCCTGCTGCGCGTCATCGAGCAGTTCACCAAGTCGAAGATCGACGTTGCCACCGTGCCGACGGTGGCCGACCTGCGGTCGCGTCAGCTCGATGTGACCCGCGCCGCCCTGCGCGAGACGCTGCTGGCCGGCAACTTCGACCACGTGCGCGTGATCATCGAATCACTCAGCGTCGAATTCGACATCGTCGACATCGCCAGCGCCGCGGTCCTGATGGCGCACACCGCGTCGGCGGGTAACGGCGACGACCGCGAGATTCCGGTCATCGACGTCTCGAGGCCGAGCGCGGATCGCGCCCGCCCCGAGCGCGGGTTCGAACGGCGACCGGCTGCACGCCGGGAAGCCCCGCTGGCTCCGCGTGAAGGTGGCGCCGGACGCCTGGTCGACCGGCCGCCGCAGCGACACATCGATGCCGACGGCCGCGTCGTTCGACTGTTCGTCGGTGCCGGCCGCATCGCTGGCGTTCGCCCGGGCGATCTTGTCGGTGCGATTACGGGCGAGGCGGGGATCGATTCACGCTCGCTCGGCTCGATCGAAATCGGCGATCGATTCTCGCTCGTCGAGGTGCCGGAAGCCCTGGCCGATCAGATCATCAACGCCATGAAGTCGGCGACCATCCGCGGCAAGAAGGTCCAATTCCGCCGCGAACGTTTCGAGTAAGGACTGGTCCGTACGTAGCTGCCGACCTTCAGGTCGGCTCTGCCGGCGCACCTGAAGGTGCGCGGCTACGTCAGGCCACCGTTCGTAGCGGCTACGCCATGCCGCGCTCTATCCCCGCAGCTTGGCGAATGCGGCCGACATGGCTGTCGACGCGTCGGCGGGCCGCTCCTGCGGTTGTGGTGCGGTCCGGCCCTGTGGCGGACGCCCTTGCGGTGGGTGACCCTGCGGCCCGAGCGGAGCGCGATCGCGCGATTCGGTGACGGGCTTCGGACCCACCGCCGTCGGCTCCTGCAGTTTCATGGTGAGGCCGACGCGCTTGCGCTTCAGGTCGACCTCCACCACTTTCACCTTCACGATATCGCCCGCCTTGACGACCTCACGCGGGTCCTTCACGAAGCGATCGGCCAACTGCGAGATGTGCACGAGGCCATCCTGATGCACGCCGATGTCGACGAACGCGCCGAAGTTGGTGACGTTCGTCACCACCCCCTCGAGCAGCATGCCCGGCTGCAGGTCGCTCAGGTGCTCGACACCGTCCTTGAACGCGGCGGCCCTGAACTCGGGGCGCGGGTCCCGTCCCGGCTTCTCGAGCTCGGCGAGGATGTCCTTCACCGTCGGCACGCCGAACTGCTCGGTGGCGAACTCCTCAGGACGCAGCGTCCGTAGCACCATACTCTTGCCAATGAGCTCGTGCATGCCGACCCCGGTTTTCGCCACGATGCGCTCCACCACCGGGTAGGCCTCGGGGTGCACCGCCGATGAGTCGAGCGGGTTCGTGCCGTCCATGATCCGGAGGAAGCCAGCCGCCTGCTGGAACGTGCGGTCGCCGACGCGCGGCACCTTCAGGATGTCGCGGCGATCGCGGAAGGGACCGTTCTCGTCGCGGAAGGCGACGATGTTCCTGGCGATCGAGTCGCTGAGACCGGAGATGCGCGACAGGAGCGGCACCGATGCCGTGTTGACGTCGGCACCGACTGCATTGACGCAGTCCTCGACCACGGCGTCGAGCTTCCTGGCGAGCTGCAATTGACTGACGTCGTGCTGATACTGCCCCACGCCGATCGCCTTCGGTTCGATGCGCACCAGTTCGGCGAGCGGGTCCTGCAGGCGGCGTGCGATGGAGACCGCACCGCGCAGCGACACATCGAGGTCCGGAAATTCCTTCGATGCCAGTTCGGAGGCCGAGTAGACCGACGCGCCCGCTTCGGACACCACGATCTTGGTGAGTGGCAGGTCGGGATGACGCCGGATGAGGTCGGCCGCCAGCTTGTCCGTCTCACGTGACGCCGTGCCGTTGCCGATCGAGATCAACTGCACTTGGTGTGTCGCGCAGAGGGTGCCGAGCGTGCGCAGCGAACCTTCCCAGTCCATGCGCGGCTCGTGCGGGTAGACCGTGGCCGTGTCGAGCACGCGACCCGTGCCGTCCACCACCGCCACCTTCACGCCGGTGCGGATGCCGGGGTCAAGCCCCATGGTGACGCGCTGCCCGGCCGGCGCGGCCAGTAGCAGATCGTGCAGGTTGCTGCCGAACACGCGGATGGCCTCGGCCTCGGCCTGCTCGCGCAGCCGCTGCTCGATCTCCACTTCGAGGTGCACCGCCAGCTTGAACTTCCAGGTCCAGCGCACGGTTTCCTGCAGCCAGGCATCGGCGGCGCGCCCCTTCTGCTCGATGCCGAACTTGCCGGCGATGCGCCGCTCCGGTTCGGTCGGCCCGGTTGTCCCTTCGGGTTCGGGCAGAATCACGGACAGGCGCAGGAACTCTTCCTTGCGGCCGCGGAACAGCGCGAGCGCGCGGTGCGACGGCACGTGCTTCAGCAGTTCACTCGCGCCGAAGTAGTCGGAGAACTTGCTGCCGGCTTCTTCCTTGCCCTCGATCACCTTCGACGCCCACTCGCCGCGTTCCCACAGCAGCGTGCGCAACCCGCCGAGCAGCTCGGCGTCTTCCGAGAACGTCTCCACCAGAATCCACCGCGCGCCTTCGAGTGCGGCAGCCACGTCGGCCACGCCCTTCTCGACATCGACGAACGCCGCCGCTTCGGCGTCGGGCACACGCGTCGGGTCCGCGTGGAGCTCCAGGGCAAGCGGCTCGAGGCCGGCTTCGCGCGCAATCTGCGCCTTGGTGCGGCGTTTCTGCTTATAGGGCAGGTAGAGATCTTCGAGCCGCGCCTTGGTCTCGGCGGCGCCAATCTGCGCCGCCAGTTGCGGCGTGAGCTTGCCCTGCTCCTCGATGCTTTTCAGGATGGCCGCCCGGCGCTCTTCGAGTTCTCGCAGGTAGTACAGCCGTTCTTCCAGCGCGCGCAACTGAATGTCGTCGAGGCCGCCGGTGGCCTCCTTGCGGTAGCGTGCGATGAACGGCACCGTGGACTTCTCGTCGAGGAGCGCGACGGCGGCGGTCACCTGGGGCACACGGACGTTCAGTTCGTCGGCAATGCGGGCTTCGATCGATGTCATGAATGAGGAGGCGTCCGGAACAACGGGGGAATACAGCGTGATGACGTGCGGCCGCACCAGCCTGCGGCCGGTGCGGCGGGTGGGTTTGATTGTAGCAGGAGCGCGCGGAGCTGCGCGCCGTTACGCAGCGGGTTCGCTGTGCGCGTCGAGGCGCCTGCGCGCGCCGTTGGTGGCGTAGTGGGATTCGAGGTAGTCGACGCCGTCAGCCGTGATCGACAGCTTCGAGTTGTCCTCGCGCATCACGAAACTCTTCTTGGTCAGGTACCAGATCGTGAACTCGAGATGCTCACGCGCATGACCGGTAAGCTGCTCGAGGTCGAGGATGAAGACACCGGCGCGGCCCGCGTCGGCACGCCGACGTTGGTAGAGCACCTCGAGGACCGTGAGGCGCACCATCTGTTCGACTTCGATCGGGTTCGACGCATGTTCGGGCGCCGCCACCGGCTGCCAGCGCGTCTTTCTCGCCTCGTTATAGGCGACGTCGTACTGCGCCCGGCGTTCCGGGTCGGTCAGCAGTTCATACGCCTGGACAAGGTCGCGGAAGCGCCCATCATCGCCCGACTGCAGGTTGTCGGGGTGATAGCGCTGCGCCAGCAGACGATAGACGCGGTGAATCGTCTCCGGCTCCGCGTTGGGGCTGATCTGCAGCAGCTCGTAGTAATCGGGTCCGTCGGGCTGATACATGTTCCTCTGGTGCACGGAGTCGTTATCGGCACGCCGACTCCGGCGCTGCACTCGCCGACCCACAATGTGTCGTCAATCTGTGCAGGAACCGGCACGTGCCGCGACGGCCTCAGGTGTGGCGTAGCCGCGGACCTTCAGGTCCGCAACGGAAGGCCGACCTGAAGGTCGGCAGCTACACCAATGTGCGCCGCGCCCTTAGCCGCGCAGGTTCTGGTTGAAGAACTCGAGCGTGCGCTGCCAGGACAGCTTGGCGGCGGTTTCGTCGTAACGCGGCGTCGTGTCGTTGTGGAACCCGTGGTTGGCCCCCTCGTAGACAAACAGCTGGTACTTCTTGCCGTTCGCCTTCAGGGCGGCCTCGTACGCCGGATACCGCTGGCCGATGCCGGTGTCCTTGGTCGGGTCGGCGTAGTGCAGCATCATCGGCGCCATGATCTTCGCGGCGTCGGCGTCGCCAGCCGGCGCGCCGTAGAACGGTGCCCCGGCGTTCAGCCCAGCGCCGAGCCGAACAGCCAGCTGGTTCACGATGCCGCCGCCGAAGCAGAAACCGATCGCACCGAGCTTCCCCGTCGCTTCCGGACGCGTCTTCAGCCACTCGGCCGAGGCGACGAAGTCCTCGAACATCTTCGGCCCGTTCACCTGGCGGAATTTCACCGCCCCCTGCTCGTCGTCGCCCGGATAGCCACCGATCGACGTCAGGCCGTCCGGCGCAAAGGCGATGAAGTTGTTGGTGGCGAAGCGACGCGCCACGTCTTCGATGTAGGGATTCAGGCCGCGGTTTTCGTGGATGACCAGAACCGCGGGGTACTTGCCCGCCGCGGTCGGGCGCGCGAAGTAGCCCTTGATCGAACCGTTGCCCTGCGGTGTCGGCACGGTCGCATATTCGGTCTTGATTCGCGCGTCGTCCTTCGGCACCTGCTGTGCCCACGCGTAGTTCGGCTTCAGGCTCTCGAAGAGCGCGGCGGCGGTGACGCCACCGACGGCAAACTTCGCGGCGCGGTCGAAGAATGCGCGGCGGGTGATCTCGCCGTGCTGGTACTCGTGGAACAGGTCGAGCAGTTCCTGCGGAAAGTCAGATGCCTTCTTGCGGTCCATGTGGAGCCTCCCCCTGGCTGGCGGCAGTCTACCCAAGCTTCCGCGCCCGCGCCATGCTTTCCCTACTTGCAGTCGAGGCCCGGCTAGCGGCCGGCGCCGCCGAGTCGCACGAACTTCTGCGCGCGCCGACCGGTGCCGACCTCGGACGTGTAGACGTTGCCCTTCGAGTCGGTCGCCACGTTGTGCAGGAACACGAACTCGCCAGCGTAGTGACCAATGCGGCCGAAGGCGCCCACCGCCTGGAGCCCCTTCCGGTCGAAGATACGCACCTTGCCGTTGCCGGCGTCGGCCACGTACATGAACTGCTGCTGCGGATCGGGCGAGAAGGCGATCGAGAAGGCCGTGCCGAGCAGCTTCGTCTTGCGCTCGATGAAGATCTCGCGCTGGAACGTGCCGTCAATCGTGAAGACCTGCACGCGGTTGTTCGTCCGCTCTGCCACGTAGACCAATCCATCGTTCGATACGCGGACGCCGTGCACCAGGTTGAACTGCTGCGCGCCAGGGCCGTCATAGAGCGGACCATTCGGCGCCGTGTCGTCGGGCACGTTGCCGTAGGCGCCCCACATGCGCTTGAACGCGCCCGTCTCGGCGTCGAGCACCACCACGCGCCTGTTCACGTAGCCGTCGGCGACGAACGCCTCGTTGGTTTTTGGGTAGACGTAGATGTCGGCGGCGTTGTTGAAGTTCGCCGTGTCGAGACTGCCCTTGCTCTGGCCGCGCTTACCGACCTGGAACAGGAACTTCCCGTCCCGCGTGAACTTCAGGATCTGGTTCTCGGTGCGCTCACGCAGCCGCGGGCCGCCGGCCGACGACAGCCAGACGTTGTCCTTGTGGTCGACGAAGATGCCGTGCTCGTCCTTCGGCCACTCGTAGCCCTGCCCTTCGCCGCCCCAACCCTGGATGTAGTTGCCGTCGGCGTCGAACTCCATCACCGGCGGCGCCTCGCGGCAGCACTCGGCTTCGGGGTTCTGCGCCTTCTCGTCGTTGTTCAGCGACCACGGCCGCTGAATCAGCCAGATGTGGTCGTGCGAGTCGACCGTGATGCCCGATACCTGCCCGAGAATGAGCCCCTTCGGCATCTTCGGCCAGAACGGATCGACCTGGTAGCGCGGTGCGGCGGGCGGCTGCTGCGCCGCCAGGTGCGACGCCCGCTTCTCTGCCAGGCCGAGTCCGGTCAGCAGGAGGACGAACGACAGCGTGGTCCAGCGGCGGGAGGTCAGGGCCTGCATCATGGTGGTTACTGTCTCACAGGTCGCTGTGGTCGGCCGGGCCTTCGCTTCCTCCCCGCCCGCGCCCGTTCTGATAACGTCGGTCGCATGGCTTCCTCTCAACTCGTTCCGTTCTGGATCGACGGGCAGCGCGCGGTGGCGCACAGCACGCGCCTCGGCATTGTCACGAACCCATCAACCGGCGAACAGATTCGCTCTGTCCCGATGGCCGACGCCGTCGACGTCGATACGGCCGTGCAGAGTGCCAGACGCGCCCTGCCAGGCTGGCGCGCCACGACGCCGCTGCGGCGCGCGCGCATCCTCGCGCGCTTCCGCGAACTGCTGGAAGCCAACCAGAAGGCTATCGCCACGCTGATCAGCGAAGAACACGGCAAGGTGTTCCTCGATGCCATGGGGTCGGTGCAGCGCGGCATCGAGGTGGTGGAGTTCGCCACCGGCGCGCCGCACCTGCTGAAGGGAGCGTTCTCCGAGGACGTCGGGCGCGACGTCGATGCCTACTCCATCCTGCAACCGGTCGGCGTCTGTGCCGGCATCACGCCGTTCAACTTCCCCGCCATGGTGCCGCTCTGGATGCTGCCGATGGCGCTCGCCTGCGGCAACACCTTCATCCTGAAGCCGTCCGAGAAGGATCCGTCGCCGTCGATCCTGATGGCGGAACTGCTGACGCAGGCCGGGTTGCCGAACGGCGTCTTCAACGTCGTGCACGGCGACAAGGACGCCGTCGAGGCGCTGCTCGCTCACCCAGGGGTCGATGCCATCTCGTTCGTCGGCTCCACCCCGATTGCGCAACACATCTACACGACAGCCGCCGCGGCCGGCAAGCGCGTGCAGGCGCTCGGCGGTGCGAAGAACCACGCCGTGGTGATGCCCGACGCGGACATGGACTTCACGGCCGACGCCCTCATGGGCGCGGCCTACGGGTCGGCAGGCGAACGCTGCATGGCGATCTCGGCAATCGTGGCCGTCGGTGACGCGGGAGATCGCCTCGTGGCGACGCTGGCCGCCAGGGTGCACGCGCTGAAGGTTGCACCCAGCATGGAGCCGGGCTCGGACATGGGTCCGGTGGTGACGGCCGAGCACCGGCAGCGCATCATCGGCTATATCGACTCCGGCGTCGCGCAGGGGGCCGAACTGGTGGTCGACGGCCGCGGGCTGGTCATTCCCGGGCACGAAGCCGGGTTCTTCGTTGGCCCGACGCTGTTCGACCACGTGACGACGGACATGACGATCTACCGCGACGAGATCTTCGGGCCGGTGCTGGTGGTGGTGCGGGCCGCATCGCTCGACGAGGCGCTGACCATCGTCAACACCAACCCGTACGGCAACGGGAC
>JBKJMH010000171.1:0-6104 GCA_046596625.1 Vicinamibacterales bacterium | reverse complement strand
GTTGGAGAGTCCCTTGTAGTCGAGGTCGACCGGGTTCTGTGTCGCCAGCACGACGCCAACGCCGGCCGCGCGCCCCTGCTTCAGCAGCGTGAGCAGCGGCCCCTTCGACGGCGGATTTGCCGTCGGCGGGAAGTAGCCGAAGATCTCGTCCATGTAGATCAGGGCGCGCAGGCTGGTGGTGCCGCCCTGCGTGCGCATCCAGCCGGCCACGGCGTTCAGCAGGAGCGACACGAAGAACATGCGTTGCGTGTCGTCGAGGTGCGCAATCGAGAAGATGGAGACGCGCGGCTTACCCGAAGCGGTGCGCAGGAACGCAGCGACGTCGAGCGGATCGCCTTGCGTCCACACTTCGAACCCTGGCGACGCGATGAGCGCGTTAATCGTCATCGCCAGCGCGAAGCGGTCCTTCGCCGGGTAGAAGCTCTCGAGATCGATGACGCCGATGCGGGTCATCGGCGGCTGCTGGATACGCTGGATCAGCATCGCGAGGTCGGGGCTTTCACCCACCTGCCACGCCGACAACAGGATGGTCGTGAGCAGGATGTGCTCGCGGCTCTTCAGCGGCTCGCCCTCCACACCCGCCAGGGCCAGCAGGCTCGACACCGTCGTCTGGGCGCGTTCGCGCACGAGTTCGGGGTCGTCCACCGCCGGCTTCTGGAACGAGGTGAGCACCGACACCGGCGTGCCGGCCGTGCTGCCTGGCGTGTAGATGGTGAACTCTGCCGCGTCGCGCAACCGCTGGATGCGTGCGCCGTCCTGCCCCCAGTCGGCCAGCCCGCTCCTCCATCGCTCCGCTTGTTCGGCGGCAAACGCCGGCACGTCCTTGCCGCCGCGGCGCGCATCGTCTTCGTTCACCCACGGCTGGAAGTCGTCCGAGCGCAGTTGCGGAAAGGTGAGCGCGAGATTTGTGAGGTCGCCCTTCGGGTCGATGACGATGACCGGCACCGAGTCGATGGCCGCTTCCTCGATGAGCGCGATACCCAGACCAGTCTTGCCGCTGCCCGTCATGCCGACGCAGAGGGCGTGCGTCACCAGATCCTTCGAGTCGTAGAGGACGAGGTCGCCGGTCGGCTTCTTCGTCTCGGCATCGACGCGACGCCCCAGGTAGAAGACGCCGAGTTTCTCGAACGCACTGGTCAGTGGTCGTTGGTCATTGGTCATTGGTCGTGGGTCATTGGTCGGTTGTGGGTCATTGGTCGAAGGCGGCATGCGCCGAATTCTATCCGTGTTACCTGACGCTGCACAGCCGGTCTAAGCCATAACAGAGACGAACGCCATGAAACACAGACTCCTTACGCTGGTCGCCTGCGCCTCTCTCATTGCCGTGCTGTCCCCGGTCACTCCGGCCGCGCAACCGGGCACCGACGCCCGCATAGCGCTGCACGTGCTGAACCGCATCAGCTATGGTCCACGTCCCGGCGACGTCGAGCGTGTGCAGCGCATCGGCGTGGCGCGCTTCATCGACCAGCAGCTTCATCCGGAGACGCTCGACGACAGCAGCCTCGAGCGGCGGCTCGACCGGTTCGAGACACTGCAGCTGACCTCGCGCGCCATCGCCGAACAGTTCGCGATTCCGGCCCTTCAGGCGCGCCGCGCCCGTCAGGCGCAGGGTGGCGACACGGTGCCCGATGCTGGCGCAGCGCCGACGCCTCCGGCTGCGGCCGCGACTGGCGCCGAACGCGTGCGCGCGAACCTGCCGCTCATCGAACTGGCCGACGCGAAGATCGTGCGCGCCGTCTACAGCGAGCGGCAGCTGAACGAGGTGCTGGCCGACTTCTGGTTCAACCATTTCAACGTCGATGCGAAGAAGGGCACGACGCGGTTCCTGCTGACTGAGTACGAGCGCGAGGCCATCCGCCCGCACGTGCTCGGGCGCTTCCGCGATCTGCTTGGCGCCACGGCAAAGAGCCCCGCCATGCTGTTCTATCTCGACAACTGGATGAGTGCCGACCCGAACGGGCCACACCTCGAACAATTGCGACCGGCAGCGCGACGTCTGCTCGACCGGCGGCAACAGCAGGCGGGAGCGGCGGGCCGGGCCGGCAAGGCGGGCGTCCCTGCGGCGGCGCGGCGCCCGACCGGCTTGAACGAAAACTACGGGCGCGAGCTGCTGGAACTGCACACGCTCGGTGTGGACGCCGGCTACACGCAGCAGGACGTCACCGAGGTGGCGCGCGCTTTCACCGGCTGGAGTATCGAGCGGCCGCGCGAGGGCGGCGGGTTCCGCTTCGCGCCCGCGCTGCACGACGACGGCGAGAAGGTGGTGCTCGGGCACCGGATTGCGGCGGGCGGCGGCGTCCGCGACGGCGAGCGGGTGCTCGACATCCTGGCGAGACATCCCGCTACGGCCCGCTTCATCTCGACGAAGCTCGCTCGTCGGTTCGTCAGCGACACGCCGCCGGCGGCCCTGGTCGACCGCATGGCTGCCACGTTCACGAAGACCGACGGCGACCTGCGCGCCGTGATGACGATGTTGCTGACGTCGCCCGAATTCCTTGCCCCAGCCGCCGAGCCGGCAAAGGTGAAGACGCCGCTCGAGTTCGTCGTCTCGGCCCTGCGCGCGACTGGCGCGGACATCCGCGACGGACGGCCGCTGGTGCGCAGCCTCGAACAACTCGGCATGCCGCTCTACCAGTGCCAGCCGCCCACCGGCTACGCCGACACCGCCGACGGCTGGGTGAACACCGGCGCACTGGTCCAGCGTATGAACCTCGCGCTGGTGCTGGCCTCTGGCGAGATACGCGGCGTCCGCCTTGCGACGTCGCCACGGGGCGACGCGCTGCTCCAGGGGACCGTCTCGGACGCCACGCGGACCACGATCGCGAAGGCACAGTCGGAGCCACAGGCATTGGCGCTGGCGCTCGGAGCGCCCGAATTCCAGCGGCGATAGCGCGGTGTCCACATCGACGTAGCCGCCGACCCATACGTCGCTACACCCATACGTAGCTGCCGACCTTCAGGTCGGCCCTGTGTGGCGAACCTGAAGGTTCGCGGTTATGCCACACCACAGTCGACGACACGCGACAAGGAGCAGGTGACGCACATGGTGAGTCGGCGAGCATTTCTCAGGGACGGTGCATGCGCGCTCGTCAGCCTCGGCTTCGCGCCGTCGTTCCTGGCGCGGACGGTGGCCGCCACATCCGGTACACGGCGACAGAAGCGGCTGATCGCCATATTTCAGCGCGGAGCCGTTGACGGGCTGAGCATGATCGTTCCGCACGGTGACGCCGACTACTACCGCGCGCGGCCCAGCCTGGCCGTTGCCGCACCGGGCAACGCAGCCGATGCCGCACTCAACCTCGATGGCTTCTTCGGCTTCAACCCGCGCCTCGCGCCGCTGCTGCCGTTCTGGCAGCGCGGCGATCTCGCCGTCGTGCACGCGTGTGGTTCGCCAGACACCACCCGCTCGCACTTCGACGCGCAGGACTACATGGAGACTGCCACGCCTGGCGTGAAGAGCACCGGCGACGGCTGGCTGAACCGCTATCTGCAAGCGCGCGTCGATGAACGCGACAGCCCGTTCCGCGCGGTGGCGCTGGCCGCGCAGATGCCGCGTCTGCTGCAGGGGCGCGCGCCGGCGCTGGCGCTGCAGCAACTGTCCCAGTTCGGGCTCCCTGCCGAAGCCGTGCACCACTCGTTCGAGGCCGAGTACGCGGCGGCGGCCGATCGTCTGCTGCACGGCACCGGCAGCGACGCGTTCGAGGCGATGAAGCGGCTGAAGGCGGCCGACCCGGCACGCTACCAGCCCGAACACGGCGCGCAGTATCCAGCCACCGCCTTCGGCCGGGCGCTCGGGCAGATCGCGCAACTGGTGAAGGCCGATGTCGGACTGGAGGTGGCGTTTGCCGATCTCGGCGGCTGGGATACCCACGTCAACCAGGGGACCACACAGGGACAACTGGCTGCGCGCCTGACCGATTTCTCGAGTGCGATTGCCGCACTCGTCACCGACCTTGGCGAACACATGGCCGACACGGTGGTGCTGACCATGTCCGAGTTCGGCCGCGCCGTGGCGGAGAACGGGAATCGCGGCACCGACCATGGCCACGGCAACGCCATGCTTGTCATCGGCGGTGGCGTCCGCGGACGGCGTGTCTACGGCCGATGGCCAGGCCTGGCCGCAGACCAGCGCTACGACCAGCGCGACCTGGCGGTCACCACCGACTTCCGCGATGTCTTCGCCGAGGTTGTCACCCGTCACCTCGGCGTGATGGACGCCGGCCCGGTGTTCCCGAGCTTCACGGTGAGACCCGAGCACTTTCCCGGCGTCTTCGCCTGAGGATTCCGGCGGGTCGGGTTCGGGCGTTGGTGCTAAAGTGTCCACCGATGGCTGAGAAGGACAAGCGCGTCGTCGGCGATGCCCTGGGCATGATCGAAACCCGTGGCTTCATCGGTATGGTCGAAGCGACCGATGCCATGCTGAAGACGGCGAACGTCGAGCTGGTCAGCTGGCAGAAAGTCGATGCCGGACTCGTCACCGCGATCATCCGCGGCGATGTCGGCTCCGTGAAGGCCGCCACCGATGCCGGTGCCGCCGCCGCGCGCCGCGTCGGCGAACTCATCGGTGTGCATGTCATTCCGCGACCGGCGGATGACGTCGAGAAGATCTTCCCGATTTCGTAGCAGCGTCGTCCGGCATGCTGGTCCCCACCGGAAATCCCCGCCTCGATCGCATCGTCGGCGACATCGTCGAGCGAGCCGTCCGCATGGTTCAGCCGCGGCAGATCTGGTTGTTCGGATCGCACGCGAGGGGCACCGCAACGACGACGTCGGACGTGGACCTGGCGTTCGACATTGCGTCGACTGGACGGGCGCGGTGGGCCGAGTTCGTGCTGGCCGCGGAGGATGACGTCCCAGCCCTCGTCGATCTGGACCTGGTGGACATCGCCACGTGCGCTCCCGCGCTGGCGAGAGAGGCCACCGCAACCGGTCGTCTCGTCTTTGAGCAACGCGCATGAAGCCGCGCGCACTCGCCAACGCCGAAGCGGCCGTGGCCAAACTGACGGCGTTCGTGAGCGAACCCGCGATATCGGAACGTGATCGTGCAGGGGTCATTCAGGCGTTCGAGTTCACCTTCGAAGCGACCTGGAAACTCCTGAAGCTTGCCGCAGAGCGAGAGGGACTGGACGCCGAGTCGCCGAAGCGGGCGCTCATCGCAGCCCACAAACTCGGCATCATCCGGGATGAGCTGTTGTGGCTCGACATGCTCCAGGACAGGAACCTTACCAGCCACGTCTACCACGCGGAACTCGCCGGTCGCATCTTTACTGCCATCACGACACGCTACGCGGCGGCTCTGACCGATGCGGTCGCGCGCGCCGCTGCCACCCTGACGTAACGCGGACCGCCGCTTCCTGATCAACACCGTCCCCGACGAGATCGCGCCGCCGGTCATGCTCATCCAGCGCTGGCAGCCTGACGCGAAGAAGTAACCGTTCATCAGCGACACGCTGCTCGACGGCTTGCTTTGCGTCAAGCCGTGGCCTAGGCTTGGTTTGCCGTGGCATCCCCGCCCATCAACATCGAAGAACCCATTGACCGAGTCGTGGGCCGGCGCACGCAGGCGCCTGATGCGCTGTCGCTGGCCTCGAGCACCAGGGCCGACTCCATCGCCTGGTGTCGGGCCTTCGGCGGGATACGGGTGTCGCGAGGTGTCTACCGGTTTCGCACGCACGAAGGGGCAGACGAATGGCTGTGGATGGCGATCGCCCGTCCGACGCCGGCCTAGAGTCGCGTGAGCCGACGCTGGAGGACCTGCGCGACCTGTGCCGCGCGCTCAACGAACGTGGCGCCCGCTACGTTGTCATTGGTGGCTTCGCGATCCGAGCAGCGGGATACAACCGTCGCACCATGGACGTCGACCTGCTCGTGGCCGCGGACCTGGACAACGAGGCGAGGGTCTACAGTGCGCTGGCCACCCTGCCAGACAACGCCGTGAGCGAGCTTCAGCCTGGAGAGTTGGACCTGTACGCGGTCATACGCGTGGCCGACGAGATTCTGGTCGACCTGATGCGCGTGGCTGGCGGGATCGAGTATGCCGAGGCGGCGAAGGACCAGTCGATCCGGGATGTGGGAGGCGTGCCGATTCCGTTTGCGTCGCCGCG
>JBKJMH010000370.1:0-3955 GCA_046596625.1 Vicinamibacterales bacterium | reverse complement strand
ACGCGGTGATTCGCACCCGGGCCATGCACGACATCGTCCGCATGCTGGTGGCCCATCTTGGCGTGCCGCCGGCCGAGGTCGTGGTGCCACGACACGGGCGCCTCGCGCCGCGGCGCTTCGCCAGGGAGATCATCGGCTTTCGCCCACGCGAGTGGCGCATCGTCATCAGCAATCCGGCGCTGGCCTACGGCACGGTCTACGGGCGCCGCGACAGCGCCATCATCAGCGGCGACACCACCTTCAACCTGCGGCGGCTGAACGTACCGCAGGCACGGATGCATGGCCTCGTGCGCGCATCGATTGCACACCGCTATGCGGTCGGCTTCTCCGCCGACTTCACGCGCAACGACATCGACCATAGGACGGGCATCATGCACCCGGACGTGTTCGACCGGCGGCTGCTCTACGGGCGGGTCATGACGGGGGAGATTTCACGCGCCGACGAGATGTACCTCGGGGTCGCCGCATCGAACCACGCTATGGCGATCACCGGGATCGACGAACAGCCGCGCGAGGCGCAGGCGCGGCGGCGCCGGACGGTGAAGTACCGGGTGGCGAACTCCTGGGGGCAGACGATGGGCGACCACGGCACGTATCACATGTACGCGGAGTGGTTCGAGCAGAACGTCTTCAAGCTGGCGGTGCACAAGAGTGTGCTGAACGGCGGGGAGCGGGCGGCGTACGACCACCCGGTACGCGCACCGGGTGGTCAACTCTACTGACCGGCGGGGCTCAGCGCTTCTTCGCGGGCTTCGCAGCGGCCTTCTTCGCCGCCTTCTTCGGAGCGGCCTTTTTCACCGCTGCGGCGGCCCGCTTCTTCGGGGCGGCCTTCCGCGGGGCGGCCTTCCGCGGGGCAGCCGGACGTGCGGCCTGATCGACGCCGGGATTATCTCGGGACATGCTCGGTTCCTCGTGTGCGCGCCGTGCTTACTGACGACCGGCCGCGCGTGCGCGAAAGCGCGGGTCGGCTCGAAGCGCGGCGAGTCCGGGGTGCCGCGCGATCGCACCCGCAGCATAGCCGCCGATCGTGGCTTTCACAAGCAGGTCGAGCGCTTCGTCGCGGTGATGCAGCGCCTCGTACGCCACCGCGGTCTCGAACAGCACTTCGGGAATGTCGGCGCCAAGCGTCGCCGCCTGCCCGAGGAGCGGCAGGCTCTCCGCGTCCATGCCGACGGCGGCGTAATAGCTGCCGACATCCGCCAGCAGGTAGGTGTCGCGCGGTCGCGCACGCCGGAGGTCCGTCGCCAGTTCGATCGCCCTCAGGTACGTCGTGCGCACCTGCGCCGCATCGGCGCCCTGTTGCTGCTGAATGAAGGCGAGCAGGCCCCAGGTGCGGTACTGATCGGACCGCATGTCCATGGAGCGCGCCACCGCCGCCGACGCCGCCTCGATGTGGCCCGCGTCGGCCAGCACCATCCCAAGGTTGCGGTAGCGCAAGGCAGTCGGTTCGAGCTCGATCGCGCGCCGGAAGGCCGCTGCCGACGCATCGAGCCGATCGAGCGCCCGGTACACCAGCCCGAGGTTGTTGTGCGGACGCGGATTGTCCGGCACCAGCGCAATGGCATGCGTGTACTGTGCCTCGGCGTCAGCCCACTTTCCCAGGTCGAGATAGTAGGTGCCAAGCTGCTGCACCAGCGCCCAGTCGTCGGGCGCCAGCGTCAGCGCCTTGCGCAGCGTCGGCTCCACCTCCGCGGCGCGCCCCCGCCGCTCGTACAGGCCGGCCAGCGCTCCGTACGCCGCCGCATTGAACCGGTCCAGCCGCAGCGCCTCGTCGAGTTCGTGGCTCGCCAGATCGTTCTGTCCGGTTTCCGCGTAGAGCGCGCCCAGCGCCGCGTGGGCTGACGCCAGTTCCGGGTCGAGCGCGATGGCGCGCAGCGCCGACTCGCGTGCCGGAGCGACATAGCGGGTGTCGCGCTGCTGCGTGAACTGGAAGAAGTTCGCCCACGCCAGGTCCGCGAACCCGGGAGCAAACTGCGCATCGTCCGCCACCACCTGTTCGAGCAGCGGAATGGCCGTCTCGAGCGCCTGCGGCCGGTAGTAGTGCAGCAGGAGTTCGTGCGCCCGCTCGTAGTCGGCGCGCATCAGCACCACCGAGTGCAGCGCCGGTGCCTGAACGGCCGGCGCCCGCGGCAGCAGCGCCGCCGCCGCAAGCAGCCCGGCCGCCGGAGCCAGCAGCCACCAGCGCGACCTGCGGCGTGGCGCCACCGGTGCGGGCGGCGCCACGACGCCGCCCATACCAATGGCGTCGGATAGTGCGGCGATCATCAGCCCGGTGGTGGCAAAGCGCTGTGCAGGCTCGACGGCGAGGGCTGTGCCGACCGCATGGGCCAGTCGTTCCGGCAGGTCGGGGCGCACATCGATGACCGTGCGCCGAACGCCAGCCGCATGCGCGCGCCGCAGCTCGGCCGAGTTCGCTCCGTCGACGGGATAGGCGCCGGTGAGCAGGTTGAACAGGAGCACGCCAAGCGCGTAGATGTCGGTCAGGTTGGTGGCCGGGTGCCCGGTGAACAGTTCCGGCGCCATGTAGGCCGGCGTGCCACTCAATGGCCCTTCGGTGCCCCGCGCATGCGTGAGGCCGAAGTCCATCAACAGGATGCGCCCGCCTTGCTCGCGCATCACATTGCCGCCCTTGATGTCGCGGTGCACAAACCCCGCCGCGTGAACGGCGCTCACGGCCTTGCACACGTCGATCAGCATCAGTGCCGCTTCACGCGGACCGAAGGGGCCGTGTGTGGACAGCAGGTCGGCGAGCGTCTTTCCCTGGACGAAATCGCTCCAGAAGCCCGACCGGCCGGCGTGTGTGGCGACGCCGTAGATCGGCACGACGTTGGGATGACGCACCTTCGCCATCGCCCGCGCTTCGTCGAGCATGGCGGTGGCGTCGAGGCCGGGCAGTTCAGTGGGCAGCAGCAGCTTCAGCGCGACGTGCCGCTGCAAGGTGGGGTCGAACGCGCGGTAGACCTCCCCGAACGAACCTCGGCCCACGCGCTGGAGGTGTTCGAACGGTCCCCATCGCTCCAGCGCGTCGGCGTCGATGCGCGGCGCTGCGGTTGTGGTGGGAAGCTGGGTGTCGTCCACGCGGGGTGACCATGCCCGAATCGGGCTGGCCCAGTATAGGCCGACGCTCAGCAGGCGCGCGACCCGGTTGCGGACGTCGCCATCGTCGCGTAGCCTGAGGTCCACGCATGCGCCTCTATTCCCTCTTCGCCGCGGCCGCGCTGACTGTGGCGGTGCACATGACCGTGCAGATGAGGGCGCACGCGCAGGCGGCCCAGACACCCGCGCCGGCTTTGCCGCCGCACTTCGCCATTCCCTACCTGGCCAACGACACCACGCCGGACGCGCTCGATTTTGCCGCAGCCGAATGCGACGCCGTGAACGGCGGCGAGCGGCTCGAGTGCCACGTCCGCCAGGTGTTCGTCACCACCGCCGGCGTCGACACCTCAGCCTGCGTGATCAGTTCGAACGGCTACGACCTCTCGCTGCGCCGCGATGGCCCGGCGCGATGGTCGAGCACGGGCGACCCCGTCGGCAACTGCGGCGTGGTCGAGGTGACGACACTCGAGGACGGCGGCACCACCCGCTGGACGATGACCATCGGCCACCGCGCGACGAAGAACCTGGAGCGACCCGATTGCCGCGCCACATCGAGCCAGGCCGAAACCTACAGCTGGCGCAACATCCGCCGCAAACTGCCCTGCACCACGATTCAGCCGGGAGCAATTGAACGATAGACGATTGGTCGTTGGTCATTGGTCATTCGTCGTTGGTCGCAAGGAGCGCATCTACGACCCACTGGCCAGGACCAACGACCAACGACTGACGACTAACGACTATCTCGCCGCGTCGAGCGCCTGCGCGAGGTCCGCGAGGATGTCGTCGATCGCCTCGATGCCGACGCAGAGCCGGATCATGTCCGGCGTGACGCCGGCCTGCTTCTGTTCAGCCTCCACCA
>JBKJMH010000115.1:0-3570 GCA_046596625.1 Vicinamibacterales bacterium | reverse complement strand
AATGGGCGGCACGGTGGCCCCCGTCGGCGCGCGCACCGGCGCGCTCCGCGCCATCGATCCGCTGACCGGTCAGCGCAAGTGGGAAGTGAAGTACGAAGGACCGGGTTGGGCGGGCGTGACCGCGACGGCCAGCGGCATCGTGTTCAGCGCCGACCACGACGGTACGTTCATGGCCGTGGACTCGACAACCGGCAGGGTGCTCTACACCTACGAGACCGGCGGCAACGTCTTCGGACCACCCACGACCTACGAGATCGACGGCCGGCAGTGGGTGTTCCTGCCCTCGGGCCTGACTGCGACCGCGTTTGCGCTGCCGCTGGCTGCAGCCGCGCGCTAGCATCTCCGACGTGTGAGGGCCGGCAGTGGCCGGCTCTCACACCACGTCGTTCCCGCCCGCCTTCCGCCTGCGTCCTACCTTACCGACTGAACGCCGCCCACGGATCGAGCGCGGTTCCCCTCCACCATCGCCCCGGTGCGGTCACTTCGAAGATTGCGAAGTGCAGGTGCGGCGTGTCCTTCGGCGCGTTGCCGCTGGTGCCAACGTAGCCGAGGAGTGTGCCGCGAACAACGTGCTGCCCCTCGGTCAGCCCTGGCGCATAGCGTTCGAGATGAGCGTAGTAGTAGCAGAAGCGTCCGCCCGGATCGAACTGATACACCGTAGTGCCGCCCGGCTTGCTCAGGAACAGGCGGGCGATGGTGCCTGCTTCGACTGCGTACACCGGCGTGTTGCGCGGTGCGAGGATGTCGATGGCTTCGTGTCCGCGCGCGCCGCCGTCGCGCGCGTCGCCGAACTGTCCCTTCATCCTCGTAATGCTCGCGCTGTTCACCGGCAGGCGCAGCCCCTTCTTCTTCAGCGCGACGATCGGGTCGTCGGCCGCGGACGGCGCGCAGGCAAGGGCCGCCACGCAGAGCGCGATGAGTACTCGCGAGGTGGACGCTCTCACTCCGTGAATACTACGCGCGTACCGGGCCGCACCAGCGCGGCGAGGCGCGCGGCGTCCCAGTTGGAGAGCCGCACACACCCGTGCGACTGCGCATGTCCAACCAGGTTGGGCGACGGCGTCCCGTGCATGCCGTAGTGCGGGACGTTGATGTCGACCCATACCACGCCGACCGGGTTGTTGGGCCCCGGCTTCAGCAGCGCTTTTTCGTCGCCCGGTTCCGCGTCCCAGAACAGCTCCGGGTTGTAGTGGAAGGGCGGCATCCACGACGTGCCCGTCACCTTCCATGTGCCGATGGGGAGCGGGTCGTGCTCGGAGCCGCTGGACACCGGCGCCTGGAAGAGCGTCGAGCCGTCGGCGCGCGCCACGCGCAAGGTCGAACGGCGTCTCGACACCTCGACCGACACGGAACCCGCTTCGGAAACCACGGCCGGTCTGCGGGTGGGATCGAATGGCGTGACCGCCGGCACTTTCAGCCGGCTGCCGCGCTGCAGTTTGACGCCAGGATTGAGGCGGGTGAGCAGTGCCGGTGCCGAGTGGAAGCGTTCGCCGAGTAGTTCAAGGAGCGACGCGTAGCCGAGGGCTGGCAGCGCAGCCTGATCGGCCAGCGAGTCGGGCATCGGACCTTCCAGCAGTGGCAGTGTCAGGTCGGCGTCGGTGATCTCGTAGTCGACCAGCACGTTCGAACCCGCCTCCGACGTAAGGGCGGACCAGGTGTCGCAGTCGAGGCGTCCGGTCGGCTTACGCCCGTGATCCTTCTGGAAGGTCTCGATGGCGCCGGTCAGATTCCTGCCAGCGGCCCCATCGATCTCGCCGGGGGACACGCCGAGCTTGTCGAGCAGAACCTGATAGCTCAGCGTATCGGTGCACGACGCGGTGCGCTGTGGTGCCGCGAGCAGGGGAGATGAGGTGAATCCGAGGAACATCCAGAGGAGCAACAACATGGCGTGGCTTTCCAGTGCATGCGCCGTGCCTTTCGGTGCCGAGAGTCGAGCGTCACCCCGCCAGCAGGTGATACATTACAGATGACAGCAGGAGGCATCGTGGCAAATCGAACAAGGCCCACGCTCGAGAAGCGAGCCAAAGAGCGTGCGCGTCAGGAAAAGCGGAAGCAGAAGGATGAGCGCCGTGCGACGGCGAAGGTGACGAAGACCAATTCGCCCCGTGGCGAAGGCGAGGAAGATCCCGATATTGCCGGTATCGTGCCCGGCCCGCAGCCGATTCCGTGGGGAGACGAAGAGGAAGTGGTATGAGAGTGGCTGGCGCAGCCCGCGTGGCGGACCCACTGCCGTAGCGCCACCCATCGTCGCTGAACTACCAACCTTGTGACCGGGCCGGGCGCCATGCGCGCTGTCGGCAGTCACCAACGAGCTGAAACCCGACATCTCACCGCCACCGCGTGTGGCTGGTTCTCTCGATTGACGGTGCGCCGCGCGCGAAGCGCGCGGCGTGCTGACCACTGCGTGCGCCCGCCTGGGCCGGGGCTGGCGTGGCCGGGGTGCGCGTCGGGTTACGGGACGCGGAGCAGCAGCACGGGAATCTTCACGAGGTGCCGCACCTTGCTGACGGTTGTGCCGAGCAGCACGTCCGAGATGAAGCGGTGGCCGTGCGTCGACATGGCGATGAGGTCGACCTGCGCGTCTTCCGCAACCCGAATCAGTTCATCGGCCGGATCGCCCTTGGCGAGGTGGACGCTGACCGTCAGCCCTTCTGCCGCGATCTCGGCGCCCACCTGCTCGAGATAGGCACGGTCGGCCTTCATCTCTTCCGACTCGCGCAGCTTCAACTGGTCGAAGTGGCGGGCGGCCCAGCCGTCGGCTACATGCACCAGCAGCAGCTCCGCGCCGGTGAGATGCGCCAGTTGCCGCGCGTGCGCGAGGATGGTCGCGTCGGCGGCGGAGTGTTCGAGTGCAACGAGGATGCGGCGATACATCGGCTGGAATTCTACACGCCGACGAAGGTCAGGTAGAGCAGCCAGACATTCAGCACGGCAATGACGATGGCCACGGTCCAGGCCAGCAGCTTCACCCACAGCGGGTTCACGAACTCGCCCATCTTGGCCCGGCTGCTGGTGAAGGACACGAGGGGAAACACGGCGAAGGGCAGCTGCAGGCTGAGGATCACCTGGCTCAGGATCAACAGCGGACCGGTGCCGCGCTCCCCGTAGAGCACCGTGACGATGATGGCAGGAATGATGGCGATGAGCCGCGTGATGAGGCGGCGCAGCCACGGGCGCAGGCGGAGGTTGATGAACCCCTCCATCACGATCTGTCCTGCCAGCGTGCCGGTGAGCGTGGCGTTCTGTCCGGAGAAGAGCAGTGCCACCGCAAACAGCACGCTCGCCATGGTCGTGCCGAGCAGCGGCGACAGCAGCTGATAGGCGTCGGAGATGTCGGCCACGTCTTCGTGGCCGCTGCCGTGGAAGGTGGCGGCTGCCATGATCAGGATGGCGGCGTTGATGAAGAGTGCTGACATCAGCGCCACCGCCGAGTCGATCGAGGCGAAGCGGATTGCTTCGGCCTTGCCCTCGTGGGTGTCGAGATACTTGCGCGTCTGCACAATCGACGAGTGCAGGTAGAGGTTGTGCGGCATCACCGTCGCGCCCAGGATGCCGATGGCGATATAGAGC
>JBKJMH010000420.1:0-6398 GCA_046596625.1 Vicinamibacterales bacterium | reverse complement strand
CTGCTGGAGGAACTCCGCGTGGCGGCCGCCACCGGTGTCGCACCCGATGTGCTCCTGCGCATGGTGACCACCTGGCCCGCGCAGGTGCTGCAGCTCGAGAATGCCGGACGGGTGCGGGTTGGCGCCGCTGCCGACCTGCTGGTGATACCGGCGCTCGCCGATTCGCCGGCCGAGGCGCTGCTGCGCTGCCGGCGTCGCGACGTGTCGCTCGTCGTGCGCCGGGGCACCCCGATGGTTGGCGAACCAGCATTGGCGCGCGCGTTCGACGCGAGACGGATCCACACGCGGACCGTCGAGGTCGATGGGTGCCCACGCGTCGCGCAGGCAGCGCTGGCGTGCCGAATCGAGCGGTGCCTCATTCGCGAACCAGGCGTCAGCGTCGTCGGAGCTCCGAGGTGAATGATCCGTACCTGTGTAGCTGCCGACCTTCAGGTCGGCCTGGATCAGCGAACCTGAAGGTTCGCGGCTACGCCTCCACGCTTCGCAGCCAGCTCGTGATACAGCGCGGTGAACGCGCGAGCGGTCCAGTCGGCGTCGTGCGCCGTCGCCCACGCGCCGGCCGCCGCGGCGAGAGCCTGACGACGGGTGTCGTCGAGCAGCAGGCTGCGGAGCAGGTCGGCGAGCGCCTGGTGATCGGACGGAGGGACCGCCGCCGCACGGTCGCCGTGCCAGTCGGCCAGGTATCCGACGGCCGAGCCCGCCACTGGCACGCCGCAGGCCGCTGCTTCGAGCAGCACCACGCCGGCGGCTTCGTGGAGCGAAGTCAGGACGAAGAGGTGCGCCGCGTGGTAGAGAGGCACCAGTTGCTCGCTCGAGAGGAACCCGTGGAAGGTGACGCGCGACTCCAGCCCCAGTTCGCGCGCCAGTGTCGCCAGCGCGCCGCGCATCGTGTCCTCACCGACGATGTCCAGGTGGACGTCGAGGCCGTGTGTCACCAACCCGTGGACGGCGCGAAGCAGCGTCGCCTGGTCCTTGACCGGGTTGAGCGACGCCACGTGCAGCAGGCGGAACGGCGGCGCGTGTGGCGGCGCGCTGCGCGCCGTGAAGACTGCGGTATCCACGCCCAGCGGGATCACGAGCGGAGTGCAGCCGTGCGCTCGTGCCAATGCGGCCTGGAACTCGCTGCAGACCGTCACACGCGTGGACAGGGCCGTGGCGGCCCGGACCGCCAGGCGGTTCTGCCAGGTCGTCTGCAGCCCGTAGCCGATGCGGGGCAGCGACGCGAACTCGCCGCTGTCGAGCGTTACCACCGTCGGCGTGCCGGTGAGGCGGCCGAGCAGCGACACCAGGCGTCCGGCCGGCTGCGCCCAGTAGGCGTGCAGCACGTCGAAGGGGCCATCGGATCGAAGGGCCCGGTGCAGGGCACGAGCCTGCGCCACCACGCCCGATGGTTGCCCGAGATCGCGGATGGTGGCGCCGGCCAGGGCGTAGGTGCACGGCGCGTCGTGGTAGCGCAGCACGTAGACGAACAGTTCGTGCTCGCGCGCCAGTCGCTCCACCAACCACAGCAGCGACGGGATGACACGCTCACGTCCACTTCGGTCGAAGCCGCCCGTCACCACGAGCGCGATGCGCATGCGTCACTATAGTGCGCGAGCCGCGGCGGACGGACCGTTGAAGCTGGTGCAGGTGAACTACGCCTTCACGCCCGTCGAGTCGCCGGACGTCCTGCTGGACACCTATCACACGCTGACCGGGTGGAGCGATGCCGCGTCGGGCGCTGGGCTGTCAGTGAGTGTGGTCCAGGCGTTCTCGACGAATGCCGTGCGTCGGCGCGGGAGCGTGGACTATTTGTTCTGCGAGTCAGGCGGTCCGAGACAGTTCTCACCGACGATGGTGCATGCCGCGGTTGCGGCCTGCGAGCCCGACGTCGTGCACGTGAACGGCCTCGATGCGCCGATCCGGGCCTGGCGGCTGCGGCAGCGGCTTCCCGCGCACGTCGCAATCGTTGTGCAGGATCACGCCAGCGTGCCGCCGCACTGGTTCTCGTTGAAGGCGCCGTTCAGGCGCCGGGCCATGCGCGCGGCTGACGCGTACCTGTTTACCGCTCCGGCGCAGGCACAGACGTGGCTGGACCGCGGCTTCATTGCCGACGCGCGGATCGTCCACGGGATCCTGGAGGCGAGCACCGAGATGCGGCCGGTGCACCGCGCCACCGCCCGGGCGGTGACAGGCATCGCCGGCGCGCCGGCGATCTTGTGGGTGGGACGGCTCGACGCGAACAAGGATCCGCTCACCATCCTCGACGGCTTCGAACTGGTGCTGGCGTCGATGCCGGAGGCCACCCTCACCATGGTGTACGGCGACGACGCGCTATTGCCGGTGGTGACGGCACGCATCGCCGCGTCGCCGGCGCTCGGCGGACGGGTCCGGTTGGCCGGGCGCGTGCCACGCGCGCAGCTCTCCGCCTGGTACAGTGCGGCCGACCTGTTCGTGCTTGGCAGCCGGCACGAGAGCTGTGGCTACGCGCTGCTCGAAGCCTGTGCCTGCGGTGCCGTACCAGTGGTGACCGACATCCCGTCGTTCCGCACCATTACGGGCGACGGGGCCATCGGTGCGCTGTGGCCAGCGGGCGACGCCGTCGCCCTGGCCTCGGCCCTGCTGGCGCTCGCCCGGCGCGATCTCGCGGTCGAGCGGACGCACACGCGCGCACACTTCGAGCGGCATCTGAGCTGGAACGCGGTGGGTGGACACGCGCGAGCCCTCTACGAGACAGTGGTCGAGGCGCGGCGGCGCACGGGAGGGCACGGAGCCGCGTGTTAAACTGAGCCCCTCACCTTGGCCAGCGGAGCACCCCACGTCGCACGCTTCGACCACAACGGAGCGACACTCGTCGATGAGATCAGCGGAGACTCCGCCTCGCGACACATCGTGTTTCTGCACGGCTGGGGCGGCAACCGCGACAGTCTCCGCGGCATCGCCACGCTCTTTCAGCACACACACTGCGTGCACCTGCTCGATCTGCCTGGCTTCGGCGACGCGCCGCCACCGCCGGAGTCGTGGGGCACAGTCGAGTACGCCGACCTTGTGCAGCAGTATCTGCTCGAGCAGGTCGCCGGAACCGTCGTGCTGGTGGGGCACTCGTTTGGCGGGCGGGTCAGCGTCCGGCTGGCGTCGCGTCGACTGACGCAGATCCGCGACCTCGTGTTGCTTGGCGTGCCGGGCCTGCCGCAGCCGGCGCTGTCGAAGGCGCGCGTGCGGCGCTGGGGCATCCGTACGCTGCGCACGCTGCTCAGGGCGCTGACCCCGGTCATCGGCGACCGCGGCCTCCGGTGGCACACCGCGCGGTTCGGCTCGAAGGACTATCAGGCGGCTGGCCCACTGCGCGCCATCCTCGTGCAGACAGTGAACGAAGACCTCACCGAGAGCGCGAGGCTCATCGCATGCCCGGCGCTGCTGGTGTGGGGAACAGACGACACCGAGACGCCGCCCTGGCTGGCAGCACGCTTCGCGGCGCTCATCGGCGGCAAGGCCACCGTCTCGCTCCTGCCGCACAAGGATCATCATCTCTACACCGGCACCGGCGCCCACCTCATCGGGCAACAGATGCGCACGTGGCTGAAAGCGCAAGCCAATGACTGAGTTCTGGCCCTGGGTGCCCGTCCTGTCCGCCGCGTTCACCTACCTGGCGTGGCAACGCCTGCTCGCCTACCTGCGCTATTTCCAACAGGAGGGCTACGAGTCGGTGCGCTTCCTGCGCTGGACCGCCGTGCGGCCGCTGACCGACCCCGCGTTCTGGGTGTCCATCGCCTCGGCCTTTCTGTTCCTCGCGGACGCACTGCTGGCCGTGGTGCTGTTCACCACCGGCATGGTGGTGCTCGGAGTGGTGCAGCCCGACCCACGGCAGTCGGGCAAGATTCCACTGCGTCTCACCTGGCGCGCCCGACGCGTGCTGGCAGTGGCGCTGGTGCTGGCGGTGTCGGTGTTCGTGCTGCTGGTGCGCCTGTTCATGGCGGGAGAAGTGCGCGCGCCGCTCGTGGCCGCCTCGTTCATGTTCGTGCTGCTGCCGCTGACGCTGATTGCGGCCAACCTGATTCTCACGCCCTACGAACGTGCGGCGCAGCGCTCGTACTATGCGGAGGCCGTCGCGCAACTGGCCCGCGTCCATCCGTTCATCGTCGGCATCACCGGCAGCTACGGGAAGAGCAGCACCAAGTCGATGCTCGCGCACATCCTGCAGTTCCACGCGCCGACGCTGGCGGCCACCGGCAGCATCAACACGGTGATGGGCGTCACCCGTCACATCCGCGAGGAACTGGTGCCAGGGCATCGCTTCATGGTGGTGGAGATGGGCGCCTATGCGGTCGGCTCGATCGCGCGGCTCTGCGCCCTGACGCCGCCCTCGGCGGCGATCATCACGGCCGTCGGCGATGCGCACCTCGAACGCTTCAAGACCACCGAAGCGATCTACCGGGCCAAGAGTGAGCTGGCGCGGGCCGTGCCGGCCGGCGGACTCCTGGTGTGCAACGCCGACAGCCCGAATGCGTTGCGGATTGCGCAGGCCAACGCGCGGTGCCACGTGCTGCTCTACGGCGAGCACCATGCCGGCGGGCTCGACACGCGCGTCGAGCGTGTGCGCTTCACGAAGCAGGGCACGCACTTCGTGCTGCAGACCGCCGAGAGCGCCTACGAGTGCTTCACCCCGCTGCTCGGGCGGCCGATCATCCTGAACCTGGCCGGTGCGTTCACGCTCGCCGTGGCGGCCGGTGTCGACCCGGCGCTGGCGGTGGCGTCGTTCCGGACGCTGAAGCCGGTGTCCAATCGGCTCGAGATGGTGGAGGATGCCGGCGTGATGTGGCTGCGCGATGCCTACAACTCGAATCAGTTCGGGTTCCGCGCCGCGCTCGAAGTGGCGGCCGACCTGCCGGCGTCGCGCCGCATCATGGTCACGCCTGGCGTTATCGAGCTGGGTCACGAACAGTACACCGTGAACAAGGCGCTCTCGAAGGACGCCGCCGCGGTGTGCGACTACACGCTCGTGGTGTCCGAGACGAACCGGGCCGCATACGTCGATGGCCACCGCGAGGCCGGCCGCGACGACCGCCTCGTGGTGGTGGCCAACCGCACCGAGGCGTTC
Source organism: Vicinamibacterales bacterium (assembly GCA_046596625.1). Classification (GTDB taxonomy): domain Bacteria; phylum Acidobacteriota; class Vicinamibacteria; order Vicinamibacterales; family CAVVIG01; genus CAVVIG01. The sequence continues at coordinate 1,321 of JBKJMH010000420.1, read as the reverse complement.
CGGTGGCTGCACGAACACCTGCACGAGGGCGACGTGGCGATTCTCGAGAACGACCTGCCCGACCTCTACGAGCGAAGTGCCGGCGTCTTCTGGCCCGAGCGCGACCAGGGGCAGGCGTCGTGAGCACGACCATGCCGGTGCGTCGCACGATCGCCGTGATGTTCGGCGGACGCTCGCTCGAGCACGACGTGTCGGTGGTGAGCGGCCAGCAGATACTGCAGGCCCTCGATCCGCAGCCGTTCGCGCCGATGCCGATTTACATCGACCAGCAGACCCGCTGGTGGGTGGGCGACGACCTCTGGCACAGCGAGACGTTCCGCAAGGGCGGACCCGACCGGTCCCGTCTCATCGAAGTGACGCTGGCGCCGGGCTTCGGGACGTCGGCACTGGTGCCGGTCGACCTCGCGGCATCGTTGCCGGGCGCGTCGAGTCGCGTGTCGGGCGTCGCCACGGGCGGCGGCGGCATCATTCCGGTCGATTGCTTCGTGCCGGTGCTGCACGGCACCTACGGCGAAGATGGCTGCGTGCAGGGCGCGCTCGAACTGGGCGGCGCCGCCTACGTCGGTTGCGGCGTGATGGCGTCGGCCATCGGCATGAACAAGCGCGTCACGAAGATCATGGCGCAGCACGCCGGCGTGCCAATCGTCCGCTGGCTGTCGTGTGAGCGGGCAGTGCTCGATCGCGGCTCGACCTGGCTGGCCGACCTGCCGGCGCGCATCGACGCGTCGTTCGGCTGGCCGGTCATCGTGAAGCCGTGCAACCTCGGATCGAGCGCGGGCGTGTCGGTGGCGGCGAATGCCGACGAGCTCATCTCGGGCGTCCTCAAGGTGTTCGAGTACGACACCGAGGCGCTAATCGAACCGTTCATCAAGAATCGGCTCGAGATCAACGTGGCGGTGGCGGGGCTGGACGAGCCGGTGGCGTCGGTCACCGAGATGCCGCTCACCAGCCAGGATCAGCCGCTGACCTTCGCCGAGAAGTACCGCCGTCAGGGGCGCAAGAGCGTCGGCAGCCAGGGGATGGCCGGCGCCCTGCGCGTGCTCGATCCGGACAGCCTGCCGGCCGAGATGCGGACCCGTGCGCAGCGCTACGCCAGGACGGTCTTCGCGGCGCTTGGGTGCGAGGGGATTTCACGCATCGACTTTCTGATCGATGCCGACACCAACGAACTGTTCTTCAACGAGATCAACACGCTGCCCGGCTCGCTGGCGTTCTACCTCTGGTCGGCCTCGCCGCACCACTGGACGATCACCGACCTGCTAGCCCGCCTGATCGACCGTGCCGAGCGCCTGCGTGCGATGAAGCGCGGACTGCAGCGCAC
>JBKJMH010000216.1:0-2892 GCA_046596625.1 Vicinamibacterales bacterium | reverse complement strand
AGCGCGGCCGGCATCTCCACGGGACGGCCGAGCACCGGCTCCACCACTTCGCTGAACTTCGACGGATGCGCCGTGGCCAGGAAGATACCGATGCGGTCAGTTCCAGCCTGCCCCTCCCGCCCTACCCGGCCGTCCCGCCCCAGGTGATCCGTGATCCCCATGTAGCCAATCGCACTGTGCGGATCGAGCAGGTATCCGCGTTCCTCGTACACCCGCCGGATGGTGCTCTTCACCGCAGCGTCGGTGTAATGGCACCCTTCGATGTCGGCCCGCATGGCGTCGAGGTTGTCGTGATACAGCCAGCGCATGCGTTCGAAGTTGCTCGGATGCCCGACGTCCATCGCGTTAGCGATGGTCTGCACCGACGCGCGCGGCTCGAAGCTGCCGTGCGCCAGGTAACCCGGTACCACGTCGTTCACGTTTGTGGCCGCCACGAACGTCCGGATCGGCAACCCCGCGCGCTTCGCAATGAGTCCGGCGGTGAGGTTGCCGAAGTTGCCGCTCGGCGTGCAGATGTGGATGTCTGCCCCGGGCCGCACGCGCGCCGCCTGCGCCACGGCGTGGAAGTAGTAAACCATCTGCGGCAGCAGACGGCCGACATTCACCGAGTTCGCCGACGTCAGCCGCACCTCACGCCGCACGTCGGCGTTGGCGAAGGCGTCCTTCGCCAGCTTGTGGCAGTCGTCGAAACTACCGTCCACCGCGTACGCCCGGACGTTGCCGTCCTCCGAGTTGAACATCGTCAACTGCGCTTCCTGCGTGGGGCTGACGCGACCGTCGGGATAGAGAATGACGACGCGGGTATGAGGCACGCCGTGAAAGGCGTGCGCCACGGCACTGCCGGTGTCGCCCGAAGTGGCCGCCAGCACGGTGAGCGGCTGATCGCCCGTGTCGAGCGACGCCATCAGCCGCGCCATCGTCCGCGCCCCGACGTCCTTGAACGCCAGCGTCGGCCCATGGAACAGCTCGAGCGAATAGATGCCCGGCTCGACTTCGACGAGCGGAATCGGGAAGTTCAGCGCTTCGGCGACCACCGCCTCGCAGATAGTGGCATCGAGTTCGGGGCGCGTGTACGGACGCAGCGCGCGGTAGGCGATCTCGGTGAGCGTGCGCTCGGGCAGGCGCGTGAGTTCGCTCTCGCGCCAGGGCTCGATCGTTTCCGGCACGTAGAGCCCGCCGTCTGGCGCCAGCCCCTCGAGCATGGCCGTCTTCAGCGAGACCGACGCCGGACGCTCCGCGCCCGCGGCCCGCGAGCCGCGCGTGGTTACGAAGCGCATGTCGACAACACGCGTGCGCCCTGACCGCTGATGCGCGAGATGTAGACCTGCGGTTCGCCGCCGATGTGGGCCTTCACGGCCGTGGTCATGGCGGCGGCCACGCGCGCGGCGGCGTCATCTCCCCGGCAGAGCGCGAACAGCGACGGACCAGAGCCCGACAAGCTGCTGCCGAGCGCGCCCGCGTCGGCCGCGGCACGCTTGATGAGGGCCAGCCCCGGCACGAGCGGCGCACGGCGCGGTTCGGCAATGCTGTCCTCGAGCGAGCGCGAGAGGAGGTCGAAGTCGTTGGTGTGGAGGGCGTGGACGAACGCGCCGAGGTTTGCCCACTGCTTCACGGCGTCGTGCAGCGACACAGTGTTCCCCAGGAGCGCGCGCGCCTTGGCGGTCTCGATTTCCAGGTCCGGGTGGATGACTACGGCCGTCAGCCCCGCGGGGACCGGCAGGGTGACGATATCGGTGGGGTTGGCACTGCGAACCAGCACGAAGCCGCCGTAGATGCACGGCGCGATGTTGTCCGCGTGCGCCGAGCCGGCACCCAGGCGTTCGCCCTCGAGCGCGCACTGCACCAGTGTGTCCTTCGAGACGCTGGCACCGAGCAACGCGCCGACCGCGACGACGGCTGCCGAGGCGCTGGCGGCGCTGCCGCCAAGACCGCTCGATAGCGGCAGCCCCTTGCGGATGGTGAGCGACACCCCGCGCCGATCACCCAGCCGCGTCAGCAGCGCGAGCGCCGCAACACCCGCGGTGTTCTTCGCCGCTGCGCGCGGCAGGCGGCCGCCGTCGCCTTCGATGGTGGCGATCGTCACCCCGGCCGGGCCGAAGGTAGCCGTCACTTCATCGCCGGGTTCGTCGAGCGCGAAACCGAGGACATCGAACCCGCAGGCGACGTTGGACACCGTCGCGGGCGCAAACGCGGTAGCTGAGATCATGAGCGGTAGTAGTTGCCGATGGACGGGATGAGATATTCGCGAAACGCGCGTTCGAAGTCGTATTCGGGGGAGAAGCCCCAGTCGGTCCGCGCCGCCGAATCGTCCACATCGGCCGGCCAGGAGTCGACAATACCCTGTCGCTTCTGGTCGATTTTATACGTGATCTGCGCATTCGGGAATGCCGCGCGCACGACCTCGCACATCTCGGCTGCCGATCGGCTGAATGCACCGACGTTGTAGGCCGTCCGTGTGAGCCGTTCGCGAGGCGCCGCCGCCAGCAGGCGCAGGGCGGTGGCCGCGTCCGGCATGGCCATGAACGGAATCGTCGTGTCGGGCCGGACGAAACAGGCGTACGGTTCGCCCTTCGCCGCCGCGTGAATCATTTCAGGCGCGTAGTCCGACGTACCGCCAGCCGGCAGCGTCGTGGCCGAGATCAGGCCCGGGAAGCGGACAGACCGGAAGTCGACACGCGGTGCGAGGTCGACCGAGAGCTGTTTGTAATGCCTCGCGTAGTAGCGCCCCAGTTCCTCGCAGTACAGCTTGTTGCAGCCGTACATGGTGGTGGGATGGGCGAACTGGTCTTCCGTCACCCGTCCGGCACTCGACTTCACGTCGAGGCTCGGCATCCCATAGGCAGCGATGGACGACGGGTAGATGAAGGTGACCGGGCGTCCGTGCGACTCCCC
>JBKJMH010000052.1:0-31295 GCA_046596625.1 Vicinamibacterales bacterium | reverse complement strand
TCGAAGCGCATGGTGGGATCGTCACCGTAGAGAGCGAGTTGGGTGTCGGCTCGACATTTCGGTTTACGCTGCCCGGTCGATGACATGTCGCTGCAATGCTGGACCAGTGGCTGGCCTATGGACGGGATCGGGCTCGCGGTTGCGCAAGGCACGGCAAGTTGGGCCGGCAGAGCCTGAGCTACAGTCCCGCATTGAGCCATGACGCACAAGGTCGCCAGAACCGCTCGATTGTCACACGAGCGACTGGCGACAGTTGGCTACTCGGTTCTCACCCCATCGCGTCCCGGCTACGACGACACATCTCGGGACATCGGCCGAACCGCGCAGGAGGCGGCTGATGCGATGGCCGCCTTGCTCGATACGCTTGGAATTCCCGCAGCCGATGTCGTCGGCATTTCGGCTGCTGGTCCAACCGCGCTGGCATTCGCGCAACGGCATCCAAGCCGGATACGTAGCTTGATCCTCGAGTCAGCGGTGGCGAGAGACTGGGACGCGCGAACGAAACGTCGGGCTCGCGCCGGATTTGGCCGCGCCGGCTCGGTGACATGGGCAGCGGCTTCCTGAACGACATCGAACACACAGTGGTGAACCTGGCCGCGATCACGGCAGCGGTTCTCATCATGTATTCAGCGCACGACAAGACCGTGTCACCGAAGAACGCCCAGCGCCTCGCCGACGAAGTGGCGCAGTGTGAACTGTTCGAAGTGCGTTCGGATACTCATCTGATCTGGATCGGCGCGTCTGCGAATGACGTGTGGGAGAAACGATTGTCGTTCCTGCTGCTTCCAGGGGGCGCCGAGCGAGGCGCTGGAACCGACGAACTGCGTGCTGACGCCTGAACGGGTCGCCGACCTGTTGCCACACGAGTTGGCACCAGCGGTCGCGGGAATGATCGAGTAGGGGCTGGCGGCGATGAAGCGCGCCCAGGAACCGCCCGACGGAGCGTTGCCGCGCACCTGTTGAACAACGGTGCGTCGCTGGCTCGCTCGGGCGTGCAGGTGCGGTAGGATCGACAGCGATGAGCGGCGCGCTGTTCGACTTCGGATCGCCCCTGCCGTCCGACGCACTCTCACGCCGCTGCGCCGAGGTGTTGACTTCGATGGCGAAGGGGCGCGGGCTGGCACCGGCACTGTCCGGCACCACCGTCGCCTTTCCCATGTGCAATGTCGCGCTGCGGGCCCGCATCGAAGCCCGACAGAACGCGCCAGGACGCGTGGTGGTGAGCGTGGCGGTGGACACCGCCATCGCGGCTCAGGCCGGCCTCACGGTGGGGTCGGTGGGCATCGGCCGAGACGAGGCGGAGGCCACCGAAACGGCCATCCAGGAATGGGGTGCGCTGGTGGTGCCCGCGGTGATCGGCGCTGTCGCCCTCGGCGAGCGCGCCAGCGAACGCTACTCTGTGGACGGCTACGTGGCCTACGCTGGCGCCACCGGCTTCCGCGGGGCGGAGCCAGCGTGGGGCAGTGCCGAACATCAACTGTTGCTGGCCGGCTTGCGCCGGGCTTTGCCAATGCCGGTCTCGGGGCGCCTGCGCGCCCTTACGCTGACGGTGATGGTGGAGTCGGGACAGGTGCCGCAGGGCGAAGTCCGCTTCGACGGTGTCGTCGCACCGTCGCTGTGGCCGGCGGTGCAGCTCTTCGACTGGCCGCATGCAGCCTCGGGCTACATCTTCAAGCAGTTCTACATCCTGGCTCCGGCGATTTAGCACAGAGGCATGGTGGCAGCATCCAACGCGTCAACGCCGACCCTGACGTGGTCGAAGAGTGGAAGTGGCGAGGGACACCAGAAACCCGCGCACGTTCGGGGAGCATGACGTTCGCATGAGCAGCCAGATCACGTTCGATGACGGCGCCGCCTACGAAGACTACATGGGCGTGTGGAGCCGTTCGGTGGGCGAGGCGTTCCTCGACTGGGTCGCGCCCGCCCGTGCCAAGCGCTGGCTCGATGTCGGCTGCGGCAACGGTGCCTTCACCGAGATGATCGTCGAGCGGTGTGCGCCGGCCGTCGTGCACGGCATCGACCCGTCGCAGGCGCAACTCGACTACGCGCGCACCAGGCCGGCGCTGCACGCGGCGCAGTTCCGTCAGGGTGACGCGATGGCGTTGCCGTTCGACGACGACGCGCTCGACGTCGCCGTGATGCCACTGGTGATCTTCTTTGTGCCAGAGCCAGCCAGGGGTGTGGCCGAAATGGCGCGCGTGGTCGGCCCGGGCGGCATCGTCGCCGCCTATGCGTGGGACATGGCCGGTGGCGGCTTCCCGTACGCCGCGCTGCTCACCGAGCTGCGGGCAATGGGAGTGACCGTGCCAACGCCGCCCAGTGCCGACGCGTCTCGCCTCGAGACGCTGCGCGCGCTGTGGCTGGGAGCCGGCCTGGAGTCGATCGAGACGAGAGAGATTACGGTGCAGCGGACGTTCGCCAGCTTCGACGACTACTGGGCCACGGTCCGGAAGGGGCCCAGCGTCGGCAAGCCGCTGACCGCGATGGAGACTGACGCCTACTGGCAACTTGCCGAGCGGCTGCGCGCTCGACTACCCGTCGATGCGTCCGGTCGCCTCACCCTCATGGCCCGCGCCAACGCGGTGTGCGGCCGCATCCCCGCCGACGCTGCCACACAACGCGCCCGTTGACGACGCGGCACATCCGTGACGACACCCCGATGCTGACGACCGCCACGCGCGCCCGCGGGAGGCGCGTGACCTGGCTGCTGGCCCTGCTGGCTTTGGGCGGGCTCAGTGCTGTCCGCACCGAGGCGCAGGTACGCCGCGTTGCGCCGATGGTGGCGAGCCCTGTTCATATCGACGCCGCCCCGGTGCCGCTGAATCCGCGCAACCCGTGGCAGACACGTCTCGGCGACTTCGTCTACGCGGGCGGTCTGGTGCTCACGTCGTCCGACACCAACCTGCTGCACGGCCTGTCTGACCTCGAGGTTACAGGCGCCAACCGGCTCACCGCCGTCGCCGACACTGGACTGCTGGTCGAGGCGCGGCTCGAATTGGATGCTGCGGGGCGCCTGATCGGTGTTGCCGATGGTCGGCTGACCGCGCTCGTTGGGCTCGACGGCTCGCTGCCGGCCGAGAAGTCCGAGATGGATGCCGAGGGGCTGGCGCTGCTGCCGAATGGCGACCGGCTGGTCAGCTTCGAAGTGCGCGACCGCGTGTGGCTCTATCCAGCCAACGGCGGCCGGCCGCGACCCGCGCCATCGCCCGCTGCCACATTCCCGAGCAACACCGGACTCGAGGCGCTGACGCTCGACCCCGACGTGGCCCCAGACGCCTACGTGGTCGGATCCGAGGAACACGGCGACACCTGGAACTGCCGCGTCTCATCGGGGACGTGCGTGAAGGCGCAGCCGGTCGATCTGCCGCCAGGATTTGTGCTGGTGTCGATGCGTCGGTTGGGTGGCGGGCAGACGGCGTATCTGTTGCGCGCGTTCGACCTCAGGCGGGGCAACCGCAACAGCCTGCGGATCTACCGTGCTGGTAAGCTGACGGGGCAGTTGGACCTGGCGTTGCCGCTGACCAGCGACAACTACGAAGGCGTGGCGGCGGTGCCGCGCGCCGACGGCAGCATCCGGTTCTATCTGGTGTCCGACGACAACGCGCGCGCCTTCCAGCGGACATTGCTGGTCGCTTTCGACTGGACGCCGCAGTAGGCGCAGCAACAGGAGTTTCATGCGAACGCTTCTCTCGACCATGGCCGTAGCCGTCCTCTGTTCTTCCTGCGCTCCGACCGCGTCACAGCCGGTGCCTGCCGACACCTCTGTGTCCGATGCCGCAGCGCACCGCGCTCACGAGGCGTACGTGACAGCCATCAACTCGAACAATCTCGACGCGCTGCTCGGTGTACTCACCGACGATGTGGTCTTTCTGGCGGCGCACGAAGCGCCGATGGTTGGCAAGGCCGCGGTGAAGCCCTGGCTGGAGGGGTATCTCGCGGCGTACAAGACGCAATGGGACAAGCCGGTCCAGGAGTTCGTGGTCAACGGCGAGTGGGCCTTCGAGCGCTACTCCTACACTTCGACCGATACACCGGTCGGTGGCGGCGAGCCGGTCGTCGACACGGGCTGGGGCCTTGTGATCTATCACCGCGACCCGGACGGGCAGTGGCGCGTCGCCCGTGACGCCTGGGGCCCGGATCATCCGGCTCTTTAGCCCACGAGGTTCGCGAGAGAAGCGCGATGACGCCGACACGGCCAACCACGCTGCCGACGATGTGGCGACCGCGCCCGGCCGGGAAGCCTGACGTGGCGCGGCGGCCCATTCTCGCGGTGTTCGCTTGGGTTCTGCTCGGCGTCGGACTGCTGGCGCGGCCGTCTGCGGCGCAGAACCCGTCGCGTCCGTTGACGATGCAGATCATCGACTTCTCGTGGCCGCTCCCGACCGGCATGGTGGTGCCAGCCGGGGCCACAGCGGTGACACTCGACGGCGGCATGGGTTTCCAGGTGCGGTTCCGCCTTCCTGCCGATTGCGACGCACTCGACGAAGCGGTGCGAGCGTTCGGCGACGACGGGACGAACGCGTTCATGCGGCAGCGCGAGAGCGCGCGCGAGTTCTGCGCGCGGGCAAAGGTGTTCACCCTCGGTTCGTCCACCGCCAGCCGCAACTTCGTGTCGAGGGTCGACTTCACGTCGCTGTCGCTCGACCTGGTTCCCTACGACCTGCGCTGCCGCGGTGTCGGCTCCGACGCGCTGAGCGACCTGTGCGAACGGTTGCGCACACGCGACGCGTCGGCCTGTGCGACCGGGACGTTGCCGGTGCCACTGAGTTACGCGAAGTTCCTCACGCAGGAGGAGGCGGCCACGGGCCGAATGACGCTCGATTGTCGTTCCGTACGTGTGGATCCAGTCAGTTGCCGGCTCACCAGGGCGGCGTTCGTCGGCACGATCGCCGTAAGGGCCGGTGTGCTGCGGTGCGCTCCGGAGCCGCTCGCCACGACGCACGCGATCGGCCTTCGGTTGTACGACGTGGCGTTCCGCGACGTGAACCGTGACGGCGTGATGGACGCCATTCTCAGTGTCACCGAGGAGGGCGATCGCGGCACGGCGCCGCCCGGATGGTTAATGTTCGCCCTGACCAGGCGGAGCGCCGCGGCTCCGCTCGAACGCGTCCCGCTCGAGCAGGCGCCGTAGATTTCCTGCTCCCATGTCGATTCACGTCGTGCTCGTGCAGCCAGAAATCCACTGGAACACCGGCAACGCCGGTCGCACCTGTCTGGCCGCTGGCGCCACCCTGCATCTCATCGAACCGCTCGGTTTCTCGCTCGACGAGAAGCAGGTGAAGCGAGCCGGGCTCGACTACTGGGAGCACGTCGATCTGCGCGTGTGGCCCGACTGGGACACGTTCGAGCAGTCGTTACCTGGTCTGGGCGAGCCGTTCTTCTTCTCGACGAAGGCAGACGTGCCGCTGTGGGATGCACCGCTCGGTGCGGCTGCGGACGTCGTCCTCGTCTTCGGGCGCGAGACGGCAGGCTTACCGGCGGATCTGCACGCGCGCTATGCGGAGCGATTCGTCACCATGCCGATCGGGTCGTCGCGCGTCCGGTCGCTGAACCTGTCCACCAGTGTCGGCATTGCCGTCTACGAAGTGCTGCGTCAGCGCCGCGGCCGGCCGCCGTCGTCCGCACTATGATCAGCCAGTGACCGTCAGCAGGCGCCAGTTCACGAAGGGACTCGCCACCGCGGGCGCGGCGCTCGCGCTCGAGCGCTGGCTCGGCGCGCAAGCGCTGCGGCCGGTGGCGAACGGCCACCTGGTGCGTGTGATGCCGCTGGGCCGCCTCGATAACCGGCCGACGCCGCCGCTGCACGTGCTCCTCGGTGCAGGGCTCGACGCACGGCAGTTCACCGACCTGTCGTCCCTCGACGAAACGCACCTGGCGACGCCCACCGGGCAGTTCTACGTGCGCACCGCACACCCGCCTGACTTGCCTCCGGCAGCCACCTGGCGCGTCGCGCTTGGCGCCACTGGCGCGGCGGACCTGACGATCGACCTCCGCACGCTGACCAGTGAGGCACGCGACGTCGGCGTGCGCCTGATGGAGTGTGCCGGCAACTCGGACCCGGCGAACTTCGGCCTGCTCAGCGCGGCGGCGTGGAGCGGTGCACCGATGGCGTCGGTGCTCGACCGCATGCCGACGGCGCCGGCCGGTGCCCGGGTGCGCGTCACCGGTGTCGACGATGAGCAACGGCCGTCGGTGACGTCGAACCCCGGCGCAAGCTGGGTCTTCACGCGCGCGGAACTGGAGCAGACGGGGGCGTTCCTCGCGCTCAGTATGAACGGCCAGCCGCTTACCGCCGACCATGGTGCGCCGGTGCGGCTGGTCGTGCCGAACTACTACGGCTGCAGTTGCATCAAGTGGGTATCGCGCATCGACTGGGTGCCGGACGATGAGCCGGCGACGCTGCAGATGATGGAGTTCTCGACACGCACGCACCAGCGCGCGTTGGTGCGGCTGGCGCGCGACTACGAGCCGCCGGTGGTCGACGTGACGGCGGCGCCTGTCCGCGTCGAGCAGTGGCACGTGGTTCGCGACGGCCGCGAAAGCCTCGTCCACAGGGTAGTGGGCATCCGGTGGGGCGGTCGCCAACGTCAGGTGCCGCTGGCGATCCGGTTCGGGAGTCGCGAGCCGTTTGTCGCTGTCGACGACAATCCTCCGTCGGACAACCCCGACAGCTGGAGCCTGTGGTCACACGAGTGGAGGCCCGACGCGCCTGGGCGCTACCAGATAGCGCTGCGCGTGCCAGACCCGGCCATTCGCACGCGGCGGCTCGAGCTGTATTACTACACGCGCGACGTCGAGATCGATCGCGTCACGCTGTGATCGCTCAGCCGACCTGAAGGTCGGCGGCTACATCCCGTTTAGTCCGATCCAGCAGTACGTAGCTGCCGACCTTCAGGTCGGCGCACGCGTGCGAATCTGAAGTTTCGCGGCTACGCCCTGCCGGACTCAGCGGCGCGCAAGGGCGCGCGCTTCGGCAAGCTCGGGCCGATCGGCGTCAGCGGCGTGCCAGATCTGCAGGAACTCGGTAGCCGCGCGGCGGGCCTCGGCGCGGTTCCCGGCAGCGTCGGCTGCCCGCGCCAGTCCGAGCAGGGCCGCCGGGCGGCGAGCCAGCCGCTGCAGCACCTTGCGAAACTCCGCCAGTGCTGCTCCCGGCTGTCCGAGGCCAGCGAGCGCTTCCGCGTAGAGTTCGCCGGCTGGCTTGGCAGGATACGGGCGGGCGATCGGTTTTGGCCGCGCCGCTTCGCGTGCGGTCGCGCGTGCGAGCGTCGCCAGGCCCTCGGCCTGACGTCCACGGGCGATGGCCAGCATAGCGCTCACTTCCTCCGCCATGATCGAGGCCACGTCGGCCGCGTCGCGGTCGGGCAGCATGGTGGATGCCTTTCGCAGTTCGGCGAGTGCGGCGTCGGCGCGGCCGTAGTCGTCGTTGGCGACGCTGCTGAGGCCGAGCGCGAACAGCTCGTCGACGTTGCCGAACGACGACGCTCCCTTCATGAGGTGCCAGTCGCTGCCCTCGATGACGCTGCGGGCGCGCATGTTCGCCTGTTCGTTGCGCAGGCCGGACCCGTCGTAGCCCCGACCGATTTCACTGGCGAGGTGTCCATGGGCCGCCGGCATGTTCGCCGTGGCGGTCGCGCCCAGCTTCAGCGTGGCGTCGAGCGCGCGAGACACGATCGCCGCGGCATCGCGAGCCTTGCTGAACCGTCCCTGCTGCAGGTACTCATAGTGCAGCCACGACAGGCTGTGGAAGTCCTGCTGGTTCACCGTGCGGCCGGTGCGCTTCACCCAGGCCACCGACGCGGCCCACGACGCTTCGTCGGACTTCGCCGCCTCGTCCCACATCCCGAGCGGCAGGAATGCGTGCGACGGCATGTGCTGCGCGTGGCTCGACTGCGGAGCGAGCGCGGCATAGATGCGCGCCGCCGGCAGCGCCAGCGCGGTGTGCTCGCCATCGTCATAGGCGTGGAGGACGTAGTGCGCGGCACCCGGGTGTTGCGGGTTACGGGTGAGCACGCCGGACGCAAGCGCGCCGGCCCGCAGCGAGACCTCCGGACGCCTGGTTCCTTCAGGAATCGTGGCGAGCAGCGCCAGCGCCTGAAACACGCGCGCCTCGTCGTCGGTCGGGAACTGCACGACGATGGCGGCGAGGCCGTCGGCGAACCCGCGGAAGCGCGTGAGGCGATCACCAGGGCCGAATAGGCGTTCGAGCGCCGCGAGGTAGGCCTTCTCTCGCGGAGTGGACGCCTTCGCCGCGCGGGCGGCAGCCGTGGGGGCCAGCCGGTGCAGGACCTCGCGAGCCCGCGGCAGGTTTTCGTTGTACCAGAGTGGCTGCGTATAGGAGAGCGCCTCGCCCCAATACGCCATGGCGAACCCGGGCGCGCGCGCCTGTGCGTCGCGGAAGGCGAGGATGGCTTCGTCGTACTCGAAGCTGTGCAGGTACAGGACGCCGCGCTCGAACGACGCCTGCGCCTGACCGGTGGCCGAGGTTGGAAAGGCAATGCGCCCCGACTGCGGCGCCTGTGCTGCGAGCGGGGCGGCGGCGAGTAGTGCGAGCACTGCGACGACGAGACGACGAGCCAGCGCGGGGCTCATCGCTTCGTGTAGCCGGGACCGCGGATCACCTGACCTGGCCGAGCCGCAGTGATGGTGCCGGCGTCGACGACAACCTGGCCGTTCACCAGCACGTGCGAGATGCCCCTGGAGTACTGAGCCGGTTGCTCGTAGGTGGACATATCTCCAATCGTAGCCGGATCGAAGACCGTGATGTCCGCCTTCATGCCTGGCTTCAGCAGGCCGCGATCAGCGATGCCGACTCGCATGGCGGGCCTCGACGTGAAGCGGCGGATCGCCTCCTCGAGGGTCAGCAGGTGCTCGTCGCGGACGTAGCGTCCGAGGATGCGCGGGAACGACCCCCAGCCTCGCGGATGCGACTTCGAGCCGGCCAGCGGACCGTCGATGGCGCGTGCGCCGGAGTCGGTGCCGATGGCCATCATCGGATGGGCGAGAGCCGTGCGGACGTCGGCCTCGTCCATGATCGAGATAATGACGTCGCTGCGCCCCTTGTCGGCGACAACCAGGTCCATCACCGCGTCGCGCGGGTCCTTCTTCATCGCCGCACCGACCTGCTCGAGGGTCAGCCCCTCGTACTGTTTCAGTGCGGGCTCGATGACGCCAGACAGCATCACGCCGGCGGCGCCGCCGGAGCCGAACCACTGGTTCTCCCACTCCGTGATATTCGGGTCGTCCATCTCGCGCTTGATGCGGTCGCGCAGCGACGGATCCGTGAGGCGCCCCAGCATCGGCTCGAGGCCGCCTTCGCGTACCCAGAGCGGCAGGCAGGCATCGAGGCCGTTCGAGGCACGGTCGTAGGGATACATGTTGGCCGTGACATCGAGCCCCTCAGCACGCGCCTGGTCGAAGCGCCGCAGCACGGCGGCCATCCGGCCCCAGTTGGCTTTGTAGGCGGTCTTGAGGTGCCACACCTCGGCCGGAATCTTCGCGCGGCGGGCTATCTCGAACACCTCGTCGAGCGAGGTATCGATCTGGGCCGACTCCGAGCGCTGATGCGTGATGTAGATGCCGCCGTACTGCGCGGCGACCGACGCCAGCTCCACGAGTTCATCGGTGGAGGCAAAACGGCTCGGCACGTACTGGAGCGAGGTGCCCAGACCGAGCGCTCCCTGTTCCATGGCGTCGGCGACGAGGCGCTTCATTGCCGCAAGCTCCTCGGGCGTGGCGGCGCGCTGGCCGTCGCCGATGACGTATGACCGCACGCCGCCGGCGCCGACGAAGGTGCCGAGGTTGAGCGCGATGCGCGAGCGGCTTTCGAGGCGGGTGAAGTAGTCGGCGAGCGAGCGGAAGTCGAGGGTGAGGCCGTAGCGTTCGAAGGCGGGCTTTGCGCCCTCGAACAACCGGTCGTTCAGCGGCGCGATGGAACTGCCCTCGCCGGTGATTTCGGTGGTCACACCCTGCGTCACCTTGCTCGGGGCCCGTCCGTCCACCAGGACGTTGAATTCCGACTGGCCGAGCATGTCGATGAAGCCGGGGGCGACGATCTGGCCCGAGGCGTCGATGCGGCGGGTGGCGGTCCGATCGGACAGGTGGCCGATCGCCGCGATGCGATCGCCGGAGATGCCGACGTCGGCGGCAAACCAGGGTGCACCGGTCCCGTCGACAACGTGGCCACCGGTAATGAGGAGATCAAACGTGGCGGCCGGCTGCGGCGCCTGTCCCGGGGCAGAGGCGGTGCATGACGCACCGAGGAGTGCTGCTCCGAAGGTGAGGAGACGGTGGAGAAGTCTGGTCGGTCGGGTTGGGCGGGTGGGCCGGGTCGGCAGGGGAAGGCTGGCTGGGGCGCTCACGAGAGCCGGACGCACCGCTGCGTCCGCTCTCACGATCGATCCGACCAGCCCTTCCCGCCTCACCAGCCCCAGCTGCCCTATCTAGAACGAGAAGCGAGCGGTGAACTGCAGCAGCCGCATGTAGCCTGCCTGAATTGCCGTTCGCCCGAAGTTTGAGTTGCCGAACACGTTCGCGCCTTGCATGTTGCGAACATTCGGCCGGTTCAGCAGGTTGATGATCTCCATCTTGAACGTGGCCGTCTTGCTGCCCACAATCCTGACGTTCTTGATAATCGACGCATCGATGTTCCGCTGTGATGGTGTCCGCACATCGGTGATCGTGCGCGGCGCGTTGCCGAACACACCGAAGGGAGCCAACGTGAACGCGGCAGGGTTGAGCCACGTTGCCGTTGGGTGATCGGCCGACGCCAGCCGGTCATAGTAATCGCCGGAGGTCTCGAGGTCGGCCCCAGACAGGTTCGGCCGCTTGGCGTTCTGGCCACCTAGTACGGAGTCCGCTGCCTGCTGAATGTTGATCGGGAAACCGCTCTGGAAGCTCATTGCGGCCGAGACCGTCCAGCCGCCCAGGATGCGATCAGCGACCGGCCCTTGCGCCCACTTCTTGCCCACTCCGAAGGGAAGCTCGAAGACCGGTACGAGGTTCAAACGGTGCGGCGTGTCGACGATGCCGTAGCTGTATTCGCTGCTGGGATCATAACAAGCGGTCGTGAATGCCTGTCCGTCCGCGCAGGCTGGCATCGACGGGCGGTAGTTGTAGTTGTTCACGGCCAACGCCGGGCTGGTGCTGGAGTAGAAGTTCGTCTCGCCGAGCTGGTTGTCTTTCAACACGCTGTAGGTGTAGTTGAAGCGACCACCGAAGCCGTTCGTCACCCGACGCGTGAACTCGATGACGCCGGCCTGATAGCGACTGTACCCTTCGGTCACCTGCCTGGCGTTGATCTGGTTGTACTGCGGGTGCGGCAGCAGCAGACGTGCGCGCGAGAGCGTGGCGGGTGCAGACAACGACAGCGGCACATTGGAATTGCCGAGGAACGGATTCGGCAGCTGCTCGGCCAACGCCGTCGCTCCGAGCGCCAGGTACTTCGGATCGAGCTGATTGATGTTGATGGCGATGTCGTCGGAGGCGCCACCAAGCGTCAAGTCGTCGCCACGCGCACCCATGTAAGTCAGCGCGAGTGCCCATCCGCTGCCGAGCTCTCGCTGGACGTCCACAGAGTATTGCTGGATGCGCGGCGCGGTGCGGTCCTGATCAACGAACGAGATGTTGCTGTTCAGGTTCGTCAATGCTCCGCGAGTGTTACCCGTCGGCTGCGCGATGCCGGTCGGGAACGGGTTGCTGAGCGAGGTCGGGTTGCTGCGGCTGCTCGTGAGGATGGTGTTCTGCGAGTAGCCGACCTGGCCGTAGTTGTTCGATGAAGTACTCACCGGCGCGAAGTTCAGCGGCGCCCAGTAGAGGCCGTAGCCGCCGCGGATCACGGTCTTCGCATCCAGACTGTACGCAGCGCCGACCCGGGGCGACCACTTCACCTTTGGTGCGTTGCCCTGGTAGGTGTTGTTGCCGTCCACGCCGGCGTACATCAGGCCGCCGGATACCGAGCGCGCTGACGCGCCGGAGAGCGCATCGGCCGGGATCGTCACTGCAGACAGGACGCTCGACATCTTCGGATCCCAACCCACAGTGAAGTTGTTGTCCCGCTCGGACAATCCGTTCTCGTGTTCGAGCCGCAATCCGTAGTTCACGGTGAGCTTCGAACTGACGCGCCAGTCGTCCTGAACGAAACCGCCAAAGTAGTTGACGAAGAGGTTGAGCGGCGTGGACACCGACAGGCGGCTTTCCCTGGTGGAAAGCGACGAGGGGTAGCCGAGCAGGAACGACGCGAAGGAGTTGCCGTCAGTGGTGCTGCCGGTTCCGCCATTCGACGAGGTCATGTCCTTGTCGAAGTCGAAGTATCCGGCGCCGTCTCCGGGGATGTAGCTGTCAACGCCAATCTTGCGCCAGTCGCCACCGGCCTTGAACGTGTGCGACCCGACCAGCTTGGTGTAGGTCGCGTTTGCGCTGGTCGACTTCCAGTCGATCTCGGTCGGGTTGATGGCGCCCATGGTCCGGCCCTCGCCGTCGTAGCCGCGGAGGCGAACCTGGGGGAACTTGTCGAGTTGAATCTGGCTCTGGTAGGTCTGGGAGAAGCCGAGGGTTCGCGGGTCGAAGGGGGCGCTGAGCGTGTTGTTGTCCGGAAAGTCCGTCTTCCCGAAGCGAAGCGCCAGCACCGAGGTGTTGCTCAGCACCCACGTGTTGTTGATGGCCAGAATCTGCGGCTTGCGCACCAGGTAGTAGTCGTCCGGATCGGCGAAGCGATTCGCCTCGTTCTGGTCTGCGGACCCGAAGTAGTTCGAGCACGGCTCCTGGGTCTTGTTGTACAGATAGAAGCCGCTGAGCGACACCGTGTCCGTGATCTTGTGTTCCAGCTTGATTGAGTAGAGCTGCGCGTACTTGCTCTTGATGAGCGAGGTCCGCGTGTAGTTGTTGCTGCCGTTGTCGACGTTCGTGTCCGGCAGCGGCAGGTACTTCAACATGTTGGCGGCAACCGGGTTGATACGGCCAGCCGGGATGCGGTTGCCCGGGAAAGCCTGCCCCGTCAGCGGGTCGTAGATCGTGACAGGTTGCCCGCTGCCATTGGTCAGTGCCGAGAAGTCGCCGGTTCGCATGGCGGACGAGGGGAACAGGACGCTGACGTTCCTGGTCTGCGTATCGTCGTAGCCCTCGGTCGCGAACCAGAAGAACGTCCGGTTCTTCACAATGGGGCCGCCGAGCGCGCCGCCCGCGAGCCGATAGGGGCTCTCCGGCTTCGCACGTCCAGCTTTCTCGCTGAAATAGTTATTGGTCTGGCCCCAGATCGGCCGGACCTGGAAGAACCCGTTGCCGCGGAACGAGTTCGTGCCGGACTTCAGGGTGGTGTTGAACACGCCGCCGCCCGTCCGGCCCATCTCGGCGTCGTAGGTATGCACCTGGACCTTGACGTCCTCGAGCGACTCAATCGACGGATGCGCGCTCGCGCGGTTGCGCATGTCAGTGATCGGCACACCGTCCAGCGTGTAGTTGTTGCCGCGACGAGCCCCTCCGCCGAGTGACATCAGCGCGACGTTCGTCTGATCCTGTTGTCTGTTGTACTGCGCGTCACCCGAGGGCACGACCGTCGGCACTGTGGTGCCCATCATGAACGCGGTGCGTGCCTGAGAAGGCAGCAATGACATGGTCTCGCTGTTCAGCGTGGTGCCCGTGGACGCGTTCGAGCTTTCAATCAGCGGTGCCTGGGCGGTGACCGTGATCGTCTCGTCGAGCGAGCCCACCTCCAACACGACATCCAGTGTGAGGAATTGCTGCGTGCCGACGCTGAGCCCGGCGCGCTGGTAGGTCTTGTAGCCCTGCAGGATCGACTTCAAGGTGTAGGGACCTGGAGCGAGGTTCGGGAAGTTGTACTCACCGGCTGCATTGGTGGTCGTCGATCGTGTGACGCTGGTGGCGTCGTTGGTGAGGGTCACCTCGACGCCCGGGATGACGCCGCCACTGTCTTTGATCGCACCACGGATTCCGCCCTGGAATCCCTGTGCGAACAGCGGCGTCGTGCCGCCTACGAGTAGTACCGTCGCGAGTAGCCCGAGTAGGAGCCTCCGCATCAATTTCCTCCTGGTGTGGTCCGTCAGAGCTGGCCACGAGTTGTGCACGATCGGCACGCCACTGCGCGCACCGTCGTTGAGGTATGAGTCTACGGCTCGGATGGCTCTATCGAGACGATAGTTTTTTGCGATCTGCTGATTCGTTCGGAAATTTGAAGATCGAATCGTCGAAATGCTACGAAAGCGTCATGGTTGTGCGGTTGAATCGACAACAGTGTCTGTTCGGATGAGCGTGAGGTTTGCACTCCGCTCAGAAACGATCGCCGCGGAACGGCTGCGGATCGAACGACGGCGTCTCACCGGTCATGAGCTGCGCGAGCAGCACGCCGGTGGCTGGCGCAGTCTTCAATCCGGCCATCTGGTGGCCGGTGGCGAGCCACACGTCGCCGCGGCCCTTGGCACGGCCGATCACCGGCATGCCGTCCGGCGTACACGGGCGCAGGCCTCGCCACAGTTCCTGCACGACCGGCGCATCTCCGATGTTCAGCATGCTCTTGGCGCCACGCACGATCACGTCGACGCGCCGCTGGTTGATGGAGAAGTCGTTTTTCACCAGTTCGAGCGTGCCGGCGATGCGCAGGGCGTCCTTGTGCGGGTTGACGGCAACCTTCCGCTCTATCAGGTAGATGGAGCGAGTCGGGTGTGGGTTGGCCTTCGGCAATAGTAGCGAGTAGCCCTTTGCCCCGAGCACCGGAATGCGCAGGTCGAGCATCTGGCCCAGTTCCTCGGACCACGAACCGGCAGCCAGCACGATGCGTTCAGCCGAGAACGTCCCGGCGGTGCTCTTCACCGTGCGCGGCACCGACCCCTGCGGCGCAGAGACACCGAATACCTCCGCGCGCTCGATGAAGCGCACGCCGGCCGCGCGGGCGTCGTCTGCCAGCACCTGCACCGCTTCGTAGGGCTTGCAGTGCGCATCATCAGGGAAGTAGTAGCCACCCACCGTGGCGCCGATGATGGCCGGCTCGCGGTCGCGGACCTCGTCGGCCGACCAGCGCTCGGCAGCGACGCCAGCCCGCACGATGAGTTCGTTGGTCTTCGCGGCGGCAGCGAACGAGGCGGCGTGCTCGTAGACGGCGAGCAGGCCGCGGCGTTCGAAGCTGGCGAAGGCAGGGTTGCGCCGGGCCACGGCTTCCCACATGTCCGTCGAGGCGGTGCACAGCTGCACGAGCGCCATCACGCCGGGCTCGAACTTCGACTTCCGTGACGCCAGCAGGAACTCGAGCAGCCAGCGCAGGTAGCCAGGGTCGAGGCGGGGCTGGATATACAGCGGGCTCTCGGGGTCGAGCATCCACCGGAACGACTTGAAGAGCATTGCCGGGTTGGCGAGCGGCACCGCCTGGGACGGCGTCAGCCATCCCGCATTGCCGAACGAGCAGCCGTGTCCGACGCGGTCGCGCTCGAGGACGGTGACCGCTGCGCCGCGCTTCGCCAGCTCCAGCGCGCACGACACGCCGACCACGCCTCCGCCAATCACCAGAACGTCCATGACCTCGATTATGTCCGCTTCACGGTGCGTGGCCCAGAAGAACGCGACATGAGGCCTGTTGGCGCGCCCACAAACCTGTCGCCCTCGTCGCGAGGAGCGGGATACTGTTGTGAGCATGTCTCGTGTCGTGGTGCTGTTGCGCGGGGTGAATGTCGGGCGCGCGAAGCGCGTGGCGATGGCCGACTTCCGCGACCTGCTTGCGGAACTGGGCTTCACGAATGCGCGGACACTGCTGAACAGCGGCAATGCCGTGTGTGATGCGCCGGCCGGCTCGCCGCGCGTGCACGCGCAGCGGATTCACGACGCCATTGCCGAACGGCTTGACGTCGACGTGCCGGTGATCGTGAAGCGCGCGGCAGACCTCGATGCGATCATTCGCGCGAATCCGTTCGCGGCGCAAATCGCCGACCCGTCGCGATTGCTCGTGGCGTTTGCGGCGGACGCCAGTGCCCTCGCCTCGCTCGCGCCGGTGGCGGCGCTGGTGACGGAGCCGGAGGCGTTCGTAGCGGGTACGCACGCTGCCTATTTCTGGTGTCCGGACGGTATCCTGTCGTCGAAGGCCGGCGACGCGTTGCTTGGCAAGGCCGGCCGCCTGGCCACCACCCGGAACTGGGCCACCGTCCTGAAGATCGAGGCCCTCGTGAAGTCGGCGGAATAGCCGCACATCGCCTTCGGAGCGTCATGCAATTCGTCACCTGCAGCCACGACCGTCACGCCCGCGCCATCGTCGACATCTTCAACGAGGCGATCCTGAATTCGACCGCGCTCTACGACTACGCACCGCGGCCGTTCGAGTCAATGACCGACTGGTTCCGTCAGAAGGACGAGGCCGGATATCCGGTCATCGGTGTCGAGAACGAGCAGGGCGCCTTGCTCGGGTTTGCCAGCTACGGACAGTTCCGCGTGCGGCCGGCATACAAGTACACCGTCGAGCACTCGGTCTATATCCACCACGACCACCGCGGCGGCGGACTCGGACCGTTGTTGATGCAGCGGCTGATCGAGGCAGCGACGGCGCACGACTATCACGTGATGGTCGGCGGCATCGATGCCTCGAATGCCGCGAGCATCCGCATGCACGAGCGGCTTGGGTTCTCGCACTCTGGTACCATCGCGCAGGCCGGTTTCAAGTTCGGGCGCTGGCTCGATCTGGCGTTCTACCAGCTGATTCTTTCGACGCCACGCGATCCGCGTGACGGTTAGTGCGAGGCACACCATGAACAGGCGACAGCGCAGGAAGCACCGCACGGGCGAATTTCAGGAACTGGGCTTCGACCTCCAGTTCAAGACGCCGGCTGCGTGGACCGATGAGCAGCAATTGGCGTTCTGGCACGCGATGATCGACGAGGTGGAGAAGCGGGGCTTGTCCATCGGCGGAAGTTCCGGCGAGGTGTGGGACGTGTTCGTCACCGCTGCCGACCACGCGTCAGTCGCCGCCGACGAACGACAGGCGATCATCGACTGGCTGAGCGCGCGCGACGGTGTGAGCGACGTCGAGGCCGGGCCGCTCGAAGACGCCTGGACCGACTAGCCCGCTGACCGACAGGAGACCGATGACGATGGCGAAGCAGATGGCGGTGGTGGTGTGGCTCATTCTCTGGGCGGTGTCCGCGTCCGCACAGCCCAAAGGGGCGGCGTCAGACGGGAGCCAGTTGAGTGTCTTCCTCGGGAAGTGGACGGTCGACGGGCAGTCGCGATCGACCCCGACCGGCGCCTACGGCCGGATCACCGGCAACGAAACCTGCGCCTGGTTTTCGGGAGGGCCGTCGGTCGTCTGTCGCGAAACGACGCAGGACGCAAGCGGCGAGGTCGACAGCATCTACATCCTCTCCTACGACCCGGCGAAGAAGCAGTACGCCGTGCACGGCACCGACAACAACGGCACCATCACCTCGGGCACCGGTACCGTCGCGGCTGGCGTCTGGAAGTGGGCGGCCGAGTCGCGGGGCAACGACGGCTCGGTGACGCCGATGCGATTCACCTTCCGTCAGGGCGCCGCCGGCGCTCGCACGATGGATGTCGAGATGGCTGCGGGCAAGGGCACGTGGGCCAAAGTCGTGGGCGTCACCTATAAGCCGAGCCGCTGATGGCGCTCGATTTCCAGGTGCGATGCCGATGAAGTTCCTCTGTTTCGCCTACGAGGAAGAGCGCGTGCTCGATGTGCTGACGCACGACGAATGGCTTGCGCTGCGTCAGGAGACGCTCGACTACGTCGAGTCGCTGCAGGCAACCGGCGTGCTCATCGATGCGCGGCCACTCCAGAGCGCAACCACCGCGTCGGTTGTCCGTGTGCGCGACGGCCGGAGTTCGATCACCGACGGCCCCTTCGCTGAGACAAAGGAGCAGATCGGCGGCTACTTCCTCATCGAGGTGGCGGACATGGACGAAGCGCTGCGCGTGGCCGAGCGCTGGCCGTCGGCGCGCGTGGGCTCGATTGAGGTGCGCCCGATCGCGGACGGCCTGAATGCCGAGAGCCGCTACGGTTCCGGGCGCTCGTAGCGCGCGTTAGATTTCGCGTGGCGTAGCCGCGGATTGCCTTCCCGCGACGGCAGTGGGATGATGAGCCGCCCTGCGGGCCAATTCCAGAGGAGAGCGTGATATGAAGTTCACAGCGGCCATCGTGGCCAGCCTGGTGATAGCACTAGGCAGCACCGGGCACGCGGCCGGTCGAAGCATCCTGTTCGTCGGCAACAGCTTCACATTCGGATCGGGTTCTGCGGTCCGTTTCTATCGCAGCGATACGGTGACCGACCTGAACAACGAGGGGATCGGCGGCGTGCCCGCGCTCTTCAAGTCGTTCGCGCAGCAGGCCGGAATCGATGTCGACGTGGCGCTCGAGACCCGCGGCGGCGCCGGCCTCGACTTCCACCTCGAGAACAAGCTGGGAGTCATCGGACGCCGCGGCTGGGACACCGTCGTCGCGCACGGCTACAGCACGCTCGACGCCGACAAGCCGCGTGACGCCGGCAAGCTGGTCGCTACCGCAACGCAGATGGGCGACTTCCTCCGCGGCCGCAACCCACAAGTGGAGTACTACCTGATGTCCACCTGGTCGCGCGCCGACGAGACCTACCCCGCGAAGGGCGCGTGGGCCGGGGCGCCGATCCAACAGATGGGCAAGGACGTCCGCGTCGCCTACGACAAGGCTGCCGTTGCCGCGAACGCGAAAGTGATTCCGGTGGGAGACGCCTGGAACCGGGCGATGGCCACCGGCGTCGCCGACAGCAATCCCTACGACGGCATCGACACCGGCAAGCTCAATCTCTGGACCTACGACAACTACCACGCCAGCAGCTACGGCTACTACCTCGAGGCGCTCGTCATCTTCGGCAGCGTCACCGGCCACGACCCACGGTCGCTCGGCGACAACGAATGCTCAGGATTCGAACTTGGCATTTCGACCGCCGAGGTGCGGAAGCTGCAGCAGATTGCCTTCGACCAGCTGAAGGAGTTGGGGCCAATCGTGGCCAACCCGCTCGTGCTGCCGAAGCGGGTCGCGCCTGAGCGCTGCACCGCGCGATAGCCTGGCGGTCGCCGGACACGCCTCGTGACGACACTCGACGCCCTCGAGCGCTGGCGGGTCGACGGGATGATCGCCGACGCGCAGTACGCCGCCCTCGTCCCGATCGTGAGCCGGGCGCGCATCTCGCTGTTCGCTGAGCTGAACGTCCTGCTGTATCTCGGGGTGCTGGCGTTCTCCGGAGGGCTGGCCTGGACGGCCAGTGTCTACTCCGATGCGTGGGGCGACCTCGCCATCCTCCTGCCGGCGACCGCGCTGCTGGTCGGCTGCTTCGCCTGGTGCGCCCGTCACGTGCCGCCCTACGCGCACACGCAGGTGCCGGCACCCGGGCTGGTGTTCGACTACGTGCTCTACCTCGGGTGCCTTATCTTCGCCGTGGAACTGGGCTACATCGAGTATCGGTTCCACCTGCTGCAAGGGCAGTGGGACTACTACCTCCTCGCCTCCGCCCTCCTCTACTTCATCGTCGCCTACCGCTTCGACAACCGCTTCGTGCTCTCGCTCGGCATCGCCACGCTCGGCGGCTGGTTCGGCGTGCGCTTTTCACGCGTCGACCTGTTCGTCTCCGAGACGGTGCGCATCACGATGCTGGCCTACGGCATCCTCGTGGCTGGCCTCGGCATCGGGCTCCACCGCGTTGGTATCAAGCCGCACTTCGTCGACACCTATCTGCACGTGGCCGCGAACGCGGTGCTTGGCGCGCTGCTGGCGGGAGTGATGGTCGGCGCGGCGAGCGGGCTGTGGTTCGTCGGCCTGGTCGCGGCCTGCGCGGGCGTCATCGCCGTCGGCGTCCGCCATCGCCGATTCGCGTTCGTGCTCTACGGCGTCGGCTACGGCTACCTCGGGGTGAGCCGCGAAGTGCTGATCGGGATCCGCGACTTCACGGGCATGCTGCTCTACGTGGTCGTGTCGGCGGGCGCGGTGGTCGTGGGCCTCATCATCCTCGCCCGGCGGTTCGGGAGGGAGAAGTGAGGCGCTACACCGAGGCCGACGAACAGCGCATCCACCTCCAGGCGCAGGTGCGGAACTGGACGCGCTCCGGGTTGCTAGGCCGTGAGCAGGGGGCGGCGCTGCAGACGAGCCTCCAGGGCGAGTTGCGGCGAACCGGGCTGATGCTTCGGATCGGGCTCGCCGTGTTCACCGGTATCGTGCTAGTGGCCGCGGTCGCCCTCTCGTTCATGCTCGCCGACGTGCGCAACGAGGCGGCGGTGGCCGTCCTGCTCGGTATCTTCGGCGTGATGTCGATGCTCGCCGCCGACTGGGTCGTGACCGCGTTCAAGGTCTATCGGCACGGCGTGGAGGAGATGCTGGCGATGGCTGGCGTTGGCCTCCTCGCCGTCAGTCCGGTTCTGCTGACGAGCGGTCTGTTCTCGTCGGGCGAGGCGACGGGATTCGCGCTGGCCGGCGCCGCCGGATGTGGGGCCAGCTTGTGGGTATATCGCCGTTTCGGGTTCCTGTATGCACCGATCGTGGCGATGGCATGTGCCGCCACCATCCCGATGCAGCTCATGGCCAGTCGGCCGCTGGAACGCATCGGCGCCGCGGTGGTGCTGACCGCGGCCTTCGCCGTTGTGCGCGCCTGGCGCGTCGACTTGCGCAACGAACGGCTGCGCGAGGAACGCGGCATCCTGCAGGCGGCCGCGCTGGTCGGCGTCTATCTCGTCCTGAACGTGGCGCTCACGCCAGGCGGCTTCATCGTGTCCTATTCGGGCGAGGCGATGCCGTCGTGGTTCCGCTGGGGCACCTACGCCTGCACATGGGTCATCCCGGCGCTGCTGTTCTGGCGTGGTGTGCGCGACCGCGAACGCTGGCTACTCGACGCCGGGCTTGCCACCGCGCTGGCCACACTGGTCACCAACAAGTCGTACCTGGGGTGGCCGAGGCAACCGTGGGACCCGATGCTGCTCGGCCTGTTCCTGGCGGTGGTGGCGCTGGGCGTGCGGCGCTGGCTGGCGAGCGGCCCTGGCGGTGAGCGCGCCGGCTTTGCGCCGGTGCAGATCCTCGAGAGCGACCTGACGGCGATCCGCGTGGCCGGCCTGGCCTCAGTGGCGTTCACCCCAACGGCCGCAGCTGCCGCACCGGCGCAGCCGGACACGTTCGGCGGCGGCCGTTCGGGCGGCGCCGGCGCGGGTGGCTCGTTCTAACCCTACTGCCTGACTTCCACCGTGCCTTCGGCGAGCAGCGACTCGGCCTTCGGCAGGCCGAGGATGGTGCGTAGTTCGTCGCCTTCCATCACCTCGACCTCGAGCAGACGTTTCGCGATCGTATTCACCTGATCTCGCCGTTCGGTGAGGATGCGCGTCGACGTCGCATGAGCCTCGGAGATGATGCGTGCGATCTCGGCGTCGATCTTCAGCGCCGTCTGTTCCGAGTAGAGCCCGCGCTCCTGCGGCATGGCGATGTCGAGGAACTTGGGGCGCTTGTTGCCGTCGTAGTTGATGAGCCCGAGTTCATCGCTCATGCCGAACTCGCACACCATCGCCCGGGCGATGTCGGTGGCGCGCAGGAGGTCGTTCTGCGCACCGGTGGTGATTTCGCCGAAGGCAATCTCCTCGGCCGTGCGGCCGCCGAGCAGCACGGCGAGTTCACCCTGCAGTTGGCGCCGCGTCGAGAGGTAGCGCTCCTCGGTCGGCAGGTGCAGCGTGTAGCCGAGCACACCGAAGCCGCGGCCGACGATCGAGATCTTGTGGACCGGGTAGGTCCCTTCCACCACTGACGCCACGACGGCGTGGCCGGTCTCGTGGTAGGCGATGGTTTCGCGGTCCTTTTCGCTCATCACGCGCTTGCGTTCGAGCCCGGCGACCAGGCGCTCGATGGCGTTCTCGAACTCCATCGGGCCGACCTCGGTCTTGTCCGCGCGTGCGGCGAGCAGGGCCGCTTCGTTCACCAGGTTCGCCAGATCGGCGCCCGCGAAGCCGGCCGTCCGCGCGGCGATCAGCTTCAAATCGACGCTTGGCGCAATCTTCACACCCTTGACGTGAATCTTGAGGATGTCCTCGCGTCCCTTCACGTCCGGCTTGTCTACCAGCACCTGCCGGTCGAAACGGCCGGGGCGGAGCAGGGCAGGGTCGAGCACCTCGGGACGGTTGGTGGCGCCCATGATGATGACGCCCTTGCGCGAGTCGAAGCCGTCCATCTCCGCCAGGAGCTGGTTCAGCGTCTGTTCCCGCTCTTCATGGCTGCCGACCGGGCTCTGCACGCGCGCCTTGCCGAGCGCGTCGAGTTCGTCGATGAAGACGATGCAGGGCGCCTTGGCTTCGGCCTGCTGGAACAGGTCGCGGATGCGGGCCGCGCCGACGCCGACGAACATCTCGACGAACTCCGAGCCGCTCAGCGAGAAGAACGGGACATGCGCCTCGCCGGCAACCGCCCGGGCCAGCAGCGTCTTGCCGGTGCCGGGCGGGCCGACCAGCAGGACGCCTTTCGGGATTCGGCCGCCGAGATTGGTGTACTTCTTCGGGGTCTTGAGGAACTCGACGACTTCGCGCAGTTCCTCGCGCGCCTCGTCGACGCCTGCCACGTCTGCGAACCGCACCTTCACTTCGTCATCGGCGAAGACCTTGGCCTTGCTGCGGGCGAACGACATGACGCCACCTTCCGCACCACTCATGCGCCGGAAGAAGAAGCCCCAGATACCGACGAAGAACAGCAGCGGCAGCAACCAGCCGAGCAGCTCTGGCAGCCAGCGGTTGTTCGTCTCGCCGCTGTACTTCACACCGCGCGACTCCAGCTCCTCGGTCAGCTTCGGGTCGTCAACGCGGGTGGTGGTGAAGTCGTTCGTCTGCCGGTTGCCGACCTGCACCGGCGACTTGAGCGTGCCGCGAATGGCGGTGTCGCCGACGAAGACTTCGGTGACACCCCCGTTCTTCACGTACTCCTTGAATTCGCTGTAGGGCAGCGACTTGCCGGCCGGCACGAACCAGTACAGCTGTGCGAGGCCAAGGACCAGCAGCAGCGCCAGGCCGTACCACAGTGACACACCGGGGCGGCCACCGAACGACCGCGGGCCGCGCTTGTCGCTGCCCCGGGGATTGAATCGAGGAGTCGGATTGTTTGACGACATGTTCCTACTTCATTATGCCTTCACCGACTCCTGCTTTTCGAACCGCAGTCCGCCCTCGCCTGCGTCGACCACCACCGTGTCGCCCTCGCCGAAGCGCCCTTCGAGCACATGGAGCGCCAGCGGGTCGAGCACCCGCCGCTGCAAAGCCCGCTTGAGCGGCCTTGCCCCGTATGAGGGATCGAAGCCTTCCTCGACCAGGTCGTCCTTGGCGGCATCGGTGAGGCGGACGTGGATCTTGCGATCCTCGAGTCGCTTCATCAGGCCGGCCACCTGGATGTCGATGATCTGCGTGATGTGCGAGCGGCCGAGCGCGTGGAAGAAGATGATCTCATCCACACGATTCAGGAACTCCGGCCGGAAGTGCGCGCGGAGGGTCTCCATCACCTGGCGACGCGTGCTCTCGTCGAGCACGCCGGTCTCGAGCGACGAGTGCTCGGAGATGAACTGGCTCCCGAGGTTCGAGGTCATGATGACGACGGTGTTCTTGAAGTCGACCGTGCGTCCCTTGCCGTCGGTCAGCCGCCCGTCGTCCAGCAACTGCAGCAGCACGTTCAGCACGTCGGGGTGCGCCTTCTCGATCTCGTCGAAGAGCACAACCGCATAGGGGCGCCGGCGGACCGCTTCGGTGAGCTGACCCGCCTCCTCGTAGCCGACATAGCCGGGAGGGGCACCGACCATCCGCGACACGGTGTGCTTCTCCTGGTATTCCGACATGTCGATGCGCACCATCGCCTGCTCGTCGTCGAACAGGAACTCGGCGAGGGCGCGGCCGAGCTCGGTCTTGCCGACGCCGGTCGGGCCAAGGAACAGGAAGCTGCCGAGCGGACGATTCGGGTCCTGCAGGCCGGCGCGGGCCCGCCGGATGGCGTTCGACACCGCGACGATCGCTTCCTCCTGACCGATGACCCGCTTGTGGAGGCGCGCTTCCATATGAATCAGCTTCTGGATTTCACCTTCCATCAGCCGGGTCACGGGAATGTGCGTCCACTTGCTCACGACCTCGGCGATGTCCTCTTCGTCCACTTCCTCCTTGAGCATGCGGTGACCCGATTGCAGCGCCGCGAGGCGAGCTTCTTCAGCGCGGATCTGCTGCTCGAGTTGCGGCACGCGGCCGTATTGCAGCTCCGACGCCTTGGTGTAGTCGCCGCCGCGCTGGGCCCGGTCCACCTCGAGACGCACCGCTTCCAGTTCTGCCTTCAGCGTGCGCGCGTCGCCGATGGCCGCCTTCTCCTGCTGCCACTGCGTCGCCAGGCGCCCGCGCTCTTCCTTGAGGTCGGCCAGCTCCTTGTCGAGCTTTCCCAGCCGCTCCACCGAGGCCTTGTCTGTCTCCTTGCGCAGCGCTTCGCGTTCAATCTCGAGCTGCATGACGCGCCGCTCGATCTCGTCGAGTTCCACCGGCATCGAGTCGATCTCCATGCGCAGCTTCGACGCCGCCTCGTCGACGAGGTCGATGGCTTTGTCGGGCAGGAAGCGGTCGGAGATGTAGCGGTTCGACAGCACGGCCGCGGCGACGAGCGCCGAATCCTTGAACGTCACGCCGTGATGGATCTCATAGCGCTCACGCAGGCCGCGCAGGATACTGATCGTGTCCTCGACCGTCGGTTCGCCGACCAGCACCGTCTGGAAGCGCCGTTCGAGTGCCGCGTCCTTCTCGATGTACTTGCGGTACTCGTCGAGCGTCGTGGCGCCGACCGTGTGCAGTTCGCCGCGCGCCAGCATCGGCTTCAGCATGTTCGAGGCGTCCATCGACCCCTCGGCCGCGCCGGCGCCGACCACCGTGTGCAGTTCGTCGATGAACAGGATGACCTGTCCCTGCGCGTCAGTGATTTCCTTCAGGACCGCTTTGAGGCGCTCCTCGAATTCGCCGCGATACTTGGCGCCAGCGACCAGTGCCCCCATGTCGAGCGCGACGATCCGCTTGTTCTTGAGCCCTTCGGGCACGTCGCCGCGCACGATGCGCGTGGCCAGTCCTTCGACGATGGCCGTCTTGCCAACGCCGGGTTCGCCGATGAGGACCGGGTTGTTCTTCGTGCGCCGCGACAGCACCTGGATGACGCGACGAATTTCCTCATCGCGCCCGATGACCGGGTCGAGCTTCCCCTTGCGGGCGGCCTCGGTCAGGTCGCGACCGTAGCGCTCGAGCGCCTGATAGGTGCCTTCCGGGTTCTCGTTCGTGACGCGCGCCGATCCGCGGACGCTGGTGAGCGCCTGAAAGATCGTGTCGCGGGTGACGCCCTGCGCCTTCAGCAACTGCCCTGACGGGGAGCGCCCGCTCTCGTCGGCGATGCCGACGAACAGGTGCTCGGTGCTCACGAACTCATCCTTCAGGCGATCGGCCTCGGCCTGCGCCTGATCGGTCACCAGCTTGAGGCGAGGCGACATCGCGGGCTGGCTGCCGCCAAACGCCGACGGCAACCTGGCCAGCAGGTCCTTCGCGCCGCGCCCGACGAGGGCCGGGTCGACGTTCATCTTCCGCAGCAGGCCAGGCACGATCCCCTCGCGCTGGTCGACGAGTGCGGACAGCAGGTGCTCGGGCTCGAGCTGTGGGTGGTTGCCCTGTTGGGCCAGTTCGATGGCGGCGGCCACCGCTTCGCGCGCTTTCTCCGTGTACTTGTTGAGGTTCATGACGTGGTTCCTTTGTCGAGCTCTGCGAGCGCCTCGAAATGGGTGCGCTGGTCCGGCGTCAGCGTCTTGGGCAGCTGCACCTCCACCGTGGCGTAGAGGTCGCCGGAGTCCGGCCGGTTCGTCGTCGGCATACCGTGCCCCTTCAGCCGGAAGGTCTGGCCGTTCTGCGTTGTGCCCGGCACCTTCAGCCGCAAGGACTTGCCGGCAAGCGTCGGCACCTCGGCTTCGCCGCCGAGCACCGCGGTCGTGAGCGGAATCTGGACCTTGGTATAGAGGTCTTTGCCCCGGCGTTCGAACGTCGGGTGAGGAGTGAGGCGGACCCGGAGGTAAAGGTCGCCAGCCTTCGCGCCGCCGCTGCCCATCTCGCCCTCGCCGGCAACGCGGACTCTGGAGCTGTCGCCGACGCCGGCGGGAATGCGCACATCGACCGTGCGTGCGTGACCGTCGTACTTGATCGCCAGCCGACGCAGCGTGCCGCGATAGGCGTCGTCGAGTGTGAGTTCGAGTTCCTGCTCGACGTCGCGGCCCGGGCGTGCGCCGCGCGTCCGGCCGCGTCCGCGGCGGCTGTCGTCGCCCTGGCCGCCCGTGGCCCCACCGAAGAACGTGTGGAAGAAGTCCGAGAACGGATCGCCCTCGCCGAACATGGCGTTCATCTCGTCGGGTGTCATCGTCCGGGAGCCGCCCGGTCCGCCGGCAGCGCCGGGGTGCCAGCCGCCCTGGGCCCCGGGACCGCCGCCCTGTTCGTAAGCGCGCCAGTTCGAGCCGAGCTCGTCGTACTTGCGCCGCTTCTCGGGATCGCTGAGGACCTCGTTCGCCTCGTTGAGTTCCTTGAACTTGGCCTCGGCGGTCTTGTCGCCGGGGTTGACGTCAGGATGGAACTTCCGCGCGAGCTTGCGGAAAGCCTGCTTGATTTCCTTCTCGGTGGCGCCCTTCTGCACTCCGAGCGTGGCGTAGTAATCCTTGAAGTCCATCAGTCGAATCCCAGCAGCCGAGCAAGTTGATCGACCTCTTGCGTGAGACGGCGGGCCTCGCGCGTGGAGAGGGGTTCGTCGCGCATGAGCGGCCGCATCCGCTGCACGACTTCCGCAATGGACAGCAAGCGCTGCACCCCGGCCAGGTTGATGCCCGCGTCGCCGACGAGCCGCTTGATGGCCTTGAGGCGTTCGAGTTCGCCGCGGGAGTAGACGCGCATGCTGCCGATGGTACGGCCCGGCTGAACCAGTCCGAGCCGTTCGTATTTCCGGAGCGTCTGCGGGTGCATCCCGAGCATTCGTGCCGCGACGCTAATGAAGAAGAACTCGTCGTCGATGCTCATGGTGTTGCTCTAAGTTGCGTCGATCCAACTCTATGACTTGATACGATGCGTGTCAAGTTGGCCTCGGTATACTGGCTGGGCGTGCTTGCCCTGTCGCTCTTCGATACCTTTCAGCCGTCCGACCTCGTGACCATTCTTCTGCTGGTGGCGCTGGAGGGGCTGCTCAGTGCCGACAACGCCATGGTGCTGGCGGTGCTGGTGCTCGGGTTGCCGCCTGAGGAGCAGAAGAAGGCGCTGCGCTACGGCATCCTCGGCGCGTTCGCGTTCCGGTCGCTCGCAACCCTGCTCGCGGTCTACCTCATTGCGCTGACGTGGGTGAAACTGGCGGGCGCCGCGTACCTGCTGTACCTCGTCTATCAGCACTTCTCGCAGCGGGGTGGATCGGCGGAGCGGCAGACGCCGCCGAAGGCGACGTCGATGTTCGGGCTCTCGCCGTTCTGGTCGACGGTCGTCAAGGTCGAACTGACCGACATTGTCTTTGCCATCGACTCGATCCTGGTCGCCGTGGCGATGTCGAACAAGGTGTGGGTCATCCTCACTGGCGGCGTCCTGGGCATCATCGCGATGCGGCTGGTCATCGGCCGCTTGCTCGCCATCGTGCAGCGCTATCCGCCGCTCGTCGACGGTGCGTTCGTCATCATCGCGTGGGTCGGCATCAAGCTCATCGTGGAGTACCTGCACGCGGCGCACTACATCAGCTGGGAAATTCCCAAGTGGCTTTCGCTCGGACTCATTGCCGTCATCTTCGGTATCGCGCTGCTGTACGCGCGGCGGCAGGAGCAGGGAGTGAGCGCTGACGACCAGCACCGCCCCGATCTGCTCGACGGGCGATAGGCGGCATGCAACTCCCCGGTTCACGGCGGTTGTGGACAGTGACCGCCTACGTCCTGCTGGCGTTGGTCATCGTCGGCGGGTCGTTCTCGGTGTGGTGGCTGTCGCGCTACGCATTGGCGGTGCATCGGCTGACCCGCGGCGTCGGCGATACGGTCTTCCTGTCGAGCGACGGCAAGCCCTGGTTCCGGCTCGACGAGCAGCGACGGGACGTCACGCTCGACGCCATCGCCACCGACCTCCAGCATGCCTTCGTGGCGGTCGAGGACCGGCGCTTCTACTACCACCCCGGCATCGATCCGATTGGCATCGGGCGCGCGGTCTTCCGTGGCATTGCCGGTGGTGGACGCCTCGAGGGCGGCAGCACCCTCACGCAGCAACTGGCCCGCACCCTCTTCCTCTCCAACACGCGCACGCTGAACCGCAAGGGCAGGGAGGCGCTGATTGCGCTGATGCTCGAGGTCGAACTCACGAAGTCCGAGATCCTCGAGCTGTACCTGAACCGCGTCTATCTCAGCGCCGGCGTCTACGGCGTCGAGACGATGTCGCAGCATCTGTTCCGGAAGCCGGCGAAGGCGCTGACGCTGGCCGAGTCGGCCCTGGTGGCGGGGCTGGTGCGTGCGCCGTCCACGCTGTCGCCGTGGAGCAACTACGAGGGGGCGCTCGACCGCAGCCACGTGGTGCTGGCGCAGATGCGCGATCAGCGGTTCATCACGCCCGAGCAGGAGGCGGCGGCGCGCACGGTCCGGCCGCGCATCCAGAACTATCGCCAGGCGCGTGAAGGCGCGAGCGGGTGGGCGAAGGAATGGCTGCGGCAGCAGTTCCGCAGCGAGTTCGGTGGCGACCACCCACCCGAGTGGCAGGTCCACACCACCTTCGACCGCACGCTGCAGGACGCGGCCGAGAAGGCGATTGCGGCGGGCCTGCAACGCATCGGAAAGCCGGGGCTGGAGGCGGCGTTCGTGGCGATGGACCCGCGCACCGGCGATGTTCTCGCCATGGTCGGCGGCGGCGACTACGCGCGCAGCACCTTCAACCGCGCCACACGTGGACGCCGACAGCCCGGGTCCACCTTCAAGCCGTTCGTCTACGCGGCGGCACTCGAGCGCGGCTTCTCGCCGGTGTCGGTGCTAACGGACCTCGACCGCGTGAAGGCGCCGGCTGCCGGCGACCCCGAGTGGTCACCGCGCAACGCGGAAGGCGATGCGCCGGCGGCGCTCACGCTGCGCGCCGCGCTGATGGATTCGAACAACGCGGCGGCCGTCGACCTGCAGCAGCGCGTCGGGACCGGCGCGGTCCTCACGCTGGCATCGAAGGCCGGCCTCGACAACCTGCCCGACGTGCCGTCGCTGGCGCTTGGCACCGGTCTCGTGTCGCCACTCGACCTGACCGCGGCCTACACCATGTTTGCCGCTGGTGGCGCCGTGGCCGAGCCGCGCGGGTTGAGCGCTGTCACCGACGCGGACGGCTCCGACGTGTTCACGCGCGCACCGCAGACGCACCGGGTGCTGACCGAGCCGGTCGCGTTCCAGATGCTGAGCATGATGCGCGACGTGGTCGATCGCGGCACGGGCAGTGGCGTCCGCGCCGCGGGGCTGCAGGGTCCTGTCGCCGGCAAGACCGGCACGACGGACGCCTATCACGACGCCTGGTTCGTCGGCTTCTCGGACACGCTGGTCGCCGCGGTGTGGATCGGGTTCGACACGCCGGCGCCGATCGGCCGCGAGGCGTACGCGTCACGCGTGGCCGTGCCCATCTGGGCCGACTTCATGAAGCGCGCGGCCCGAGTCCGGCCCGCCAGGTCGTTTGTCATCCCCGAGGGCGTGCAGGGTGAAGAGCTGTGCAGCGAGTCGTATCTGCACCCGGTGGAGCAGTGCCCCACCTACGTCGAGTACTTCAAGGAGGGCGACCAGGTGCCGACGCAGCTCTGTCCACTTCACAAAGGGACGCTGAAGCAGCAGGTGGCGCGCGCGGCCCAGGGCGTGGTGCGCTCGCTTGGCAGACGGTTGCGCGGTCTGTTCGGCCGTTAGCTGTGTTCCGGATGTTGTAGCTGCCGACCTTCAGGGCGGCTCCGGCACCAGCAGGCCCGCCAGCACGAGCGCCTGCACCACCTCGCACTGCGCAGGTGAGCGCGGCGTAAGCCGAAGGACGGCACTGGACGAGTCGACGCACGCCTCGACCGCCGCCCACGCGTCAGCATCGAGCGGCCAGCGGCGCGGCCCTGGGTATCCATTCTCCACCAGCGCCCGTCGCTCAGCGTCCAGCACACACGGGAAGAACCCTCGCCAGGACGAGCCGTCAACCACCACCGGCGGCCGCGGCCGGGTCGTGTACATCCCCTGGATGGCCGCGAGGAATTCGTTGC
The DNA here is from genome assembly GCA_046596625.1 of Vicinamibacterales bacterium. Classification (GTDB taxonomy): domain Bacteria; phylum Acidobacteriota; class Vicinamibacteria; order Vicinamibacterales; family CAVVIG01; genus CAVVIG01. The sequence goes on along the minus strand of JBKJMH010000052.1, from coordinate 1,057 downwards.
CCGGATATTCGGGATTGTGCGGGCCGGTACCCGCCGCGAACAGTCCAACTGGCGCCGAGACCGCCCGCGAGGTGATGGCGGCCACCAGGAGCGGGTCCGCGTGCGCAAAGATGCGCTGGAACGCGGCGCGAGTCTCGATGTCGGCGGGTGCGGGTGGCCGCGGCGTCTGTGTCAGCAGCGCCGCCACAGCGGCTCGCAGGCCGGAGGTTGCCGTCAGCGCGTCGCACGAGGCGCGGACCCGGTCGACCCACGACCGATCGGTGCGTGCGTGCGCGAGCGCCGCGCTGATGCACGCGCGCAGATCGCTCAGGGCGAAGCGCACGCCGACAGCCGTGGGGTAGGTGGGCACGCCGCCCCACGGCAGGTGCCGCGCCAGGTCGGCCAGGCCGGCGAAGTCGGTCACCACCGGCGGCACGCCGCAGAGGGCGGCCTGCCGCGGCGTGATGCCGTAGTTCTCGTCCTCGTGCCACGACGGCAACACGAACGCGTCGGCCGACCAGAACAGGCGGCGTAGCCGTTCGGTATCGAGGGACGGCCCCAGCCGCAGGAACGACGCGGTACCTCGCTGCCAGTGGCGCTCGATATAGGCGGGAAAGCCGCGGTGATCGGTCGACTGTGCCTGGATGGGGAACGTCGGCTCGACACCGCCGGCGAACGTCAGCCTGAGGTCGGCGACCGGCCACGTCTCGAGCGCCTGCAGCGCCTGGCAGAGCCCCTTCGTCACGAGGAATCGGCCGGCATAGACCAGGTGCGATGCCGAGTTGGGTACGCCCAGTTCCGCCCGCGCTTGCAACCGCTCGTCTGGCGACGGCGGCCGCCAGAAATCGGCGTCGATGGGGTACGGCACGACGCCGAGACCCTGCACGGCCGCACCGAGAAACTGCTGCAGCCGTTCGCGCTGGAACGGCGTCATGACAAGGGTAACGTGGCTGGCTCCGCGGGTCGTGAGCGTGGCGACGCGGTCGGGCAACATCAACCCGCCGAGTGAATGCCAGAGCGCGCGCCGCGGCACACCCTGCAGGCGCGCGTGTGCCGCAGAGGTGAAGTCGGCGTGCAC
>JBKJMH010000342.1:0-3223 GCA_046596625.1 Vicinamibacterales bacterium | reverse complement strand
ACAACGGCGTGGTCACGCTGAAGGGCAGTGTCGACTCGCTGCACGAACGTGACGCCGCCGAACAAATCGCCCGTGCGACCGACGGTGTCAAGCGCGTGGTCAACACGCTGACCGTCGCCCCTCCACACTGAACGCCGATCGTTCCCCTACAATGTGCAGATGCGGGTCGTGAACCGGACTGCCGTCACCGTCGTCGGCGCCGAGCCCTATCTCGAGTGGACGCGCAACCGCGACGCCGACTTCAACGGCGGCCAGTTGACGGTGCCACGAACCAAGCCGTTCGGGTCGGCGTTCCTGCTGCCCGAAGTCGACTACGAGGAGGATCTCCACGAGTGGCTGGAGGAAAACTTCGCGTGGATCTTCGAGTTCCAGTTGTCATCGTGGACGGCTGACGAAACGGTGTGGCCGGCGGATCGCGACCTGCCGATGTTCCGGAACTGGTTCCGGGTCGATCTTCACAGTGTCGTGGTAGACGTGGCCGACGACGACATCGAGGGCGAGGAACTCTGATGCTGACTCATATGGTGTGCTTCAAGTACAAGGCGGACGTCTCCGACGCGACGCGTAGCGACCACCGCGCGCGGCTGGCGGGACTTCGCGCGCTCGCGGGCGTGGTCGACCTGCAGGTTGGTCCCGACGTCGTCCACTCGGCGCGTTCGTTCGACACCGGCCTCATCGTCGTCTTCAACGACCGGGCTGGCCTCGACGGCTATGCCGTCGATCCGCAGCACGTCCCGGTTGCGCAATTTGGTGCAGGCCTGTGCGAGCAGATCGTCGCGGTCGACTTCGAGTAGTTGTCTTCGGCGGCTGGCACTTTCTGGCAGCTGCCGCACAATTTGTCAGGCCCCCTCTGTGCGTCTGCGGCACACCTGTGTCTGGAACGGCACGTGTGCCCTTCGGCAGCGCTTCGATCGGTGCCGATACCGTAGGTTGAACGGACAGAAGCGTCACCCCAGACCGGCAATCAACTTGCTCTAGAGCCGGCATCATGGACACAACGCGCTCTCGTGAACGCCAGGCTGAACGACTCTGGACTGCGTTGGACGGGACGGTCTGCATCTTGGCCACGTGTGATGCACCGCCGTTCTACTCGGTCTCGTTGATTCGCGACGCGCAGACGCTGTGTGAACGTCGCCTCTACGGCCTTGCCAGCGCCCAGATGCTGGCTCAGGGGTGGAAGGACAGCGCGATCAGGGTTCCGGGATGAGTTCCGGCGACGGAATGAACCACTGCAGGTGCCGGCCGACAATCTCCTGCAGCACCACATCGGGGTGCTCTTTCTCGACTTCCTCGAACGCGAAGTCGTTGCGCCACAGGTAGACCACGCGGCTGAAGTGCTCCGAGAAGTACGGCGCCAGTGCCGACGTGAACGAGTCGCGGAAGACGACCGCTCTTGGCAGTGTCGACCCCGGAATCTCGGTGACGATGCGCGGCTCGCCCGCTTCAACGATGTTCCACTTCGGCTCGACCACCACGTACTGGCGCGGTTGTTTCGGCACCAGCTTCAGTTGCTCTTCGCCGAGTATCCGCGTCAGCCCCATCATGCCGGCCAGGTCCATGCCGGGCGTCTTCACCGTCACCTCATCGAAGTCGGACAGTGGCTTGGCGGGAGGAATCGCCGGCACCTGCAGCCGCAGCGCCTCGATGATGGTGCGATAGCCGATGTAGGCCCCGCGCTGATTCCAGTGCGTGTCGGTCTTCTGGAACAGCCGCGCATGCTGCTTCTCGTCCATCAGCGCCTGGCGCACGTCGATCGCCGCACCCGTGTCGGTGATGGCCGTGACCACCTGGTCGATACGTGACAGGCGGCTCACGCGGCGCACGGTGCGCGGGAAGAGCTCGGGATAGATCGTCCCCTTGTCCGGCAGGATCGTGAACGCGTACGCGATGCCGCGCGCACGACACCAGCGCTGTGCACGCACGATGGTGTCGCGCCAGTTCTGGATGGCCGCCTCGCTCAGCAGGTCGGAGTTGGTAAAGTCTTCCAGTCCGCCATCGTTGGCGAAGAACAGCCATCCCTGTGAACCGATCGTGACCGAGGGCGCCGGCGAGACGTGCAGCCAGAGGTAGCGGCTGATGCCGTAGTACGTCACGAGGGTGGAGCGGAACCCGAAGTGATCGGCGAACCAGGCATCGAGCCCGGGCAGGAACGCCTTCGCGGCGGTCCAGGTGAGCGTGGTGGCGGGGAAGTCGGCCAGCGTACGGTTCTCGGCTTCGGCATCGGCGCCGTCCGTGCCGAGCAGATTGGCAACCGGCGGCGCAGCGATGATGCCGATGAAGGCGACGACGATCAGCCAGTTGGAAAGGCGTCGCATCAGAACCGGAAGTAGATGAACGGGTTGTAGCTGCGAGCGGCCACCTGCAGCAGCGCCGTCACGAACACGGCTACCAGCGCCAGGGCGCCGGCGGTTTCGGCAACCCACCCCTGCCACGACACCGCCAGACGTTCCACGCGGTCGCGCAGGGCGGGCACAATGGGCGTCGACCCGACCAGGCCAGCGAGCAGCGCCCACCGCACCTCGGGCGTGAGATACCAGCTCAGTCGCAGCGTCGGCATCTCACCGATGCCGAAGCCGAACATCGTGCGCAGGTAGGCGAGTGCGGCCGGCAGGTCTGCGGCGCGGAAGAACACCCAGCCCACCATCACCACGACGAGCAGATAGAGATGCCGCGTGACCGGTCCGACGCGTTTCAGCACCGAGTCGAGACCCAGGCGCTCGATGACCAGAAACGCGCCGTGGAACAGCCCCCAGATGACGAAGTTCCAGCTCGCGCCGTGCCAGAGTCCGCACAGGAAGAAGACCGTCACCAGATTGCGGTAGACCTTCCACGGCTCGACTCGGTTGCCGCCGAGCGGCACGTAGAGATAGTCGCGGAACCAGGACGAGAGCGAGATGTGCCAGCGGCGCCAGAACTCCTGGACCGAGTCGGCCACGTACGGCCAGCGGAAGTTCTCGGGGAAGCGGAAGCCGAAGATGCGGCCGAGACCGATCGCCATGTCCGAGTAGCCCGAGAAGTCGAAGTAGATCTGCAGCGTGTAGCAGACGATACCGAGCCAGGCGTAGGGTGCGATGAGCTGCTCTGGCTTTAGCGCGAAGATGCCGTCGGCCGGCACGGCGACGATGTTGGCGATGAGCATCTTCTTGCCAAGGCCGATGATGAATCGCCGCACGCCGTACGCGAAGTCGTCGAGCGACACGACGCGTCGCGCCAGTTGGTCGGC
>JBKJMH010000298.1:0-34202 GCA_046596625.1 Vicinamibacterales bacterium | reverse complement strand
CCTTGCCGGCGAGGTACTTCGCCATTTGCCGTAGCTCGATGTCCTTGCCTTTCCGGTACCCCAGCGCATCCACGAAGATGCGCTTGTCGTCGGCGAGGTCGCGGCCGAACGCCATGTCGACGACGTGCTGCAGGGCCTTGAGCGGCTCGCCCCGATGGCGCGCCAGCAGTTCGGCCTCGTCTCCGGTCATGTTCAGACGCGGCCCTTCGTCAGCATGCTCCACCTCGATCGCCGACGTGATGCCGAGCGCCGCGTTGAACGTGTTCAGAAAGTCGACGATCGGGGTGATGTTCTCGGACATCTCAGCTCTCTCGCGTCGCGGTGTCGGTTTTCCCGCCGCCGACGCGCTTCACTCGACGCTCGGCCGCTGGCCGGACGACGTGGACCTTCGGTGGATGAATGTAGTTGGTGAGTTTCATCTGGCCCAGGCGCCAGACGTTGCCAACCAGCCAGTAAATCAAGGCTCCGGACGGCGTTGACACGAAGACAAAGATCAGCGCAACCGGCATGATCAGCATCATCTTCTGCTGCATCGGGTCCATACCCGCCTGCGGCGTCATCCACTGCGTCAGGATCTGTGAGGCGCCGACGAGGACGGGCATCACGTAGAACGGGTCGGGTAGCGACAGATCGTGAATCCAGCCGACGAACGGCGCGCCACGCAACTCGATGGCGGTCGTCAGCAGCGCATAGAACGCGAGAAAGACCGGGAGCGTCAGCAGGATCGGGATGCAGCCACTGGCCGGGTTGACGCCGTTCTCTTTGTACAGCGTCATCAGCTCGGAGTTCATCTTCTGCTTGGCCGGGTCGGTGGCCTTGAGCTTGGAGTAGCGCTCCTGGATCGCCTTGGCCTCGGGCTGAATCTCCTGCATCTTGCGCATGGAGACCACGCTCTTGTGGTTGAGCGGGAACAGCACCAGGTTGATGAGAACCGTCAGGATGAAGATCGACCAGCCGTAGTTACCGACGTAGCCGTGAATCCAGTTCAGGGAGCGGAGCAGTGGCACAACGATGACGGAGAACATGCCGAAGTGGATGGCCTTCGTGATGTTCCGGTCGATGGCGGCGAGCGTGTTGAACTCCTTGGGGCCGGCGAAGAACGTGAGCTTCTGGTCCGCGGCCGACGGCGTCAACGAGAACGCGACCAGATCACGCGCCGCCTCGGAGGAACCGGCCGGAGGTGCCACCTGCACCGCCTGATAGGTCACCTTCGCGTTACCTGGCTTCACGGCAAACGCGGCGAAGTAGTGGTCGTCGATTCCGACGTAGTCGAAGTCCTGGTTGTAGGTGGGTGATGCGGCGATCTTTGCGGACGCGACGCGGGTGACGGAGCCTGTCGACGAGAAGAGCGCCTCCGGCTTGACCGCGTAGCGACCCGTCTGCGAATCGAGATCGCCGAGTCCGGGTCCCCACTCGATGGTGGGTACGACAGGGCCGCCGTTCTGCAGGACGCTCACTTGCACGTCGATCGTGTAGTTGGCCGGGTTCAGCGTGAACCGCTTCCGTGCGTGCAGACCGGCCTCGTTCCGGTACTCGAACTCGACCTGCTCGCCCGACTGCTGCACGGCGAACATGACGTTGTTCAGCAGCGAGGTCGTGGCGGCGTCAGCGAGGGTCAACGAGAAGGGGAGCGGTTGGCCGACCAGTGAGGAGTCGATCAGCTCGAGCGGGTTCCCCTTCGGGTCGCGATACTGCTTCAGGCGCCAGCTTCTCAGCCTGGCACCGCGGTTGGTGAACGTCGCCACCACGTGCGGTGTCTCCACCGTCACGTCGCGTTCCGCCTCGCCGCCCACCACAACGGCAGGGGGAGGTGTGGCGTCCGACTGATTCCCGGCAGACACGCCAGCCTGCGCGCCGGCCACGGGAGTTCCGGCCGCCACAGTTTTGGGCTTCGTGGGCGTGGACGAGAAAAATGTCTGGTACGCAAAGAGCACCAGAAACGACAAGAAGATTGCGATGAGAACGCGGCGTTCCAATTCAGTTCCTTCGGGGCACCGGGTCGTGACCGCCGGCGCAGAATGGGTGGCACCTCGAGAGGCGCTTCAGGGTGAGCCAGGAGCCGTGAGGCACGCCATAGAGGCGTATGGCTTCGGCTGCATAATCGGAGCAGGAGGGCAGGAACCGGCAAGATCCGGTGAACAGCGGCGAGATGAGAAGCTTGTAACCCCGGAGGAGTACGAGTGCCACCCGCACGCCAGTTGACGGGTCAACCGTCTGGCGCGCGAATGAATCGTCAACGCCCTTTTCTGGCGCTGCGTTCGAGAACGTTGCGGAATTCACTTTCAAGGGCGGTCAGGCTGGTGTCGAGCAGTTCCCGCTTCGGCACGATGACGATGTCGAATCCCGGTGCGAGCTTGTTCCGGCGGAAGATCTCCCGGACCAGTCGTTTCGCTCTGTTCCTGACCACGGCGCCGCCCAGCTTCCTTGTGGCGGCGATACCGAGCCGACCGGTTGGCAAACCGTTCGCGAAGCGGAACAGCGTGAAACAGCGTCCGTGAACCTTGATGCCCCGATCGTAGATCTGCTGGTATTCGGGCCGTTTGCGAACACGTTCGCTGCGATCGAATCCCCCCATGATCCACGCGGCCGCACGGGTCAACCGTGCGGCGACAGTGTGCTATTCGCTGCTGACCGTCAGACGCTTCCGTCCCTTGGCGCGGCGGCGCTTGAGGACGAGGCGGCCGTTCTTGGTGGCCATGCGAACAAGAAATCCATGCGCCTTAGCACGACGGCGCGTATTTGGCTGGTAGGTGCGCTTACCCTTCATGACCTCTCCGGGAGCTCGCTTGGAGCTCTGTCGGCGAGCAACTGATCGGGAGCACAATCGCCCTCTGCAGTTGCCTGTAACTGAAACGAACTGCCAATGTTAGCGAAGGGCTTCCGAGAGTGTCAATGCGAGAGCGACTGTGTTAGAGTCGGCTTCCTCAATCAGCCGCCGCCTGGTCCACTCATCACAGCCCACCGCAAATGCGCCTTTGGTCTCTTCCCAGAGATTTCCACACCTGTGGAAAAAACTGTGGAAATTCCACGAGATCTGCGCGAGTGCTGAGCGTTTTCGCCGATTTCTCCGCGTTTTCCGCAGGGGCGAAGCTCGAAAATCCCATCAAATCGGGCTTTCTTGACCGTCGAGTCCGGTGAGAGGCCTGAAAATAGACCATCGCGAGGGGCGAAAGCTCACCGAAGTCCGTTTTTGTTGAAGAAATGAATCTCTGGGAACAAATCCTCGCGCGGATCGAGACCAAAGTTAACCGCCACAGCTTCTACACCTGGTTCAAGCCAACAAGCTTCATCAGCGAAGACGGCACGTCGATATCGGTCCGTGTGCCGAACGGCCTGTTCAAGGAGTGGCTGACGAAGCATTACTCGGGCGTGATTGCCGAATCGCTGTCGGAGGTGAAGCGGCCGCAGTTGTCGGTGAACTTTCTCGCCGATGCGCCTGGCGACCCTGCAGTCGTTCCGCTCAGGCCGGAAGAGGCGGCGGTTCTCCAGGTGCCGACCCCGGCTGTTCCGGTGACCACGCACGCCGGGCTTAATCCCCGCTACACCTTCGACACCTTCATCGTCGGCTCCTCCAACCAGTTCGCGCATGCTGCGAGCCGGGCGGTCGCAGAAGCTCCGTCGCGGTCGTACAACCCTCTCTATATCTACGGGGGAGTCGGTCTCGGCAAGACCCACCTGATGCATGCAGTTGGTCACTACGTCCTGCAACACGACCGTAACCTGAAACTCACCTACATCTCGTCAGAACGCTTCATGAACGAGATGATCAATGCGGTGCGATACGACCGCATCATCGACTTCCGCGAACGGTACCGGTCCGTCGATGTCCTGCTCGTCGACGACATCCAGTTTCTGGCCGGCAAGGAAGGCACCCAGACCGAGTTCTTCCACACCTTCAACGCCCTCTACGACGCACAGAAGCAGATTGTCCTCAGCAGCGACTGTCCGCCGCACGAGATCCCGGCTCTCGAGGAGCGTCTGCGGTCCCGCTTCGAATGGGGTCTGATCGCTGACATCCAGTCGCCCGACCTCGAAACGAAGGTAGCGATTCTCAAGAAGAAGGCTGAAATCGAAGCCGTGCCGCTGGCCGACGACGTGGCCATCTACATTGCCGGCCGTATCAAAACCAACATCCGCGAACTGGAAGGGTCGCTCATCAGGCTGGTGGCCTACGCCTCCCTCACCGGTCAGGAGATCTCGCTGGCGCTCGCCCAGGAGGTTTTAAGAAACGTCCTCGACCACGAGGAGAAGGCCGTCACCATCGAGATCATCCAGAAACACGTGGCGGACTACTACAACCTCAAACTGGCCGACCTGAAGTCCAGGAACAACTCGAAGTCGGTGGCCATGCCGAGGCAGATCGCGATGTATCTGTGCAAGTCGCTGACACATGCATCGCTCCCTGAAATCGGGCGAAGCTTCGGCGGCAAGCACCACTCCACCGTCATCCACTCGATTCGAAAGATCGAGAACATGCGAAAGACGGACAGCGATTTCAACAACCTGATGAACGGTTTTGTGGAAGGATTTCGGTAGTTCAGAGGGTTTTCCACAACCGGCACAGCGGTGGGCTGCGGATAACCTCTGGTCCAGGTGAGGATGGGTTCACAGCTCCGCTGACGGTTAAAATCGTCCACTCCTTTTCCACAACATAAGTCGTTCATCCGAAACGACTAATCGCTCTACCACCGTTTTCAACACGCCCTTCTTTCCTATATAATTCTCCCTTCAGATCTTCCCTCTCTGATAGGGATCCGCGAGCCCCTCCGGGCCGACGACCTTTTCGAGGACAGCACAGCCATGGACATCGTCGTCCGCAAGAACGACCTCCTGCGAGAACTGCAACTATTTCAGGGCATCGTCGAACGCAAGAACACGATCCCGATCCTGGCAAACGTGCTGCTCGACGCGAAGGATGGCAAGGTTCACTTTCTCGCCACGGATCTCGAGGTCGGACTGCGCAGTCAGTGCAACGCAACCGTCACCAAGCCAGGGGCGCTGACGCTGCCTGCGAAGAAGCTTTTCGAGATCGTCAAGTCGCTGCCGGACACCGACATCCGCATCGCCGAGGACAAGAACGGCGTCAAGGTGGCGGCTGACCGCTTCGACTCGCGGATGCAGACGCTGCCGAAGGAAGACTTCCCGGCGCTGCCCGAAGGTGGCGTGACTCCGACTACTGCTCTCTCGGGCGCCTCACTGAAGGAGATGGTCGGGAAGACGCAGTTCGCGATTACCGGCGAGGACACGCGCTACTTCCTGAACGGCGCCCAGTTCGTGCTTCGTGGCGACTCGATGAGCCTGGTGGCGACCGACGGCCACCGCCTGGCGCTCGTCACCGTCAAGCGCGAAGGAGGCGACGCCAGCGATATCGAGATCAAGGCCATCCTTCCGAAGAAGACCCTGGGAGAACTCGCCCGCCTCCTCACCGACGGCGACACCACGGTCGCCTATGAGCGCGGCGAGAATCACCTGTTCTTCGACGTCGGCGAACGCAAGCTGATCTCCCGCATGATCGACGGGCAGTTTCCGGCGTACGAGCGGGTCATCCCGAAGGGCAATGACAAACACATCGAGTTCGAACGCGAACGCCTGACCGCTGCCGTCAAGCGCGTCGCTCTGCTCTCGAACGAGCGCTCGCGCGCGGTCAAGTTCCAGATCGAGAAGGGCAAGGTTGACGTCATGTCGAGCAGCCCGGAACTTGGCGAAGCGCACGAGACCCTTCCGGTCGACTACAGCGGACCGTCACTGCAGATTTGCTTCAACGCGCAGTACGTCCTCGATTTCCTCTCGGTCGTGTCGACGGATGTCGTTGCACTCGAACTGAAGGACGAAGTGAGCCAGGCCGTGATGACGCCGGTGAGCGCCGAGGGCTACGAGTACACCTACGTCATCATGCCGATGCGAGTCTGATGGAACGAACTGAACAGAACGATGTAATCACGCACGCAGCGGCAACTTCTGCGGAAGCCGTCAGCGCGTCCGTGCAGGAAGCCGCGGACTCGGCGGACTATTCGGCCGACAGCATCAAGGTTCTCGAAGGTCTGGAAGCTGTCCGGAAGCGACCAGCCATGTACATCGGGTCCACCGGACCCTCGGGGCTCCATCACCTCGTCTATGAAATTGTCGACAACTCGATTGACGAAGCTCTCGGCGGCTTCTGCAACGAGGTCAACGTCACGATTCATACCGACGGATCGGTGACGGTGATCGACAACGGGCGGGGGATTCCAGTCGACCGCCACGAGAGCGGCAAGTCGGCGGCTGAAGTCGTGCTGACTGTGCTCCATGCCGGCGGCAAGTTCGAGAACAGCGCCTACAAGGTGTCAGGCGGCCTGCACGGGGTCGGTGTGTCGGTCGTGAACGCCCTCTCTGAAACGCTCGAACTGGAGATCTGGCGCAACAGCCAGGTCTACCAGCAGACGTACCACCGTGGCGCTCCGGTCGCCGACCTCGAGATCACCGGTGTCACCAAGCGCCGCGGCACGAAGGTCACCTTCAAACCCGACGAGCAGATCTTCGAAACCACCGTCTACAGCTTCGACATCCTGGCGCAGCGCCTGCGCGAACTCGCGTTCCTCAATGGCGGCATCACCATTACGCTCGACGATGAACGCGACGGGAAGAACCACACGTTCCACTACGACGGCGGCATCACCTCGTTCGTGCAACACCTGAACAAGAACAAGGCGGTCGTCAACGACAAGCCGATCTACATGCACGGCGAGAAGGACGGCATCGATGCCGAAATCGCCATGCAGTGGAACGACAGCTATGTCGAACTCACCTACTCGTTCGCGAACAACATCAACACCCACGAAGGCGGCACGCACCTCTCCGGCTTCCGTGCGGCGCTGACGCGCACCATCAACGCCTACGCGACGAAGAACAACCTCGCAAAGGACTTGAAGGAGAGCGTCTCCGGCGACGACATCCGCGAAGGCCTGACCGCGGTGATCAGCGTGAAGATCCCGCAACCGCAGTTCGAAGGTCAGACCAAGACCAAACTCGGCAACACCGAAGTGAAGGGCATCGTCGAGACGATCATCAACGACAAACTGGGCGAGTACCTCGAAGAGAACCCGGTTGTTGCCAAGAAGATTATCGGCAAGGCGATTGACGCCGCCCGGGCGCGCGACGCGGCCCGCAAGGCGCGCGATCTCGTCCGCCGCAAGGGTGCACTGGACGGCAGTTCACTTCCAGGCAAACTGGCCGACTGCCAGGAACGTGACCCGGCACTGAGCGAGCTCTACATCGTCGAAGGTGAGTCGGCCGGCGGATCGGCCAAGCAGGGACGCGACCGCCGGTTCCAGGCGATCCTGCCCCTGAAGGGCAAGATTCTCAACGTCGAGAAGGCGCGCTTCGACAAGATGCTCGGCAGCGACGAAATCAAGACGATGATCGCCGCGCTTGGCTGCGGCATCGGCGCCGAAGACTTCGACATCACCAAGCTGCGGTACCACCGCATCATCATCATGACGGACGCCGACGTCGACGGCTCGCACATCCGTACGCTGCTGCTGACCTTCTTCTATCGTCAGCTTCCCCAGATCATCGAGAACGGCTACATCTACATCGCCCAACCGCCGCTGTTCCGGGTAAAGCGCGGGAAGTCGGAAACCTACATCAAGAACGAACGCGACCTCGAGGAATACCTGATTCGTCGATCGGTCGGAGGGCGCGCGGTGAAAATCCCGGCCTCCGGCGTCGAACTATCTGGCGCCAACCTCGAGAAGCTATTGCAGCGGCTCACCACGCACCAGAAGCTGATGCACACGGTCGAACGTCGCGGTCACTCGCGCGAGATCGTCTCGGCGCTTCTGGCTGCCGGCGCCGACCGCGACTACTTCGCCGATCGCGAGCGCCTCGAACCGCTCGCCGCGACGCTCAGCACACCGCAGCGAACCGTCGCTGTGGAGATCGACGAAGAGCACAGCCGCTTCCAGTTGCAGATCGAAGACCGAGCGAGCGGCTACCCGCGGCTGCACACCATTGGCGTCGACTTCCTGAACTCACCGGAGTATCGCAGCCTCCTGTCGAACCAACGAGAGATGCCGGCGTTCAAGGGCGCGGTCATCGTGTCCAGCGCCCTGAGCCAGGACGAACAGGAACCGATCGACGACGCACCGACTCCGCCGACAGTGAGCGTCGCCGGTGGACTCTCGATCGAAGATATCGCGCGTTTGGCCACCGACGTACCGAAGGAACGGCCGAAGAAGGCAACGGAGCAGCCAGACATCACGCTCGGCTCGGTCGACGAACTGGTCGACTACTTCCTTGCCGCCGGCAAGAAGGGCGTCGCCATCAACCGCTACAAGGGTCTTGGCGAGATGAACCCGGAACAGTTGTGGGAAACGACGATGGACGCGAGCGTGCGCACGCTGCTGCAGGTGCGTGCCGAAGACCACACCGAAGCCGACCAGATGTTCACGACGCTGATGGGCGACCAGGTCGAGCCACGCCGCAAGTTCATCGAGGACAACGCGCTAGACGTCAAGAACCTCGACGTCTAGCAGGATTCGACAACCGGTTCGGAGGCCGATGACCTCGAGCCCGCTGCCGCCGCCGCACAGAGCCTGAAGCCCAGAGTCCGAATCTTTTCTATGTCAGACCAGATCGCCGCACCACAGTTACTGCCCGTCAACATCGAAGACGAGATGAAGCGCTCGTACATGGATTACGCGATGAGCGTAATCATCGGACGAGCGTTGCCGGATGCGCGCGACGGCCTGAAGCCGGCGCATCGTCGTGTGTTGTACGGCATGAAGACGATGGGCCTGTCCTCGTCTCGCGGCTATCGCAAGTGCGCGAAGATCGTCGGCGAGGTGATGGGCAACTTCCATCCCCACGGCGACGCCTCCATCTACGACACGCTGGTGCGATTGGCGCAGGGCTTCAACATGCGCTATCCGCTGGTTGACGGCCAGGGGAACTTCGGTTCAATCGACGGCGACCCGGCCGCCGCGATGCGGTACACCGAAGCGCGTCTCAAGTCGCTTGCCGACGACATGATGTCGGACCTCGACAAGGAGACGGTCGACTTCACACCGAACTACGACGAGACCACCGAGGAACCGACGGTCCTCCCGACCCCCTTCCCGAACCTGCTCGTGAACGGATCGGCCGGTATCGCCGTCGGCATGGCGACGAACGTACCGCCGCACAATCTCACGGAGGTCCTCGACGGCTGCATCTGGATCATCGAGAACACCTACCTCTCGACGAACCCTGACGCTCCCCGACTGACCTCGATCGAGAAACTGCGGCAACTGGTGCGTATCGTGACCGGACCGGACTTCCCGACCGGCGGCTATATCGTCGGACGTGGCGGAATCCTGCAGGCCTACACGACCGGCCGCGGGTCGATTCTCATGCGGGCCAAGTCGACGACGGAGACGAACAAGAAGGGCGACCGGCTCGCGATCGTCTTCACCGAGATTCCGTACCAGGTCAACAAGGCCAGGCTGATCGAACGCATCGCTGACCTCGTCCGCGACAAGATCATCGAAGGCATCTCGGACCTGCGCGACGAGTCCGACCGCGACGGCATGCGTATCGTCGTCGAGTTGAAGCGCGGTGAAATGCCAGAGGTGGTGCTGAACAACCTCTACAAACACACCCCGCTGCAGTCGACGTTCGGCATCAACACCCTGGCCATCGTCGGCGGCCGGCCGAAGGTGATGAACCTTCTGGAACTCATCGACACGTTCATCGAGTTCCGCCGCGAAATCGTCCGCCGTCGAACCGAGTACGAACTTCGCAGGGCCGAGGCGCGGTATCACATCCTCGAAGGCCTCAGAATCGCCCTCGATAACCTCGACGCAGTCATCACGCTCATCCGAGGCTCGAAGACCGTGATGGAAGCCCGCGAAGGGCTGATGTCGAACTTCGGTTTGTCCCAGTTGCAGTCGCAGGCGATCCTCGACATGCAACTGCAGCGGCTGACAGGGCTCGAGCGCCAGAAGATCCTCGACGAACTTGCCGAACTCCTTGGCGTGATCGAGCGACTCCGCGCCATCCTGGCGAGCCAGCGCCTGTTGATGCAGATCATCGTCGACGAACTCCGAGAGGTGAAGGAGAACTACGGCGACGAGCGCCGGACCGAGATCATCGAGGGTGAAGCCGGCGACATCAGCATCGAAGACCTGATCACCGAAGAAGACATGGCGATCACGGTCAGCAACACCGGCTACATCAAGCGCACAGCCATCACCGAATACCGGACGCAGACACGCGGCGGCAAGGGACGCATTGGCATGCGGACCAAGGAGGAGGATTTCGTCAGGCACCTCTTCGTGGCCTCCACCCACGCCTACATCCTGATCTTCTCGGACAAGGGGCGCATGTACTGGCTCAAGGTCCACGAGATCCCGGAGAGCACCGGCGGGAAGGGCAAGTCGATCGCCAATCTGGTCTCCATGGAAGCCGGCGAACGTATCGCCGCGATGCTTGCGACCAAGACCTTCGACGACGACAAGTTCATCATGATGGGCACCCGTCGTGGCGTCGTGAAGAAGACGCCGCTGTCGGCGTTCAGCAACGTCAGGGCCGGCGGCATCATCGCGATGGGCGTCGAGGACGGCGACTCGGTCATCGCGGTGCAACTGACCGACGGCTCGAGCCAGGTGCTGATTGGCACCCGCAACGGCATCGCCATCCGATTCAATGAAGATGATGTCCGTTCGATGGGACGCACAGCCTACGGCGTCCGCGGCGTCACCCTGCGCGACGACGACTACGTCGTCGGGATGGAAGCCGTGAAGCCGGGCGGATCGATTCTCACGGTGACCGAACACGGCTACGGCAAGCGCACGGAAGTCGACGAATACCGGACCACTGGTCGCGGCGGCGTCGGCATCATCAACATCGACACCTCGGAGCGGAACGGCCTGGTCGTGGCAGTGGCGTACGTCGAGTCGAGCGACGAAGTGCTCCTCGTGACGCAGCAGGGCATGATGATCCGCACGCCCGCAGATACCATCCGGCTCACGGGCCGCGCCGCGCAAGGCGTGCGTCTGATCAACATCGACGACGACGACCGGGTGGTGGGGCTCGCGAAGCTCAACGAGAAGGTTGCCGAAACCGCAGCGGCGACGGCCCTCGAGTCTGTCGACACGCCGGTCGACCCGGCACACACCGAGGCGTCGGCCGAGCCGTCTGCCGACGTGGACGAAGACCTGGACGCGGACGTGGAATCCGACGGCGACGACGTCGCATAGAGGCCAGCGACGCGTCAGGCTGGCGTGAGCCTGGCGAACTTCGCGCGCAGCGTCTTCACGCCCGCGGCGGTAAAGCGAATAATCACCTTCGCATCGCCCTCGAGCGGCTCGACGCTGAGGATGTTGCCGACGCCGAACTGCGCGTGGCGAACCCGTTGTCCAGCGCGAAGCGACATGCCGGTCGACTGATCCTCGTCCTCGTAGGCGTAGCCGGGCGACGCTGGTTCCTTGATGCGGCTCGCACCGCCGGCTGGCCGAGCGGGTCCGCCCTTGCCATACGGGTTTGGCCTGAACTCATACGACTTCGAAAAGCTCGACTGATAGGACGACGCGGTGTACTGCGGAACCAGGCGGTCGACCAACTCCGCCGGCACCTCGTCGATGAAGCGTGACGGCTCGCTCGACTTGTACTCGCCGAACACGCGTCGCCTGGCGGCACCGGTGAGAATCAGGCGCTCGCGCGCCCTGGTCATGCCGACGTAGCAGAGGCGACGTTCTTCTTCGAGTTCCTCGTCGTCGTCATTCGAGCGCGAGTGCGGGAAGAGTCCTTCTTCGAGTCCGGCGAGCACGACCGTCGGGAACTCGAGTCCCTTGGCGCTGTGCAGCGTCATCATCCAGATGCGTGCGTCGCGCGTGCCCTCTTCCTGATCGACGTCCGAGAGCAGCGACAGGCGATCGACGAAGCCACTCAAGGTCGGCTCTGGCTCGCGCCCTTCGTATTCGCGCGCCGCCGACACGAGCTCGGCAAGGTTCTCGACTCGCGCCTCGGCTTCCTCTGAGCGATCCTCGCGCAAGTCCTTCAGGTAGCCCGAGCGGTCGAGCAACTTGCCGATGGTGTCCGAGACCGGTTCGACCCGCGCGACTTCCGTCATGTTCACGATGAGGTCGCGGAACCCGGCAAGCGCCGAGGCTGCCCGGCCGCTGAATGTCCTGTCGCGCAACCCGTGCACCATGCGCGCCCACAGCGAGTTTGCCGTCACAGCTGGCGCAAGGCCCGCCGAGAGCAGCGGGAACTCATCGTCTACCTGGCTGGACACCTCGACCTTCTCGATCGTCTCCATGACGACCTTGCCGATGCCTCGCGTCGGAGCGTTGATGACACGCCGCAGGCTCACGTCGTCGTGCGGATTGATGACGAGCCGCATGTAGGCCAGTGCATCCTTCACTTCCTTGCGCTCGTAGAAGCGAACGCCACCAACGATCTTGTAGGGCAGCCCCTCCCGCATTAGCGCGTCTTCGATGGCGCGCGACTGGGCATTGGTGCGGTAGAGGATGGCCACCGTCGAATCTGGAGCGTCGGCCAGGTTGGTGCGCGCGGTGCGCGTGATGAAGTCGGCTTCCTCGAGCTCGTCCCCGCCACGGAAATACACGACGCGCGCGCCTCCCGTCTGGTCGGTCCAGAGCTTCTTCTCCTTGCGATTGCGGTTCTGGCTGATCACGGCCGACGCCGCGTCGAGAATCACCTGAGTCGAGCGGTAGTTCCGTTCCAGCTTCACCGTCTTGGCTTCGGGGTAGTCGTGCTCGAAGTCGAGGATGTTCTTCAGGTCGGCGCCGCGCCACTTGTAAATCGACTGGTCGGGGTCGCCCACGACGCAGAGGTTTCGGTAGATCTCGGACACGCGCTGAATCAGCATGTACTGCGGGCGGTTGGTGTCCTGGTATTCGTCTACCATGACGAAACGGAACTGCTCGGAGTACTTCTGGCGCACGGCGGGAGAGGTCTCGAACATCTCGACCGTCTTCAGGAGCAGATCATCGAAGTCGAGGGCGCTTGCGTCCTTCAGGGCCGCGAGATACTTCGCGTAGACCTTGGCGATATTCTCGTCACGGCGGTTCCAGCCCGACGCAGCCGACAACTGGTCGGGCGTTTCCATGCGGTTCTTCGCCTGGCTGATGCGCGACAGCGCCGCGCGTGGCTGAACGAAGCTGTCGTCGATCTGGAGTTCTTTCAGTGCCTGCTTGACCACCGACAATTGATCGGCCGAGTCGTAGATCACGAAGTCGCGCGAGAGCCCGATGGCACCAGCCTCGCGACGCAGCAGCCGGGCGCAGATCGAGTGGAAGGTCGACACCCACATGCCGCCGACATCGGCGCCGAGCAGCGTCGCGACGCGGGAGCGCATCTCCTCGGCGGCCTTGTTGGTGAAGGTCACGGCCAGCACCTCGCGCGGCTGTGCGTGACCGTCGCCAACCAGATAGGCGATGCGGCTGGTGATGACTCTGGTCTTGCCTGAACCGGCCCCCGCCAGGATGAGCAGCGGGCCATCGACGTGCAGAACAGCCTCGCGCTGCTCTGGGTTCAGGGAATCGAGGAAGTGCATCCTGGCCAGTATAGTGAGCCGCTGCGCCGCTATTCCACCGTGACCGACTTCGCCAGGTTGCGCGGCTGATCGACGTCGCATCCGCGCCGCACCGCGATGTCGTACGCCAGCAACTGCAGGGGGATGGTCATGACAATCGGCGTGAGCAACTCGGGCGCGTGGGGAACCTCGAGCACGAAGTCCTTCGAGAGGTCGAGCATCGACTTGAGCTTCTCGTCGCCGCGCGTGGTGAGCGCGATCACGGAGCCGCCTCGTGCCTTCACTTCTTGCATGTTGCCGATCATCTTCTCGAAGACGGCATCGTGCGGCGCAATGGTCACCACCGGCAGCCGCTCGTCGATGAGCGCGATCGGACCATGTTTCATCTCGCCGGCGGGATAGCCCTCGGCGTGGATGTAGGAGATCTCCTTCAGCTTCAATGCACCTTCGAGCGCAATCGGGTAGTTGATGCCTCGTCCGAGATACAGGAAGTCGGTGCGAGCCTGGAAGCGGTTGGCCACTTCCTCGACCTCTGGCGCCATCTTCAACGTCTGTTCGAGCAGCAGCGGCAGCTGCAGCAACGCATCGATATGTGGCTTCGACGCCTCGAGACCGAGCGAACCGCGCGCCTGACCGAGTCGCATGGCGAGCAGGTACAGCGCCACCAGCTGCGACGTGAAGGCTTTCGTCGAGGCGACACCGATCTCGGGACCCGCGTGCGTGTACACCGTCCCGTCGGTTTCCCGCGTGGCCATGCTGCCGACCACGTTGCAGATGGCGATGCTGCGCGCCCCGTCCTTCTTCGCTTCGCGCAGCGCGGCCAGCGTGTCCGCGGTTTCGCCGGACTGGGTGATGACGATCGCCAGGGTCCGCGGCGTCACGATGGGATGGCGGTAGCGGTATTCCGAGCCGTAGTCGACGTCGACCGGGATGCGCGCCAGTTGCTCGATCAAGAACTTGCCGATCAGGCCGGCATGCCACGACGTGCCGCAGGCGAGGATGGTGACTCGATCAACATCGGCCAACTGCGCCTCGGTGATCTTCATCTCCTCGAGGAAGACCCGCCCCGTGTCCTGCGAGACGCGGCCGAGGATGGTTTCGCGCGCCGCGGTCGGCTGCTCGAAGATCTCCTTCAGCATGAAGTGCTTGTAGCCGGCCTTCTCCGCCATGATCGGGTCCCACAGCACGCGCTGCGTCGCGGCGGACACGGGTCTGGCGAAGAAGTCGGTAAAGGTGACGCCGCCGCGCGTGATGATGGCCATCTCCTCGTCGCCGAGGAAGACCACGTCGCGGGTGTGGCTCAGGATGGCGGGAATGTCGGATGCGACGAAGAACTCGCCGTCGCCGAGACCGATGACGATCGGCGGCCCGTTACGGACGGCGATGATCTTTTCCGGATCGTCGGCAGAGATCATCACCAGCGCAAACAACCCGCGCATCAGCATCAGGGCGCGTCGCACCGCATTCTCGAGCCCGTCGTCCTTCATCTCGCGCTCGACGAGGTGCGCGACGATTTCGGTATCGGTCTCGGTGACGAACTTGTGGCCCTGACGCTGCAGTTCCTGCTTCAGGTCGAGATAATTCTCGATGATGCCGTTGTGCACGACGACGATCCGGCCCGTGCAGTCGCGATGCGGGTGGGCGTTCTCCTCGGTCGGGCGTCCGTGCGTGGCCCAGCGCGTGTGCCCGACGCCGTAGTCACCAGTGATCGGGTCGTGAACGATCACCTGCTCGAGGTTCGAGAGCTTTCCGGCGCTACGACGCAGATCGATGGCGCCGTTTCGGACGACTGCCACCCCTGCCGAGTCGTAACCGCGATACTCCAGCTTTCGCAGGCCGTCGATGAGGACCGGCACGACGTCCTTCGGACCGATGTAACCGATGATTCCGCACATAAGCAGGGGTCCTGAAAAACAGAGAGTCCAGTTACTCGGTATGTCGTTTCTTGCGTTGCTCGACCCAACCCTCGATGTTGCGCTGCCTGCCCGCGCTTACGGCAAGCGCACCGGGAGGAACGTTCTCGCGAATCGTGGTGCCCGTGCCGACATAGGCGCCCTCGCCGATGGTGACCGGGGCAATCAGTTGGGTGTCGCTGCCGATGAACGCGCCGTCAGCGATCGTGGTGATCTGTTTCTTCACCCCGTCGTAGTTGCACGTGATTGTGCCGGCGCCGATGTTCACGTCGGCACCGATGATCGCGTCGCCAAGATATGCGAGGTGCGACGCCTTCGACCCCTCGCCGAGGATCGTCTTCTTCAGTTCGACGAAGTTGCCGACCTTGGCGCGTGGTCCGACGTGTGCGGCACCGCGCAGGTGCGCGAACGGTCCGACCGACGCTCCGGCGCCGACGATACTGTCGGTGACGACGCAGTGGTTCAGGATTATCGCCTTGTCGCCAATCGACGAACCTGCCACGCGACTGCCCGAGTGGATGACGCACCCCAACCCGATGCGCGAGCCGCGCTCCAGCGCGACGTTCGGCTTGATGATGGTGTCGGCGCCAACCTCGACGTCCTGATCGATGAAGGTCGTCGCCGGATCTTCGATCGTCACACCGTCCGCCATCAACTCCGCGTTCTTGCGCTGGCGAAGGCTCCGGCCCACCGAGGCGAGTTCAGCGCGACTGTTGATGCCCTGGATGTCAGCGGCGTCGTCGACCGTCACGGTCTCCACCGTCCGTCCCGCATCGCGATGGATGGACACCAGATCGGGAAGGTAATACTCCCGTTGGGCGTTGGCTGCGCCGATGCTGTGAACCGCGTCGAACAATCCCACCAGGTCGAAGGCATAGATGCCTGCATTGATCTCGGTAATTGCACGCACAGCAGGGCTGGCGTCCTTCTCCTCAACAATATGTGCAATCTTCCCGCCGTCTCTGACGACCCGCCCGTAGCCGTGCGGTTGAGCCATCTGCGCGGTGACCACGGTCGTGGCGGCGCCCGCGCGCCTGTGCGTCTCAACAAGTTGCTTCAGGGTGGACGCCGACAAGGCAGGCACGTCGCCAGAGAGCAGCACCAGCGTCCCGGTCTGATCGCGAAGCAGCGGTTCAGTAGTCAGAAGGGCGTGGGCGGTGCCGAGTTGTGGTTCCTGAACCACGAATTCGATGTGGCCATGTGCGGCCAAAGCACCACGGACGGTTTCGCCCTGATGCCCGACGACGACCGTGACCGAGGCCGGGGAGAGCCGTGACGCCGCAGCGAGCACGTGCTCGATCATCGGCCGGCCCGCAACCTCGTGCAGCACCTTGGGGCGCGCGGATTTCATGCGCGTGCCCTTGCCGGCGGCAAGGATGACAACGTGAACGTCAGACATGACGTCCACGATTATCGTCTCGTTGGGGCTCGGGATGTAACGGGTGGCTCAGCCGCGGTTGCGACCGCCCGAGTTGAGCGCGTGATGGAACGCGTCGTCGTCGTGAAGAGGGTCGAGGTCGGCGTCGCGCCGGGCCAGAGCCCGATTCTCGGGGTTGAGGGCGATGGCCCGTTCCAGGTGGGCGATCGACTCGGCGTGTTCCCCGCGTTGCGCGTGTGCCACGGCGAGCATGTACAGGGCGTGGTCGTTGTCCGGGTCTTCGTCCCTGACCAGGCGCAGGTGAGAAATCGCCTCGTCGTATCGGCCACCATTCAGGGCGAGGGTGGACGCATAGAGCCGTTCCTGAACCGTCTGAGGGGCCGCAGCCTTCGGCGTGGCGTGTCGACGGCAGACGTTCACGTATAAGCGGACTCTCTCGTGCAGTTCCCGTTCGTCCGGAAAAGACGTGAGCACAGTCTCGAAGAGTTCCAGCGCCTTGTTGTAGTCGTGGCGCTGCAATGCCTCCAGGCCCTTTTCGTACAGGCCGACAGCATCGGCATAGTTGGCGCGCTTGGCTGGGCCGGGCGGCCCTGACGGGGCCGAGGCGGGGCCCGTTGAGACGGGCGCCTGCTTGCTTGGAGCGGCTTTGGACTTCGGCTGCGGACGCTGCTTCGCCATAGGTCAGGAGACGCGTCGAACCTTATCAGAACGCATTCTACTCGGTCAAACGACGGACTTCTTATGGTCTTCGATCATCGCGAAGATCTCTCGCGCCTGGAGCCGGTGACGTCGAGCAAGAGAGGAGATCGCCTGACGTCTTGTGAGACCATCATTCTCTGTCATATAGCCAAATGAGGCCACGATCTCGGTGGCGCTTGCTGTTCTCGTCCTGCCATCGAGAGACGTCAAATCACCAAAATTTATAATAACGGTGAACTCGCCTCGCACCTCAGGCACCTCGATAGAGCCGAGTCTTCCTAAACTTATGTCCTCATGCGCTTTAGTCAACTCACGTCCCAGTGCCACCTCGAGGTCGCCGAAGCGCCGGTAGAGTTCGTTCAAGGTGGCTTCGATCCGATGCGGAGCCTCGTAGAACACCAGCGTGGACGCTACAGCCGGAGCGGCGGCGAACCTGGTGAACCAACCCTCGCGACCGGACCCACCTGTTGGGGGGAATCCCAGAAAACAGAAACCGTCCGACCCGAATCCGGAGGCCGAGACGGCGGCGACGACCGCACTTGCTCCGGGGATTGGTTCAACCCTGATACCCGCCTCATGTGCGAGCCTGACCAGGTGGTGGCCAGGATCGGAGATGGCAGGCGTCCCGGCGTCAGTGACGAGGGCAATGCTCTCGCCGCGTTGCAGCCGTTCGACGAGTGCCGCTGCCTTGCCCTTCTCGCTGTGCTCGTGGAAACTTGTGGTTCGGGTGGTCAGCCCGAAGCGTTGCAGGAGATGCCCGGTGTGACGCGTGTCTTCCGCCGCGATGAGGGCGACCTCGCGCAGCACCCGCAGGGCACGCGCTGATATATCTTCGAGGTTGCCGATCGGCGTGGCGACGACGAACAGCGTACCAGCCATCGAATGGAACCGTTATTGTACCATTGGCGGATCGCTCAGGCTTCGCCTGTAGCCGCCGAGTCCTCATTCACCGTTGCGTCAAGGACCCATGCCCGTTTCCGAACCGCTTCCGCATTTCGTCGATGACCTTCTCGGGTATCTCCACGAAACGCACCCGACACACGCCACGCTGGACGGCGTGCATACGCACGACGACTTGCTCGAGGATCTGAGCCGTCATGGCATCGATCAGGAGGCTCGCGCGCTAGCAGGCTACCTGCGGCGCCTCGACGAGATCGACCGCGATGGTCTCACCCCAATCGAAGCGCTCGACCACCGCATGCTCAGCGCACACCTGCGCGGGCGGATGTTCGAGCTCGAAGCCGTCCGGACCTGGGAGCGCAACCCGCAGCTCTACGCTGACACCCTCGCGACCAGCCTCGCCGGACAGGCACTCTTCACCCACGCGCCGGCTCCCGAACGGGCGCGCCGTGTGCTCTCCAAGCTGCGCCAGACCCCGCGCCTGATTCAGGCCGCCCGGGACAATGTGAAGGAGCCGCCCGGCATCTTCGTGAAGGTCGGCATCGAGACCATGCGCGGCGCGCTGACGTTCATCGACGAGGACCTGCCGCGGGCGTTCTCCAGTGTCGACGACCTGCACCTGCTCGGTGACCTTGCCGATGCGCAGCAGGAAGCGTCGCAGGCGGTTGGGTCGTACATCGAATACCTGGAGAAGGAAGTTGGACCGAAGGCTCGCGCCACCTTCCGCCTGGGACGTGACAAGTTCGAGCAGAAGCTTCGATTCGAAGAGGGCATCACCATTCCGGTCGACAAGTTGCTGGCCATCGCAGAGCGCGAGCTTGCGGCGACGCAGGAAACGTTCCGGCAGCTTGCCGGGAAGTTGAGCACCAAGGACGACGCGCTCACCGTCTGGGCCAGGACCAAAGCCAACCACCCCGCCCCGGGCCAACTGGTGAAGACCGGTCGGGAACAGCTCGAGGCGCTCAAGACCTTCATCGAGCGGAACGACCTCGTCTCGGTCCCGCCCGGCGAACCGGTCATCGTCGCGCCGACGCCCGAGTTCTATCGCTGGTCGTTCGCCAGCATGTGGACGCCCGGCCCGTTCGAGAGCAAGCCGACGCGCGCGTACTACTACCTCACGGACGTCGATCCGAGGTGGCCGGCTGAGCGCCAGGAAGAGCACCTGCGCGATTACAACCTTGCGTCGCTGTGGTCGGTGTCGACCCACGAGGTCTACCCCGGGCACTTCCTGCACTACCAGCACCTGCGCAAGGTGACCTCGAAGGCACGGAAGTCGATCCTGTTCGCGCCCGCGTCCTTCGTCGAGGGCTGGGCGCACTACTGCGAGCAGATGATGATCGAGGCCGGCTTCGGCCGCGAAGATCAGACCATCCGTCTCGGCCAACTGGCCGAGTCGCTCATCCGGCTGGTCCGCTTCATCGTCGGTATCAAGCTCCACACCGAGGAAATGTCCGTCGAGCAGGGCGTGCGGCTGTTCCGCGAGGAGGCGTATCTTGAAGAGGCGAGCGCCCGACGCGAAGCCGAACGCGGCACCTTCGACCCGACCTACCTTGTCTACAGCGCCGGCAAGATGATGCTGCTGAAGCTACGGCAGGACTACAAGGCGCAGCAGGGCAAGGCGTTTTCACTCCGCACGTTCCATGACACGCTGCTCGCGAACGGCACCGCGCCGTTCTGGCTGCATCGCGAGCTGATGCTGGGCGGCAACGCCGGCGATGTGCTGGAGTAGTTCACCGACACCCGACGTCAGTTTCAAGGGAATATGCCGCTCTACGAGTACGAATGTGACAGTTGCGGACACCGCTTCGAGGTCATCCAGAAGTTCTCGGATCCACTCGTCGACACCTGTCCCAAATGCGGGAAGACCGTCCACAAGTTGATCTCGTCGCCAGCGATCCAGTTCAAGGGGTCGGGCTGGTACATCACCGACTACGCCAGGAAGGACTCGACGAGCGCCACCAAGGCCGGTAACGCCAAGGAAGGCAGCACGAGCAGTTCCGAGAGCTCGGGCTCGTCGGCCGAGTCGCCGGCTTCCACGCCAGCTCCGGCGGCCCCGACGACGAAGTCGGAATAGCGGACGACAGGGACGGCGGGCGCGACGAGCGCCGTTAGCGCGTCGGCGTCGGCAGGCCGAGCGACGCGAGATACTCGGAGAACTTCGCCGCAATGTCGGGACGACGGAGTGCGAAGTAGACCACCGCCTTCAGGAAGCCCAGCTTGTTGCCCGTGTCGTGGCGGACACCCTTCACTTCACAGGCATAGATTGGCCGCGTCTTCAGCAGTTCGCGCAAGCCGTTCGTCAGCTGGATCTCGCCGGTGCGGTCGCTCTTCGTGGCTTCGAGCGCCGGGAAGATGTCGGGGGTGAGGATGTACCGCCCGATAATCGCCAGGTCGGACGGTGCTTCGCTGCGCGGCGGCTTCTCCACCAGATCTTTCACCTGGTAGACCCCTTCGCCGAGGTCAACCGAGAGGTCGGGAGCGATGACGCCGTAATTCGACACATCCTCCATCGGCACCCGTTCGACCGCGAGCACCGGGCCCTGCACTCGTTCGTACACGTCCACCAGCTGCTTCAGCGCTGGTGGGTCGGCGTCGATGACGTCGTCGGCCAGGATGACAGCAAAGGGCTCGTCGCCGACAAGCTCGCGGGTGACGAGCACGGCGTGGCCGAGGCCGAGCGGCTCGCCCTGTCGCACGTAGGCGAAGTTGATCAGGTTGGAGATTTTCCGGATCTCGTCGAGCAGCTCCTTCTTGCCGCGAGCTTCGAGGTAGCTCTCGAGTTCGACCGAGACGTCGAAGTGATCCTCGATGGCATTCTTGCCGCGTCCGGTGACCAGAATGATGTTGCCGACCCCGGACGCGACCGCTTCCTCGACGCCGTACTGAATGATCGGCTTGTCGACCAGCGGCAGCATTTCCTTGGGCTGGGCCTTGGTCGCGGGGAGGAATCGGGTGCCCAGACCTGCGGCGGGGAACACGGCTTTACGGACTCTGGTCGTCACGCGGGGATCGTAGCAGAACTGATTCAGAGCCTTCTATACAATAGGTCCGCGAGGTTGCATGCTCGATCCCACATTAGTCCGTGAAAACCTGCAGGCTGTCCAAACCGGTCTCCGCAACCGCGGCATGGACCCGGACAAGGCCCTGGAACACATCGCGACGCTCGAAGGTTTGCGTCGCCGCCTGATCGGCGAGTTCGAAGGTCTGAAGCGCGAGCAGAACACGTCGGGTGACGAGATTGCGCGTGCGAAGCGACAGGGATTGGACACGGGTCCGGTTCAGGAACGCAACCGTCAGCGCTCGCAGCAGATCAAGCAACTGGGCATCCAGCTCGACTCGATTGAGCACCAGCGCGAGAGCGCGCTGCTCGTCCTGCCCAACCTTCCACACGACTCCGTGCCCGTCGGCGCAACCGCCGCCGACAACCCGGTCGTCAGAACGGTGGGCGAACCGCGCACGTTCGACTTCGAGCCGCAGGCGCACTGGGACATCGGGCCGGCGCTCGGCATCATCGACTTCGAACGTGGCACGAAGATCGCCGGCGCCCGGTTCACGGTCCTGAGCGGTGCGGGTGCGCGCCTCGAGCGTGCGCTCATCAACTTGATGCTCGACCTGCACACCACCGAACATGGCTACCGCGAGATGGAGCCGCCGTTCATGGTGAACGCGGCGTCGCTGGTCGGCACCGGCAACCTGCCGAAGTTCGAAGCAGACCTCTTCAAGATCGCGGGCGACTGGGACCTGTACCTCATCCCGACCGCCGAGGTGCCGCTCACCAACCTGCATCGCGGCGAAATCGTCGACGGGCGCGAGCTGCCCATCAAGTACACCGCCTACACGCCCTGCTTCCGCAGCGAGGCCGGGTCGTACGGTCAGGACGTTCGCGGCCTCATCAGGCAGCACCAGTTCGACAAGGTCGAACTCGTAAAGTTCACGACGCCCGAGCAGTCGCACGCCGAACTCGAGTTGCTGGTGGCGAACGCCGAGGAAGTGCTGAAGCGGCTGGAGCTTCCCTTCCGCACCGTCCTGCTGTGCACGGGCGACATGGGCTTCGCCGCCGCGAAGACCTACGACATCGAGGTGTGGCTACCGAGCCAGAAGACCTACCGGGAAATCTCGTCGTGCAGCAACACCGAGTCGTTCCAGGCCCGTCGCGCCAATATCAAGTACCGCGCTGGCGGAACGGGGAGGGCTGAGTATCTCCATACGCTGAACGGGTCCGGCCTCGCCGTCGGGCGCACGCTCATTGCCATTCTGGAGAACTACCAGCAGCCGGACGGGTCGGTGATCGTTCCGGCTGCACTCCGACCCTACATGGGCGGTCTCGAGCGCATCGCGAAGCCCTGACCCGGCCGCGGTGGCCATCGGCTGTCGCGCACCTGACTCTATTTCTGGCTGCCAACGCGTCGGCTACACTGGTTCGTGCACATCGACGAGCTCCCGCGCGGGCCGCGCGTCATCGAGTCGCCGTCGACTGACATCGTCGCCTTCATCGGCTACACCGAACGCGCCCTCGATCCACACGGCGTTTCGCTCCACCTCACGCCGACCCGCATCGACTCGATGTTCCAGTTCGAGCAGTACTTCGGCGCGCCGTTCAGCGGGCCCTCACCAACGCCGGCGTATCTGACTGGCTGGGCCGTACAGCTGTTCTTCGCGAACGGCGGCCGTCGCTGCGTCGTCGTGTCGGTGGGGGCACACGGCGAGACGCGTGACCCCGCTGCGCTGGTGACTGGCGTCGCGTGCCTCACGTCCCGGGAAGATGTCGCGTTACTGGCCGTGCCTGACGCCGCAACCCTGCCGCTGTTCGACGATTACCGGACCGTGGTGGCCGCCGTACTGGAACAGTGCGGTACGCGTCGCGATCGGCTTGCGCTCCTCGACGTATGGAATGGTCAGCTCGCGCCAGCTACCCTGGTGGACGTCGGCACGCCGGGCGGATTGCCGGACTGGCGCACGGTCATCGATGCGAGCCGGTCGGCCATGACGGACCACCTCGGGTTCGGCGCCGCGTTCTATCCCTTCCTCGAGACGCACCTCGACACCCGTGTGCTGGAACTGCCGCCGAGTGGCGCGGTCGCCGGCGCGTTCGCCTACGCCGATTTCACCCGGGGAGTGTGGAAGGCGCCGACCGGAGCGGGGCTCGCGCTCGTGAGCCGGCCGGTGGTGTCGCTGTCCGATGCGGAGCAGGCGTTGTTGAACGTCGACGCCGTCACCGGCAAGTCGATCAATGCGATTCGCGCGTTCACGGGGCGCGGCACCGTGCTCTGGGGTGCGCGCACGCTGCTCGGAAACGACGCGGACTGGAAGTACATCCCGGTGCGGCGTCTCGTCATGATGATCGAGACAGCGGTGATCAGAGGTACCGGGTGGGCCGTCTTCGAGCCGAACGCCGCCCCACTCTGGGCGGAGCTGCGCTACGTCGTCGAGAACTACCTGACGCCGCTCTGGCAGAGCGGTGCGCTGCACGGAAGCCGTCAGCAGGAGGCCTTTGCCGTGAGGTGCGGACCTGGGCAGACGATGACCGGGCAGGATGTGCAGGACGGCCGCGTGATCGTGACGCTGCAGCTGGCGGTGAGCCGCCCGGCCGAGTTCGTCAGCGTTCGCGTAACACACCAGACCGCGACCTCGTAGCCGGGCCGACCTGAAGGTCGGCAGCTACGTACTGCTGGGAACCCTTAGCGGCCGCCCGTGACGTCGACGATGGCACCGTTCACGTAGGAGGCCTCGCTGGACAGCAGCCACACGATCGTGGCGGCGACCTCTCCGGCGTCGCCGCCGCGCTTCATCGGAATCGACCCGGCGAGCCGCTGCACCCGGCCCGGCTCACCACCGCTGGCGTGGATATCGGTGTGGATCAGGCCGGGGCGGACGGCGTTCACGCGGATGCCTTCGGCACCAACCTCGCGCGCGAGGCCAATCGTCAGGGTGTCGATGGCAGCCTTGGCCGCGGCATAGTCGACGTACTCACCGGCCGACCCGAGGCGTGCCGCCGCGGACGAGAGGTTCACGATGGCGCCGCCGCGTCCGCCGTGCGCGGTCGACATGCGGCGCACCGCTTCACGACAGCAGAGAAAGGAGCCGGTCACGTTAGTGGCGAAGACGCGCGACAGGCGTCCGGCATCCATCTGCTCGACGCGCATCTGCGCCTCGAGCATGCCGGCGTTGTTCACGAGGGCGTCGAGCCGGCCGAACCGTGTGTCGACCTGCTCGAAGATGCGCGTCACATCGGCGTCCACCGAGACGTCGCCCTGCACCGCCACGGCGTCGCCGCCCGCGGCCACGATCGCCTGCACCACGCGCTCGGCTGCGTCGCGATTACCCAGGTAGTTGACGCAGACGCCGTATCCACGCGTCGCCGACAGTCGGGCCGTGGCAGCGCCGATGCCGCGGCTGCCGCCTGTGATAAGAACGACCTTGTCCATACGGTCCAGCGTAGCCGGACCGGCCCTCCGCGCGGAGTGGAATTAACCGACATGTTTGTCGACATGTGTCGAAGGTTCGAGTTCCCGACGCCGTCCGGCGATAATTGCGGAGCCGCACGGGCGGTCTTCCTGAGGATTCTGCTTGAGCATTCACGTCGCCCTTCGCCACGTCACCGAGTACACCTACGACCGCGCGGTGGTTCTGTCGCCGCAGCAGGTCCGGCTCCGGCCCGCTCCGCACTGCCGGACGCGCATCCTGTCTTACTCGCAGCGCGTGACACCGGCGCAGCACTTCACCAACTGGCAGCAGGATCCTCAGGGCAACTACGTGGCGCGGATCACCTTCCCTGAGAAGGTGCACGGTCTCCGTGTCGAGGTCGACCTCGTCGCCGAGATGGCGGTCCATAACCCGTTCGACTTCTTCCTCGAACCCTCGGCCGAGCAGTTTCCCTTCACCTACGACGAGGTGCAGCTCCGCGAACTCGATCCGTTCCTCCGCCTCGAACCGCTGACTCCGGAGCTGCGCGACTATCTGGTCACCATCGACCGCTCGCCGCGCCGCACCATCGACCTGCTCGTCGGCCTCAATCAGCAACTCCAGACCGACGTGCGCTACGTGGTCCGCCTCGAACCTGGCGTGCAGACGCCCGACGACACACTGCGGCTGCGGTCGGGGTCGTGCCGCGACACGACGTGGTTGCTCGTGCAGCTATGCCGGCGCCTGGGGCTGGCAGCACGCTTCGTCTCCGGTTACCTGATTCAGCTCGTGGCCGACGTGAAGCCGGTGACCGGACCGGAGGGACCGACCACGGACTTCACCGACCTCCACGCCTGGTGCGAGGTCTACCTGCCCGGTGCGGGATGGGTGGGCTTCGACCCGACGTCGGGTCTGCTTGCAGGCGAAGGTCACCTGCCGCTGGCGTGCACGCCCGATCCGCTGAGTGCGGCGCCAATCACCGGCGCAGTGGAGCAGTGCGAGAGCACCTTCCACCACGAGATGTCGGTGCAGCGCATCGTCGAGTCGCCCCGGGTGACCAAGCCCTACTCGCCCGAGCAGTGGTCGAGCATCGTGGCGCTCGGTCATGCCGTGGACGAAGATCTCGTCCGTCACGACGTGCGGTTGACGATGGGTGGCGAGCCGACGTTCGTCTCGGCGAGCGACCGCGACGGTCTGGAGTGGAAGACGACGGCGCTCGGCGCAACCAAGAAGGTGCACGCCTTCGACCTGCTGCGCCGACTGAAACAGCACTACGGGCGCAACGGCTTCGTGCACGCCGGCCAGGGTAAGTGGTATCCGGGCGAGCAACTGCCACGCTGGGCGCTCGGTTGTTACTGGCGGGCTGACGGCGAGCTGTCGTGGCTCGACGCGTCGCTGGTGGCCGACGAGACACACCCGTCAGGGCACACGCACGTCGAGGCGGAACGGTTCATCCGTGCACTGACCGACGAACTGGGCATCACCGACGCGCATGTCCAGTCCGGACACGAAGACGTGTGGTACTACCTCTGGCGCGAACGCCGGTTGCCCGCGAACGTCGACCCGTTCGACGCGAAGCTGGACGACGAGCTCGAGCGCGCGCGACTGCACCGCGTGTTCACGCAGGGCCTCGAAGCCGTCGTGGGCTACGCGCTGCCGCTGCGTCACGACGACGACGACTGGACCACCGGGCCATGGTTCCTCCGCAGCGAGCGGATGTACCTGATGCCGGGCGACTCGCCCATGGGCTACCGCCTGCCGCTCGATTCGTTGCCGTGGTCGAGGGAAGACGACCGGCAGCAGGTATACGAGCGCGACCCGTTTGCCTCGCGTCCGCCCTTGCCGGCGCCGACCCGTGTCGTGCCCACCGGTGTCGCGCCGACCGGTGTCGCACCGACCCGTTTCGCGTCCGGCTCGCGCGACCCGCAGCGCACGGCGCCTCGCGCCGCGCTCCGAGCCGACGCACCCGGTAGGAATGGCACCGCCGCACGCGACCTCGCCGCGCTGAAGGCGGCACGCGGCGAGTCGGCGCTCGAGATCGTGCGCCATGCGCTCTGTGTCGAGGCGAGGGGAGGCGTGCTCTATGTGTTCATGCCGCCGGTCGACACGCTCGAGGGATACCTCGACCTGGTGGCGGCCGTCGAGCGCACGGCCGCCCACCTCCGGATGCCGGTGTTGATGGAGGGATATCCGCCGCCGTCCGATCCGCGGCTGACGCACTTCCTGATCACGCCGGACCCTGGCGTGATCGAGGTGAACGTCCAGCCCGCGACCGGCTGGGCCCAGCTTGTCGACCAGGCGACGACGCTGTACGAGGAAGCGCGGCAGTCCGGACTCTCGAGCGAAACCTTCCAGCTCGATGGCCGTCACACCGGGACGGGAGGCGGCAACCACTTCGTGCTGGGCGGTGCGACGCCGGCCGACAGCCCGTTCCTGCGGCGGCCCGATCTGCTGCGCAGCCTCATCAGCTACTGGCACAACCACCCGGCCCTCTCCTATCTGTTCTCCGGGCTCTTCATCGGGCCGACGAGCCAGGCGCCGCGCATCGACGAGGCCCGGCACGACAGCGTCTACGAAATCGAGCTCGCGTTCTCGCGCCTGCCAGGGCCTGACACCGCCGCGCCGCCCTGGCTGATCGACCGTGCGCTGCGCCACCTGCTGGTGGACGTGACCGGCAACACGCATCGTGCGGAGTTCTGCATCGACAAGCTCTATTCGCCCGACGGGTCGTCGGGCCGGAAGGGGTTGGTCGAGATGCGGGCGTTCGAGATGCCGCCCGACGCGAAGATGAGCCTGACGCAGCAGCTCCTGCTGCGGGCGCTCATTGCACGTTTCTGGCGAGAGCCGTACACGGCGCCGCTCACGCGCTGGGGCACAGAACTGCACGACCGGTTCATGCTGCCGTTCTTCGTCTGGATGGACGTCGAAGACGTGGTGGAGGAGCTGCGGGTGGCCGGCTACCCGTTCGAGGCCGACTGGTTCGCGCCGCACTTCGCGTTCCGGTTCCCGGTGGCCGGCGAGCTGTCGGCGCAGGCCATCCAGCTGACGCTGCGTCAGGCCCTCGAACCGTGGCATGTGCTCGGCGAAGAGGGGTCGGTCGGCGGCACCGTCCGTTACGTCGACGCCTCGCTCGAGCGGTTGCAGGTGCATGTCACCGGGCTCACCCCCGACCGCTATGTCGTCACCTGCAATGGCCGGCCGGTGCCGCTGCAGCCCACCGGCCGCAACGGCGAATACGTGGGCGGTGTGCGCTACCGGGCGTGGCAGCCGCCCTCGGCGCTGCACCCGACCATTCCGGTGCATGCCCCGTTGACCTTCGATCTCGTCGACACCTGGATGGAGCGTTCGGTGGCTGGATGTCAGTACCATGTCCAGCATCCGGGCGGACTGAACCCCGAGACGTTCCCGGTGAACAGCTTCGAGGCGGAGAGCCGCCGCCTGGCGCGGTTCAGCCGACTGGCTCATACGCCCGGACTGGTGCGCGTTGCGAAACCCGCGCGCAGTCGTGAGTTTCCGTATACGCTGGACCTCCGCGTCGACTGACGACGCCTGCCAGAAGCCCACCGAAGATGACCGACCCGATGCCGAAGGGCGCGGCGCTGCACGCCGACGACACGCTCTCGCCACTACTGGGGTCGTACGCCGTACCGAGCCTCCACTTCGACGAATTGCGCGAGGCGGGCGGCGTGCTCCGCGCCGAGTGGGCAACGTTTGCCGCCGCCGAGGCCGACCTCACCACCACCTCCGGCGCGCAGGCACAGCAACGCGTGGCTCGCCAGATCGCCGAGAACGGCGTCACCTACAACGTCTATGCAACCGAGCAGGGCGCCTCGCGCCCGTGGTCGCTCGATGTGCTGCCGGCCCTCATCCCGGCAGCCGAATGGGGGCCGCTCGAGCGCGGCCTGCGGCAGCGCGCCCGCCTGCTTGATGCCGTGGCCGCAGACCTGTACGGGGCGCAGTCGCTCATTCATGAGGGGCTGATCCCGCCGGCGCTGGTCTACAAGCAGACCGGATTCCTGCGTGCGTGCCACGGCGTGCGCCCGCACGGCCGCACGTTCCTGCATATTGCGGCGTTCGACATCGGGCGCGGCGCCGACGGACGGTGGCGGGTGATCGGCTCGCGCACCCAGGCGCCGTCGGGGCTGGGCTACGCACTCGAGAACCGCGCCATCGTGTCGCGTGTGTTCCCCGATGCCTACCGCGCGCTTGGCATCGAGCAGCTCTCGCCGTTCTTCCATCAACTGCGTGAGACGCTCACCGCCGCGGCGCCAGCCGGTGGCGGTGTGCCGTACATCGTCCTGCTGACACCCGGTCCCTACTCCGAGACCTACTTCGAGCACGCCTACCTTGCGCGTCAGCTCGGGTTCCCGCTCGTCGAGGGCGGCGACCTGGCCGTGCGCCACGACCGCGTCTTCCTGAAGACGGTCTCAGGGCTCAGGCCGGTGCACGCGATCGTGCGGCGCCTGGACGACGACTACTGCGACCCGGTGGAACTGCGCGCCGATTCGACGCTCGGTGTTCCGGGCCTGGTCCAGGCGTGGCGCGCCGGCAATGTGCTGGTGGCCAACGCCTTCGGGCTCGGGGTGCTCGAGTCGCCGGCGCTGCTCGGCTTCCTGCCGAAGATCTGCCAGCGGCTGCTCGACGAACCGCTCGAGACGCCCGCGCTTGCCACCTGGTGGTGCGGTGAAGAGGCGGCGCTGGCCGACGCGCGGCGCCGGCTCGACGTCGGCGTCATCAAGCCTGCCTACGCGCGAGCCGCCATGCAGCCCGTGTTCACGTCTGAGCTCGACGTGTCGGCACGTCGCGCGTGGGAGCAGCGGCTCGGTCACACGCCGGACGACTACGTGGTCGAGGAGTTCCTGCCGCTCTCGTACGCGCCGGTCTGGAATGCCGATCGCATCGGGAGCCGCGCGCTCATGCTGCGTGTCTTCCTCGTCACCGACGGCCAGGGCGACTACCACGTGCTGCCCGGCGGGCTCTCGCGTATCGCGGGCCACGACCCCGGCATCGTGTCGAGCGGCCGCGGCGGCAGCAGTAAGGACACGTGGGTGGTGGCCAGTGCCGCTCCGTCCCGCACAACGTCAATCGTCGGCCGTGCCCGCACGCGCGAGTCGCTCGGCGAACGCGTCACGTCGAGCCGGGCCGCCGAGAACCTGTTCTGGCTCGGACGCTACGCCGAACGGAGCGAGAACTGCGCCCGATTGCTGCGGTCGATGCTGAGCCGGCTGGCCGACGGTCGTGCGCTCTCGGACACGCTGCGGCCGGCGTTCCTGCGCATGGCCGAACGCTACGGCCTGCTGCGGCCGAAGGAGGCCGACGCGGCGGCAAAAGACGCCTCCGATGCAAGGCTTGCCCGGATGCTGCTCGAGGGCATCTTCGATCGGGCCGAACACCACAGCCTCGGCTTCTGCGTCGAGCGGACGGTCCGGGTCGCCGGCGCCGTGCGCGACCGCCTGTCCACCGACAACTGGCGCGTGTTGAACCGGATGATGCAGCTGTTCACCGCGTGGCCGGCGGCTGGCGGCCATCTCGATCAGGCGCTCGAGGTGCTGGACGATGCGCTGGTGTCGCTCGTGGCGGTGGGCGGCCTCGAGATGGCGCACATGACACGCGATCAGGGCTGGCGCTTCCTCAGCCTGGGGCGGCACCTCGAACGCGTGCAGTTCATCGCCACCACCGTGCTCGACACCGCGCCGTCCACGGGCGTGGCCGATGCGGCGCTGCTCGAGTGGCTGCTCGAGCTGTCGGACAGTGTCCTGACCTACCGCGTTCGCTACGTGCAGCGGCCTGAGTGGCACTCGGTGATGGACCTGATCCTGTTCGACGACCGCAATCCGCGGTCGGCGCACTTCCAGACGTCGAAGCTGGCCAAGCATGTGCGGCTGCTGCCCGACGCACCGCTCGGCGATCTCGTCACCGAACTCGACCGCATCGTCACCAACTGCCGCAGTACGGATACCGGCATCGACGTCGTCGGCCGCTCGCGCACGCTGGCACCGTTCCTCGAGAACGTCGACCGTGTCGCCGAGCGCCTGTCGGACACGCTCACGCTTCGCTACTTCAGCCACGTCGACGATGTGCCGCGGGCCACGGTGGCCGTGTGAGCGTCCGCTACCGGGTCGAGCATGACACGCGCTACGCGCACGACGGCATGGCGTCGACGTCGCAGCATGTGGCCTGCCTGAAGCCGCGCAGCACCGATCGCCAGCGCCTGTTGTGGCACACGCTCGACATCACCCCGATGCCGTCGGCCGTGCGCGACCGCGCCGACTACTTCGGCAACACCCTGAGCCAGTTCGCCGTGCTCTCGCCCTATACCGAACTGCGGGTGACGAGCCGCAGCGAGGTTGACATCGACACGCGTTCGGCGCCGGTCGAGCCGGACAAGAGTCCGACGTGGGAGAGCGTGCGCGACCTGCTGCTGTACAGGGCGGGGGCGCCGTTCCAGGCCGCCGCTGAATTCAGCTACGCCTCGCCCTACGTGCCAGTCGGACCGGAGGTGGAGGCGTTCGCCCGCACGGCGTTCACGGCTGGCCGGCCGTTCGTGGCCGCGGCCGTCGACCTGATGCAGCACATCCACGACGAGTTCGTGTTCGATCCGTCGGCAACGTCGGTGTCGACGCCCGTGACGGAGGTCCTCGAGGAGAAGCGGGGCGTGTGCCAGGATTTTGCCCACCTGCAGATTGCGGCGCTGCGCGCGCTCGGCCTGCCGGCCCGCTACGTGAGCGGCTACCTGCTGACCGACCCGCCCGCCGGCCAGCCCCGCCTCATCGGCGCCGATGCGTCGCATGCGTGGCTGTCGGTCTGGTGTCCGACGTCCGGGTGGGTTGATCTCGATCCGACGAACGGCGTGGTGCCGACGGTCAGGCACATCACGCTGGCGTGGGGGCGCGATTACAGCGACGTCAGCCCGCTGCGCGGCGTCGTGCTGGGCGGGCAGGAGCACCACCTCGACGTAGGTGTCAGCGTGTTTCCCATGGAAGTCCGAAGTTAGAAGTTCGACGTTACAATCAGCAGCACGGAGAGGTGGCCGAGCGGTTTAAGGCGGCGGTCTTGAAAACCGTTGAAGCCGGAAGGCTTCCAGGGGTTCGAATCCCTTCCTCTCCGCCACATGCCTCGTTCCCCAGGTCAGCCGGCCTCGTGTGCGTCCATCTTCGGCGACCCCAGCGTGTTCGCCGGCCTGTCTCTCTACGAAGCAAGGGTGACCACTGTGAAGCAGACGCAACCCGCCACGATCTTTCAGCATTTCCGCCGGCCGCCGCAGGGGGTGCGCGCGGTCCTGGCCGTGGCGCTCTCGATCGCGACCGGCGGAGCGGGGTTGCAGGCACAGGGACCGGTTGGCGGCACCGTGCGCGCAGGCGACGCGCAGATCAGCGGTGAGGGCACGGCCTCCACGCAGATCCGGCAGTTCACCGATCGCGCCGTCATCGACTGGCGCCACTTCGGCATCGGCGCCGATGGCCAGGTGGTCTTCATCCAGCCGTCGTCGCAGTCGGCCACGCTGAACCGGGTGACGGGCGGGCAGGTGTCGGTCATCCTCGGCAAGCTCGACGCCAACGGTCAGGTGCTGCTCATCAACCCGAACGGCATTGTCTTCGGCGGCGGTGCGCAGGTGAACGTCGGCAGCCTCATCGCCGCCACCGCCAACGTCGGCGACGCCAACTTCATGGCCGGTCGCCTGGTGTTCGATCAGCCGGGCAGGTTCGGCGCCGGCATCTTGAACGCCGGCGCCATCACCGCCCGCGACGGCGGCCTCGTGGCGCTGGTCGCGCCGCATGTCCGCAACGACGGCCTGCTGGCCGCGCGGCTCGGCACGGTGGTGCTGGGATCAGCCGACACGTTCACCGTCGATCTCTACGGCGATGCCCTGATCAACCTCGCGCTCAGCGAAGGCAACGCCGGACAGATGGTCGGCCTCGACGGCCGCCCGGTGACCAGCCTGGTCAGCAACAGCGGCCGCATCGAAACCGCCGGCGGACAGACGGTGCTGATGACGGCCCGCGGCGCCAAGGCGGTGCTCGATAGCCTGATCAACATGTCGGGCACCATCAAGGCCGACTCCGCGGTTGAACAGAACGGCCGCATCCTGCTGCTCGGCGAGGGGGGCAGGGTCGATGTCAGCGGCGCGCTCGACGCCAGCGGCGGCACCGTGCAGGTGCTGGGCGACCGCGTGCACCTCGCGAGCACCGCGGCGCTCGATGCCAGCGGCGCGGCGAGCGGCGGCACGGTGGAGGTAGGCGGCGCGTTCCAGGGACGTGGCGACACCTACCGTTCCACCGAGACGACGGTGGCGGCGGGCGCCACGTTGAAGGCGAACGCCACAGCCTCGGGCAACGGCGGCGAAGTGGTGGTCTGGTCGGACGGCAACACGACGTTCCGCGGAGCGGTTGAAGCCAGGGGCGGCGCGGTGGCCGGCAACGGCGGCCGTCTGGAAGTGTCGGGCAAGGGGACGCTCGAGTTTCTGGGTCAGGCCGATGCGTCGGCGGTGAACGGGCAGTCCGGCTCGCTGCTGCTCGACCCCGCCTACATGACGATCGGCGCGGCCGAGGCCAGCACCATCACCCGAGTGCTGCGCACCGGCACCACAACGAACCTGCAGGCGGACGTCGACATCGACGTGAACTCGGCCATCTTCGGCGGCGACCGCGAGCAGGGCGGCGGGCTGAACATGACCGCCGGCAACAACATCAACGTCAACGACTTCATCGTCACCAACAACGGCGCGATCAACATGACCGCGACGGGCGGCACCGTGACCGTGGCGGACGGCAAGGCCGTGTTCGCCGGAAACGCGCCGATTAGCGTCAACGCCAACGGCAACCTCAGCACCGCACCGATGCTGACGAGCGGCTCGCTGTCCATCCGGTCCGTAGCCGGCTCGGTTGCGGTGAACTCGTTCATCGACGACCACACCGGTCCCGTGAGCATCAGAGCGGCGGGCAACGTCGACCTGAACCAGGCGATCGTCAACCTCGCCAGCGGCAGCGCCCTCACCATCGCCGCCGGCCAGGACGTGAACGTCAACGCGCAGGTCGACGGCCGCGGCGGCGTGGCGGGCGGTGCGGTCAGCATGACTGCGGCGCGCGACGTCAACGTGAACCAGGCGGTGGTCACCAACAACGGCGCCGTGGCGCTGACGGCCACGAACGGTGCGCTGAACGTCGTGTCGGGCACGCCGCTCGTGTCCGGCACCGGCGCAATGGCACTGACGGCGCGTGGCGACATTGCCACCGGACCGGTCAATGCGGGGACGCTGGCGGTCACCTCGTCGGCCGGTACCGCCAACATCAACGGAATCATCGACTCGACGACCGGTGACACGCGCATCACCGCCGGCGTCGACGTGAACCTGAACCAGGCGGTGCTGAACGGGCAGACCGGCAGCGCGCTGGGC
>JBKJMH010000108.1:0-7102 GCA_046596625.1 Vicinamibacterales bacterium | reverse complement strand
TATCCACACCAGCGTGCCGGTGGCGTTCGACATCGACAATTTCCGCTACCGCGGCCCCGATCGCGACGCCTGCTACACCCTCTTCACCGAACTCGGCTTCCGGTCGCTGACGATGGACTTTGCGCCGACCGCGGATACGGTGACGAAGGACTATGCCCTGGTCACGGACGCCGACGGGCTCGGCGCGCTCGTCGCCAAGATTCGTGAGGCCGGACGCGTCGCCATTCGCGTGTTGCCCGACCATGACGCCGCCATTCGAGCCGGCATCGTCGGCGTGGCGCTATCGACGCACGCGCGGCAGGCGCGCTACATCCCGATGCGCCACTCCGGGATGCACACGGGTCCGCAGTTGACCGTAGCGGATGCACTGGCACAGCTCGGGCCAGTGCTGGAAGATCCGCTGATCGAGAAGGTCGGGCACGACCTGAAGTTCGACTCGATCGTGCTGGCGCGCCACGGCGTGGCGCTGCGCGGGCTCGGACTCGACACCATGCTCGCCAGCTACCTGCTTGATGCCACACGCTCCGGGCATCCGCTCGAAGGGACGGCACTCGAACATCTGGGCTACAAGGCGCTGACCGAAGACGAGCTCTGCGGACGCGGCGCGAAGGCGACGCCGATCGTCGACCTGCCGCCCGATGCGACGCTCAACTTCGCAGGCGAACGAGCCGACCTGGCGTTGCAGCTGGCCGATGCACTGGCGCCGAAGTTGACAGAGGCGGAACTCGACGCTGTCTACGCGACGCTCGAGCGACCGCTGCTGCCGGTGCTGGTGGACATCGAACGGGCCGGCGTAAAGATCGACTCCGTGGCGCTGGCCGCGCAGTCACAGCGGCTCGAGAAGGACCTCGCCACCTACAACGCGCGGATCTTCGAGCTGGCGGGCGAGCCATTCAACATCGCCTCTCCACAGCAGCTGTCGCGCATCCTGTTCGAGAAGCTGCAGTTGCCTGCGCTGCGGCGCAACGTCAAGACGAAGACCGCCTCGACCGCCGCCGACGTGCTCGAAGAGCTCGCGCACTCGCACGACCTGCCGCGCCTCATCCTGCAGTGGCGCGAACTGATGAAGCTGAAAGGCACCTACATCGATGCCCTGCCGCTGCTCGTGAATCCGGAAACGGGCCGGCTGCATACCTGCTTCAACCAGGCCGTGGCGGCCACGGGACGGTTGAGCAGCAGCGACCCGAACCTGCAGAACATCCCGGTGCGGACGGAATTGGGGCGTGAGATCAGGCGGGCGATCATTGCCGAGCCCGGATGTGTGCTGATTTCGGCGGACTACTCGCAGATCGAGTTCCGCGTGCTGGCGCATCTCGCCGACGACCCGGTGCTGGTCGATGCCTTCCGCGAAGGCGCCGACTTCCACGAGCGGACCGCACTGAAGATCTTCGGTACCGACAGTGGCCGCGACCCGCACGACCTGCGCAGCACGGCGAAGATGGTGAACTACGCGCTGCTCTACGGCAAGACGGCGTTCACGCTGGCCAAGGACATCGGCGTCACGCCGCAGGTGGCGCAGGAATTCATCGACGCCTACTTCGCCGGGTTTCCCAGGGTGCGGGCGTTCATCGACGGCACGCTCGACGCCGCGCGAACGTCAGGGGTGGTGAAGACGCTGTACGGCCGGCGCAGACTGGTGCCGGAGTTGAACAGCCGCAACGTGCAGATTCGCCAGGCGGCCGAGCGCGAAGCCGTGAACATGCCCATCCAGGGGACCGCGGCGGACATCCTCAAGCTGGCGATGATCGACACGCACGCGGCGCTGGCCCGCATTCCCACGGCGCGGATGATCCTGACCGTGCACGACGAGCTGCTGTTCGAGGTGGCCGCGGAGCACGCCGGTGAGACGGCGGCACTCGTCCGCGAGTCCATGCAGGGCGCCGCGCACTTGAACGTGCCCCTGACGGTCGATGTAGGAATTGGCCCGAACTGGGCCGACGCGAAGAGCTGACTACCGGTTCCACCGCTGTTTGAACGTCGTCCACTCCTGCAGCAGCGCTTCGGGCGCCTGGCCCATTGTCCGCGCGCGTTCGGGAATGATGGCGCGCTGCACGAGGCGGTCGAGATCGCCGCGGAGTTCAGCGCCGTGGTCGGGGGCGAGCGTTGCGCGGGTCCAGGCGGCGAGCGCCCCGTCCCAGGCGCCCTGCAGGTCGCCCTGCCCGCGCGCGGCGGCCACAATCCAGTAGGCGGCAGTGGTGCTGGCCGGGCGCGTCGCCAGTTCCTCGCGCATCCGCGTCCGCACGCGGCGATAAAGCCCCTGCCGCTCGACGTCGGCACGCGAGCGCGCCTGGCTCTCGACGGCGCTCGCCCACCAGTCGAGCACCCGATCGCGCTCGTCGACCAGCGAGGCAGGCGAGGTGTCCAGCACAGATTCGAACACCTGCGCCGCCGCCCCAGGCGCATCTTCGAAGTACAGCGTCTCACCCAGGCCGATGACGTACTCGAGACGTTCACGGTCCACCAGCCGCTCGGGTGCGAGGCTTCGGAGCCGTTCTCGGGCCAGCGTCAGGTCGTCCGGCGACGCGCTCTCCCTGAAACGCTCGAGTAACGCCCTGGCTGCGATGAGGTCGGCGCTGTCAGCCCGCTCGGGAGCTTTGCGTGCGGCATCGGCGGCGGTCACCGCGCCGGCAAAATCGCGCATGTTGTAGAGCTGGCGGGCGCGGGCCAAATCGGCGGTGGTTCGGTCGTCGGCGCCAGCCACTGGGGCACCGACGCCGACGAGAAAGGCGAGCAGCACGGCCAGACGGACCATAGAGGTCGATGGTAGCACAGCGGATACTTCTGGCTAACACGCTGACTAGACGTAAGTTACTCGACGATCCCTGACCGTTTGGTACAATGCCGACCGATGGCCGAACCCCGGGTAATACCCCGCGCCGAGCACACGCTCTCCAGGGCTGATATCGACCCTGATGCACTGAAGGTGCTCAACCGTCTGCGCCAGGGTGAGTACGTCGCCTACCTTGTAGGCGGCAGCGTCCGCGATCTCTTACTGGGACGCCGACCCAAGGACTTCGACATCGGGACGTCGGCGCACCCCTATCAGGTCAAGAAGCTGTTCCGGAACTGCTGGATCATCGGCCGCCGCTTCCGTCTCGCCCACGTGAAGTTCGGCACCAAGGTGATCGAGGTCGCCACCTTCCGACGGCAGGTGCAACCTGGCGAGGAGATCGTGCAGGACGGGGTGCCGGCCCCGGACCATCGGCATCCCGGCAGCCAGGCGCTCGACGCGGGCCATGGTGACGACGGAGCCCGCGCCCGGGAAGACGCGCAACTCATTCACCGCGACAACACCTTCGGCACACCCGAAGAGGACGCATTCCGCCGCGACTTCACCGTCAATGCCCTGTTCTACGACATCGCGAGCTTCTCGATCATCGACTATGTCGGCGGACTCGACGACCTGCACGAAGGGGTCATCCGCTGCATTGGCGACCCCGAAGTCCGGTTCAAGGAAGATCCGGTCCGCATGCTGCGAGCGCTCGCGCTGGCCGCGCGGCTCGACTTCACGATCGAAGACCCGATCTACGACGCGATCGGCCAGTTGCGCCACGAAATCGCGAACAGCTCGCCGCCACGCCTGCTCGAGGAGTATTACAAGATCCTGCGCGCGGGTTCATCCGAGAAGACGTTCCAGGGACTCTCGGCGGCCGGCCTCCTCGAACCGGTGTCGCAGGAACTGCACGACGGCGCCGGAGCCGCACTGTGGCAGTCACTGCGCAACATTGACGCCTACCGCGCGAAGTTCAGCTCCACCCCCGACACGCTCACCAACGCGATGCTGCTCGGCAGTCTGCTGGTGCCGCTCGGGCTGGGACCGCAGGCTGGCCGCGCTCCGAGGCGCGACGAGGACAAGCGTTCGCGCGAACCACTGGCGAAACTGGGGAGCTTGCCGCTGGCCCGTCGCGACCTGGAACGACTTCGCCAGATCCTCAGCGTGCAGCGGCGACTGCTCGACCTCACCGCAACCGTGCGTGCGCAGCGCGCGCTGACACACCGCAGCATCTTCCGTGAGGCGCTCACCTGGATGGAAATCCACGGGGGCACGCAGGAAACGGTCGAGCACTGGATCAGTGTGCTGGCGGAACGTGGCGCTGATGAACCGGTGGGACACGGCTCCGAGGACGAAGGCGATCTCCCGAAGCGCCGCAAGCGCCGGCGTCGCCGGCGTCCGTTCCGTCCACCGACCGCCTGAGGCGGACTGCTACCCGTTCTTCTTCTCGAACTCCTGCATGAACGAGACGAGCGCGTCGACACCCGCTTCCGGGAACGCGTTGTAGATGGAGGCGCGCATGCCGCCAACCGAGCGGTGGCCCTTCAGACCGTCAAAGCCGGCGGTTGTCGATTCCTTCACGAACGTGTTCTCGAGTTCTTCACTGGGCAACCGGAAGGTGACGTTCATGAGCGAACGATCTTCCTTCTTCGCGGTGCCGCGGAAGAAGCCGCTGCGATCGATTTCGGCGTAGAGCTTGCCGGCCTTGCGGGTGTTGATCTCGGCGATGGCC
The DNA here is from genome assembly GCA_046596625.1 of Vicinamibacterales bacterium. Lineage (GTDB taxonomy): Bacteria > Acidobacteriota > Vicinamibacteria > Vicinamibacterales > CAVVIG01 > CAVVIG01. The sequence continues at coordinate 2,597 of JBKJMH010000108.1, read as the reverse complement.
GGGAGGCCACCCAGTTCCAGCAGCCACTTGATGACGAGGCCGACCGCGTAGATACCGAACGCCGGCGGCGTGTTGTACAACGACGTGTTCTCCACGTGCGTCCCGTAGTTCAGCATCGTCGCCAGCGCCTTGTTGCCGGCCGAGCGCGCCACCAGGTCCTCGCGGATGATGACGAGCGTGACACCGGCAGGGCCGATGTTCTTTTGCGCACCAGCGTAGACGAGCCCGTGCTTGGCGACGTCGATCGGACCGCTGAAGATGTCCGACGAGTTGTCGCTGACGAGCGGCACGTCACCGACGTCTGGCAGCGTCGAGTACTCGGTGCCCTCGATGGTGTTGTTCGAGGTCATGTGCACGTACGCGGCACCCGGGGTGAGCTTCAGTTCGGACTGGAGCGGCAGGCGCGAGTAGTTCTCACCCTTGGTGGAGGCGGCTACGTTCACCGTGCCGACCTTCTTGGCCTCCTTCACGGCCTTGTCCGCCCACGAGCCGCCGTCGATGTAGTCGGCCGTCTGGCCCGCACCGAGCAGGTTCATCGGTACCATCGAGAACTGCAGGCTGGCGCCGCCCTGGAGGAACAGCACCTTGTAGTTCGAGGGGATGTTCGCCAGCGCGCGGATGTCCGCTTCGGCCTGGGCGAGAATCGCTTCGAACGCCTTCGAGCGGTGGCTGACTTCAAGAATGGACATCCCGACGCCAGGAAGGGCAATCAGGTCGGCCTGAATCTGTTCGAGTACGGACACGGGGAGGACCGCGGGGCCCGCCGAGAAGTTGAATACGCGATGCACGGTGGTCATGGATCCGATTGTAACGGAGCTTCAGAGCGCTACGACGCGGACGTCGAGGATGTCGCTGTTTCCGGCGCGCAGGGCCGCAACCGCGCTGGCCGCAGGCTCGCCATCGAGGTTGATCCGGGCGACGGCGGCCTCGGCCCCCTCGAAGATGATGTTCTCGGTCTCCTGGACGTTGATGCCCCCCTGCCGGAGCCGGTCGAACACATGCGCCAGCACGCCGGGACGGTCGCGGTGTCGCACGACCAGCATGTGCGACGCCGGGCTCACTTTCGCCAGGTTCACCACGTTGGGCACCGTGCCGGTGGTTATGTAGGCGGTGATGACCCGCACGGTTTCGGCGGCGATCGCCTCCTGTGCCTGATCGGTCGACCCGCCGATGTGGTGCGTCCCATACACGCCCGGCAGCGCCGCTAACGGGGTAACGAAATCGGCGCTGCCCCCTGCCGGCTCTCCGGGAAACACATCGAGCCCGGCCCGAATCCCCCGCTCGTTCACCGCCCTTTCGAGCGCGGTGTAGTCGACGACTTCGCCGCGCGCGGTGTTGATGAACATGGCGCCAGGCTTCATCCGGCCGAAGAAGTCGGCGCCGAGCATCCCGCGCGTGTCCTTGCTCAGGGCGAGATGCACCGACACGATGTCGGCAGCCTCCGCGACGGCCTCTGGACGATGCACGATGGACACGGGCAGATCGGGCTGCGCCTCGCCGTTCGCAAAGCGCCGGCTCCACACCACCACGGACATGCCGAAGGCCAGGGCCCGCCTGGCCACCTCCTGCCCGATGCTTCCGTATCCGATCAGGCCGAGCGTGCTGCCGCAGAGACCGCGCGCGTTCGAGTATTCCTTCTTGTTCCACCTGCCGGCCCGGAGTTCGGCCACACCGTCCGGAATGCGCCGGTCGAGCGCGAGGATCAGCCCCATCGCCAGTTCGGCCACGGCGATTGCGTTCTTTCCCGGGCAGTTCGACACGTAGATGCCGCGGCGCGACGCCGAGGCCACGTCGATCGTGTTGTAACCGGCCCCGGCACGCACGATGAGTGACAACGCACCCGCTTCGAGCATCGCAGCCGTCACGGCGGTGCCGCGCACGACCAGGACGTCGGCCTGCGTCTCCGCAATCGCGTCGCGCAACGCGTCATCCTTCAGGTCGGGCCGGAAGATGACGTCGCAGCCGGCGACCTTCAGCCCGTTGATGCCGCTCTGCTCGAACTTGTCCGCAACGAGCACTTTCATGGCTACACCACGTGAATGAGAAGGCCGTCGCGTAGCTTCGGCTCGAACCAGGTGGACTTGGGTGGCATGATGCCGCCGGCGTCCGAGATCGCCAGCAGATCGTCCACGGTCACGGGGAACATCGAGAAGCCGACCGCCGCCCGCCCGGAATCAACCGCCTGCTCGATGGCTTTCGTGCCTCGGGCGCCTCCCACGAAATCGATCCGCTTGTCGCTGCGGACGTCGCCGATGTCCAGCAACTGCTCGAGGATCCGGCGCTGCAGCCGCGCGACGTCGAGGCTCGCGGCGCGGGAGGCGTCCTCGGGTGCCGCGCCGCTGATATCGACGACATACCAGCGCCCCGCCAGATACATCGAGATCTCTCCCTTGCGCCTCGGCGTCGCCCCCCCTTCGGTCACGGGAAAGCGTTCGCGTACGGCGGTGAGAAACTGCTCCGGGCTTCGGCCCGCGAGATCCTTGACCGTACGGTTGTACGGAAGGATGTGCATCTGGTCGTCGGGAAACGCCACCGCGATGAACGTCCCGGCATCCGCAGTGTCCCCGGAGCCGCCGGACGTGTGGCGAAGCTCTCCC
>JBKJMH010000038.1:0-3313 GCA_046596625.1 Vicinamibacterales bacterium | reverse complement strand
CTCGAACGGCTTCGTCTCCGACGTGGTGGCGGTTTCGAGCTTCAGGATCTGGTAGCCCTTCGCGCCGCGCAGCGGCTGCGTGATGTCGCCCGGCTTCATCGACTCGAGCAGCTTCTGGAGATCTGGAGACAGGTCGGACAGGCTCAGCGGACCGATGAGCCCGGCGTTCGTCTTCGACGGCGCATCGGACAGGTCGGTTGCCAGCTTGTCGTAGCTCTCTCCATTGACGGCGCGCTGGCGGATGGCCGCAATCTTCGCGCGCACGTCCTCGTCCTGCCCGACGTTGATGGTGGTGCCGTCGCCAGGCACGGTGATGAAGATCTCGCGCAGGGTGACGCTGCGGGGCTGGGTGAACTCGGCGGGGTGCTCCTGGTAGTAACGGCGCGCTTCCTCGTCGTTGACGGCAATCTTGCTCATCACCTCGTTCTGCTGGACGCGCGAGATGATCATCTGCTTCTCGAGGCTCTTGCGCAGGTCGGACAAGGTCATGTTCTCGGCCTTCAACGCCGCCTGGAACTGCTCGTCCGATTCGATCTTGTTGTCCTTTTTGATGCTGTCGAGCACGCTCGCGAACTGGTCGTCGGCCATGCGGTAGCCGAGTTCACGTCCGCGCTGCACCAGCAGGATTTCGTCGACGGCGGCCACCAGCAACTGCGGCGTCACCTGGTCGAGCATCTGCTTCAGCTGGGCGTCTTGCGTCTTGGCATCGACCGACTGGCCGATCTGGCGAAGGGCCTGCACCTGACGATTCTCGAGCTCGGTCTTGGTCATGATCTCGCCGTTGACCTTGACGATGATCTGCTCGACGATTTCGCCGCGAACCACGGTGGTGCCCACGACGGAGAGGGCGACAATGACAGCCGACCGAATCAGATTCCTGTAATTCATTGGGATCTCGAATTTTATACCTGATTGCGCACCTGAAGGTGCGCGGCTACGTCCAATACCTCGGCGCGGCGACGTCCTACTCCAGCATCTCGCTGAGCAGCCCGCCCAGCCGTTCGAACACTCCGCCCGGCCCGCGCGGGTCGTCCTGCCGCGGTTTCATCATCTCGGCCTTGGTGAAGCCGGGGCGCACCTCGGCTTCCTGGGCCCTCGCCGTCCACCAGCTCGGGGCGATATCCGAACGCCGCTGCTTTCGCGCGCCGACCGGCGGCCTGGGCGGAACCGGTGGGCGCGGCGGTGCAGCCTTAGGGTTGCCGTCGAGCGCCAGCTTCAGCCCGGACGGCGGCAGGATGGTGAGGTCGGCCGACCGGCGCCGGACGAGGTTCACCATGCGCTGCGGGTCGACTTTCGACTTCGGCCCGAACTTTAAGACGACGGTACGGGCGTCCCGGTCGATGGATTCGATGCCGAGGTCGTCGGCCATCACGCGAATGCGGCCGTAGTCGGCCAGATTGAGCACCGAGATCGGCAGCGGACCGTAGCGGTCGACCGACTCCTCGAGAATGGTGTCGATCTCCTCGTCGCGCCGCGCCGACGCCACCTTGCGGTAGAGCATCAGGCGCTGGTTCGTGTCGGGGATGTAGGACTCCTCGATGCGCAAGTCGACCTTCAGGTTTACCGTCGCCCGGAGGTCGTCGGACACATCTTCGCCCTTCAGCTCGCGCACGGTCTCTTCGAGCAGCTTCATGTACATCTCGAAGCCGACGGTCTCGATCTGTCCGCTCTGCTCGCCGCCAAGCAGGTTGCCGGCGCCACGGATTTCAAGGTCGAGTGCGGCGACGCGGAAGCCGCTGCCCAGGTCGCTGAACTCCTTCATCGCCGCCAGGCGCTTCTTGGCCACGGGCGTCAGCGTGTCTTCCGGCGGAATGAGCAGGTAGGCGTAAGCCGGCCGGTCGGATCGGCCGACCCGTCCGCGCAGCTGATACAACTGCGACAGACCGTAGCGGTCGGCGCGATTGATGAGGATGGTGTTGGCATTCGGAATGTCGAGGCCGTTCTCGACGATGGTGGTGGCCAGCAGCACGTCGAACTTGCGCGCCACGAAGTCGAGCATTGCGCGCTCGAGCTGTTCCTCGGCCATCTGGCCGTGGCCGACGACGATGCGCGCTTCGGGCACGAGGCGTCGAATGAGGTCGCCGATGGCATAGATCGACTCGACGCGGTTGTGGACGAAGTAGACCTGGCCACCGCGATCGAGCTCGTGCCGGACGGCGCGCGCGATAACCTGCTGGTCGAACTTCACCACGTTGGTCTGGATCGACAGGCGATCCTTCGGCGGCGTCTCGATGACCGACATGTCGCGGATGCCCATAAGCGACATGTTGAGCGTGCGCGGAATGGGCGTGGCGCTCATGGTGAGCACGTCCACCTTCCGCCGCATCTGCTTGATCTTCTCCTTGTGCGCGACGCCGAAACGCTGCTCTTCATCGACGACGAGCAGGCCAAGATCGCGGAACTCCACATCCTTCGACAGCAGGCGATGCGTGCCGACGATGATGTCGAGCTTGCCATCGACCAGGTTCTGCAGCGTCTCCTTCTGCTCCTGCTTCGACCGGAAGCGGCTCACCATGTCGATGGTGACGGGGAAGCCGCTGAAGCGCGCGAGGAGCGTCTTCTCGTGCTGGAACGCGAGAATGGTGGTGGGCGCGAGGAACGCCACCTGCTTGCCGTCCATCACCGCCTTGAACGCGGCGCGCATCGCCACTTCGGTCTTGCCGTAGCCGACGTCGCCGCACAGCAGCCGGTCCATCGGGGTGGACGACTCGAGGTCGCGCTTGATGTCGGCCACTGCCGACTTCTGGTCGACCGTGAGATCCCACGGGAACGCGTCCTCGAACTCCTGCTGCCAGTGCGAGTCGGGGCTGAATGGGTGCCCGGACACCGCCTTGCGCTGCGCGTAGAGCTTCAGCAGCTCCTCGGCCATGTCGCGCATGGCCTTCTTGACGCGGCTCTTCGCCTTTTCCCAGGTGGCGCCGCCGAGGCGGTCGAGCGCCGGACGCGACGCGCCGGTGTACTTCTGGACGAGGTCGAGCCGTTCGACCGGTACGAACAGCTTGTCTTCGCCGTTGTAGCGGAGCTCGAGGAACTCCTGCTGCTGCTCGCCGAGCCCGATCTGCTTCAGGCCGACGAAGGCACCGATGCCGTGATCGACGTGCACGACGAGGTCGCCCACTTTCAGGTCGCGGAGATCGGAGAGGAACGCCTTGCTCGCGGAACGGCGCTTCTCGGTGCGGCGCTCTTCCTCGAAGACGTCGGCTTCGGCGTAGAGCTGCAGGCCGGCGTCGGGCAGCCGGAAGCCTCTGGTGAGCTTGCCGATGGCCACCAGCACCGCCGCATAGCGCGCATCGTCGGCGCGATCGACCGGGAC
>JBKJMH010000398.1:0-18481 GCA_046596625.1 Vicinamibacterales bacterium | reverse complement strand
CTGGCGTGGTACTGCATGCGAGCGCTTTTGCCCAGGTCGGCCAGCGCGATGACGACGGCACGCATGTGTAAGGAAGGGTGAAGGTCGATTATAGACGAAGGTCATGCGCTCTTCTGCGTTGCCCACCCGAATCAGCGTCTTTTCCAGGAGTTGCACGACGGCCGCCAGCACCCTCTCGCGCGCCAGGCCACCACGCGAGAGGTCGGCGTCGGTTCGGGTCCGGATGACGGGCAGCGCATCGGCAAAAGCGATGAGACGGCCGTACTTCACCTCGTCCCGGCTGTCGCTTCGTCGTTCACGTAACGGAGGCCGGCGACCGACGCCGACGCGGTCGGGTCGAGCGCCGGCACCGTTCCTTGTGCGCGAGGGCGCGAGCGCCGCATCTACTTCGCCGGCTTGATCTCGAGCGCGTTAGCGAACTCCTTCACACCGGGGGCGCCCTTCACCAGGTCGCTGACCTTCGACTTCTCGGCGGTCGTGCGGACCTCGCCCTTCACGGTGACGACGCCGTTGTTCACATCGAAGTCGATGTCGCGGTCGCGCAGGACCTGATCACCGTCGACCACATCGTTCAGGGCAGAACGGATGCGCCCGTCCATGTCGTCGGCCGTCTTCTCGTTGACGTTCTCGATCGTCAGTTCGTTGAGCACGCGCCCCGAGGTACCAACCGCGGTTGCGGCGACGGCTTCGGCGCGTTCGCGCTGGGTTGCCGAGTCGACGGTCCCCTTCAGGTGTGCCACGCGAGCGTCCTTGTCCCAGTCGAAGTTGACGTCCGCGAGGTTGGCGTCCTTCAAGGCCTGTTCGGCGCGGTCGGACGGATCGGGCACGTCGGCGGTGCTGCAGGCGCCTGCGGCGAGTGCGAGCGTGAAGGCGACGGCGATGCTGGTGTGGGTGAATCGCATGACGGGGTTCCTCCTGTGGCCGGCGACATGCCGGCGCGCAGCCGCATCAGGCGCGGCGCTGCCTGGCTACGTAGCAAGGAAAGATCCGCCGAGGAACGGCAGAGCGTGCAGGGCGCCACGGCTCTCAGCCGTTTGGGTGGTCGCGCTGACCTGGCCACAGCTTCTCGCCGGTGATGAGCCGCACACGGCGCTGCAGCGAGAAGAATGCCCAGGCCCACTCGGACATCACCGCCATGCGGCTGCGAAAGCCGATGAGCCAGAAGATGTGGATGAGCACCCAGGCGAGCCACGCGAACAAGCCCGACACATGCACCGGACCGACATCGGCCACCGCGGAACCGCGACCGATCGTCGCCATGTTGCCAAAGTCTGTGTAACGGAACGGCCGCAGCGCCTCGCCTCGCACGGCGCTCACCACATTCTTCGCCGCATGCTGGCCGCCCTGCTTCGCCACCTGCGCAAGCCCCGGTAGCCAGTTGCCGTTCTGCTGCAGCGCGCAGATGTCGCCGACGACAAACACGTTCGGCAACCCTGGTATCTGCAGCGTCGGCTCGGCCAGCACGCGGCCCGCGCGATCGAGCGGCACATCAAGCAACGCGGCCACCGGCGACGCCGCCACCCCCGCGGCCCAGAGCACGGTCTGCGCCGCAATCCGCTCGTCGCCGATCTTCACGCCCTCGTCATCCACGGTCGTGACGATAGCGCCGGTGCGGACCTCGACACCGAGGCGCGTCAGCGAGGCAGCGGCGGCACGGCGGAGCACATCGGGAAAGGCCGCCAGCAGGTGCGGACCGCCTTCCAGCAGCACGATGCGTGCAGTCTCCGGACGGATGGCACGGAAGTCCTGCCGCAGCGACTGACGCGCGATCTCGGCGAGGGCACCCGCCAGTTCCACACCCGTCGGACCACCGCCAACGATGACGAACGTCAGCAGCCGGCGCTGCGCGGCAGCGTCCGTCTCGCGCTCGGCGGCCTCGAATGCGAGCAGCACCTGCCGCCTGATGTCGAGCGCGTCGTCGAGCGTCTTGAGCCCAGGTGCGCGCGTGGCCCACTCGGGGTGTCCGAAGTAGGCATGCGCCGCGCCGGTGGCGACGATCAGGTAGTCGTAGTCGAGGCGTCGCTCGGCGTCGCCGGCCGAACCATCGAGCAGCACGCAGCGGCGCTGCGGGTCGATGCCGCAGACATCGGCGAGCAGCACGCGCGCGTTCGCCTGACGGCGGAGAATCCAGCGGATGGGCGACGCCACATCACCGGGTGACAGCGAAGCTGTCGCCACCTGATAGAGCAGCGGCTGGAAGAGATGGTAGTTGTGGCGGTCGACCAGCGTGACGCGAACCGGCGCCGCGGCAAGGGCGCGCGCCGCGTCGAGTCCGCCGAAGCCGCCGCCGAGGATGACGACATGAGGTTGCGCAGGCACTAGGCGATAATACCCACGACATGCCTTCTTCAGTGAAGCCGCCGCGCGGCCGCGACGTTCAACCTAACGGTCCCGTCTCTGTTGTCGACACCGCGTGTCCGCTCGACTGTCCAGACGCATGCAGCCTGGCCGTCTCGGTGCAGAACGGCAAGGTGCTCACCATCGACGGATCGAAACGCAACCCGGTAACCGACGGCTTCATCTGCGCGAAGGTGCGGAAGTTCGACCAGCGCGTGTATGGACCTGACCGCATCCTGAGCCCCGCGGTGCGCAAGGGTCGAAAGGGCGAGGGTCGCTTCGAGACGGTCACCTGGGACGTGGCGATGGAACGCATCGTCGAGAAGATGGAAGAGACGAAGGCCAGGTGGGGCGCGGAATCGATCCTGCCCTATTCGTACGGCGGCTCGAACGGACTGCTCACGCAGAACACGCTCGACGCCACGCTCTGGCGGCGCTACGGCACGTCGCGGCTGGCGCAGACGGTGTGCGCCGCACCGACCGGCGCGGCCAACATGGGCCTCTACGGGAAGATGCCGGCTGTCGTCTACGAGGATTATCCAGACGCGAAGTTGATCATCCTGTGGGGCGTCAATCCGAACGCCTCCGGCATCCATCTCATTCCGTACGTGCGCGAGGCGCAGAGCCGCGGCGCGAAGCTCGTGGTCATCGATCCGCGCTCGACGCAACTGGGGCGTTCGGCAGACGTCCACCTGGCCGTGAAGCCGGGGACCGACGTCGTTGTGGCGCTGGCGATTCACCGCCATCTCTTTGCGAACGGCCTCGCCGACGCCGCCTTCCTGCGCGAGCACGCACGCCACGTCGAGGCGCTGCGCGAACGCGCCGAGCCGTGGACGTTCGCACGCGCGGCCGACGTGGCCGGGATCGATGCCGAGCAGCTCGAACGTGTGGCCCGCCTGTACGCCGACACGTCGCCAGCGCTGGTGCGGTGCGGCTGGGGGCTCGAACGCAATCGCAATGGCGGCAGCGCGGCCGCGGCCATCCTGGCCCTGCCAGCCGTGGGCGGCAAGTTCGGCGTGCGCGGCGGTGGCTACTCGATGAGCAACTCGGCGTCGTGGGGCATCACGCCGACGTGGATCGGGGCGGACGAACCGGACACGCGCGTGGTGAACATGAACCACCTCGGTCGGGCGCTGCTGGAATATACCGACCCGCCAGTGCAACTGCTCTTCGTCTACAACTGCAACCCGGCGGCAACAGTGCCCGACCAGCGCCGAATCCTCGAGGGACTGCAGCGCGACGACCTGTTCACGGTGGTCTTCGAGCAGGTGATGACCGACACGGCGCTGTATGCCGACGTCGTGCTGCCGGCCACGACCTTCCTCGAGAACTATGACGTGGCGAAGTCCTACGGCAATCTCAGCCTGGAGCTGGTGCGGCCGGTCATCGAACCATACGGCGAGGCGCGCCCGAACGCCGACGTCTTCGGTGAACTGTGCACACGTCTCGGCCTGCTGAAGGACAGCGAGCCGGCCGGCGAACTCGACATGATGCTGCAGGTGATCGAGGGGTTGCCGCCGCACGTGACCGAGGCCATCCGCGGGGACCGCGTGCCTGCCCCGCCGTTCGGCACGCGCCCGATCCAGTTCGTCGATGTCTTCCCGAACACGCCAGACGGGAAGATCGACCTCTGCCCGGCCGATCTCGACGCGGCGGCACCCGCCGGGCTGTACGCCTTCCAGCCCGACCCCGCCACCGAACAGTACCCGCTGGCGCTCATCTCGCCCGCGAGCGAGAAGACGATCAGCTCGACCCTGGGCGAACTGCCTGGGACGGACGCGAAACTGCTCATGCACCCTGACGATGCCGCGGTGCGCGGCCTCGATGACCACGACGGTGTGCGGGTCTTCAACGCACTCGGCGAGGTGCACTGCACGCTCAGCGTCCTGCCGACGATTCGCCCCGGCACCGTGAGTCTCGCCAAGGGACTCTGGCGCCGATCCATGCGGAACAATCAGACCGGGACGGCGCTGGTGCCAGACACGCTCACCGACATCGGCGGCGGCGCGTGCTTCAACGACGCGCGCGTGCAGGTGGCCTCGTTGCCGTCGGCATAGGCGCCTGTCGCAGCCGCGGTGTGTCTGTCGTAGCCGCGCACCTTCAGGTGCGCCGGACGAGGCCGACCTGAAGGTCGGCAGCTACACAATGCACGCCGCCCTTCAGTAGCTGAAGGTGAAGATCAGGTCGACACCGCTGCCCTGACTGCGCTGGAACACCGACTGCTGCGTCGACGAGCCGGCCATCACGTTGGTCTGCAGCCGCAGCCAGCGGGCGATCTCGTACTCGAGAATGACGTTCGTCGTGCTCTGGTCGCCAACCCCCTGCTGCACCTTCACGTAGAGGTTCTGCCCCACCTGCTGGCCGAGCGTCACCTCGGGCCCGCCGCCGTTCGCGGGCGCCAGATCGATTTCGAAGGTGTCGAGGTTCAGGGCGTTGCCAATCGACTGCGCCAGCTGACCCGCCACGGCCCCGGTGGCAATCGACTGCGCGCGCTGCGCCAGCGATACCCGCTGCCCTTCACCCAGCTGATTCACCGGCTGGTTGAAGACGATGAGCGACAGGATGTCGGCCTGCTCGAGCGGCGGCGTGCTCGACAGCACGATCTCCGGTTGCAGCAGCGTGCCACGAACGTTGACGCGTGCCTCGACGCCCTGAATGAGCCGGCGCGTACGCAGGTCGAGGCTCGGGTTGAGCTGATCGAGCCCCTCGAACCGGATGGTGCCGTCACGCAGGATCTCGAAGCGGCGTCCCTGGAAGTCGTAGTTGCCGCGGATGGTGTTCACCTCACCCATCAGCTTGACGGCGCCGCCGGGTTCCTTCGTCGCGGTGAGGTCGCCGCCGAGGGTCAGGTTGATGGCGCCGAGGCCGACGGGCGAACCGGGCGTCTGGAGGTTGCTGGCCTTCACCACCAGGTCGTTCGGCACGGTCAGACTGAGGTTCATGCGCAAAGCATCGAACGGGCTGGACGCCGCCGGGACCGGCACGGCCTGGGCAATGACCGCGGTCGTGTTTCCGGCATCGGGCTGCACGGCAGACTCGGTCGCGTACGGCGACGCACCGAACACCGCGATGATCTCGTCGAGGTTGATTTCGCCCGTGGTGACGCCCAGATAGCCCTGGACGATGGGCGACCGCAACTGTCCCGACAGCGACACGGCGCTCTGGATGCGCACGTTGCCCATCTTGTTGTCGATGACCTTGAAATCGTCGGCGTTCACCCAGATCTGGAACCCGCCCACCTCACGCGCATGCACGCCGAGATCGCCGGTAATGGACAGGAAATTCTGGTGATTGTCGAGCACGGTCAGTTGCTCGATGTGCACCCGTTCGGGCTGCAGTTCCACTATGCCGGCAATGTTCGAATACGTCACGCCGATCGGTGTCACAGTGACGCCGCCGTTGGCAATGGCAATCGATCCTTCCGGGTGCGGGTCCTGCGCACTGCCGGTGACGCGCACATGCGCCTCGAGCGTGCCCGTCACGTCGGTGACCGCCGTGGTGAAGCCCTGCAGGAGCCCGAGACCGAGCGGACTGCTGTCCACCGTCAGATCGATCCGGTCGCTCGCCGTCGCCGGCTCGACATGGCCCGAGACGCGGCGTTCGGCGCTGGCGTCGGCGGGCGTGCGGACGAACAACGATGCGGGCAGGTAGCCCTTCGCAGTGAGCCACTGCGTCGCGTTCTGCTGCAGCCGCGTGTCGAGGGTGATGCCGCCTGGTTCATAGGCAACCGTGCCAGTCAGCGCGTCATACTGGAACTGGCGGAAGCCGCCCGAGGCCACGTCGAAGCGTCCGGCGACCTGTGGCGCGATTCTCGATCCGGACAGCGTGGCGTCAGCATTCAGCCGCCCCGTGAACTGCGGCGGACGCAGCAGCAGCGCATCGACCGCGGCGAGATCGACGTTCGTCAACCGCAGCGTCAGCGCGTCGCCGGGTTGCCCGAAGCGGCCGTCGGCCGCAATCGCCTGATCGCCGTTCGTGAGCCGCAGTTGCTCGACGCTGACCTGGTTCGCCGCGTAGTTCACCGTGGGCGTGACACCCTCGGGCACGATCCATCGCTGCGTGCCGGCCTGCAGGTCGAGTCGCGTCAGGTGCATCTCCTGATGCTCGGGGTGCAGCACCAGGGTGCCGCCGGCCTCGACGCGGCGCTGAGGTTGCGCAGCCGTCGCCTGGAACGCGATCGTCTGGTTCTCGTAGGTGGTCCTCGCGGTCAGCTCGTTGATGTTCTGGCCGCCGACGGTCACAAAGGTGGCCCTCGTGTCCGCTTCGACCGATGCCCGCGCGAATGCCAGGTCCGGCACCGTCACCGTGTAGGTGGACTCGGTGTTCAGCGCCCCGTTCCCTTCGTACTCGAGGCCGTCGGCGCTGAGCGTGCCGCGCACCCGCAGCGATGGGCGATTGCCGGTGACGTTGCCCTCGACTCGGGCAATCCCTTCCACCGGCACGTCGAACAGCGACCCGATCTGTTGGAGCCGGGGCGAATCGGCGTGGAAGGTGAGGTTCGATTCGCCAGTCTGGTTGAGCGCCAGGGTTCCCTGCGCGTGCAGATTCAGGTCGCGGGCCGTGATGTCGAGCGTGCGGATCTCGCCGGTCTGCTCGCGGTAGTCTGCGTCGAGCACGGCCGACTCGAGGGCCAATCCGCCGACAGTGGAAGGCGCGAGGGTGAGTCGCACCGTGCCGTCGATGGTATCGGGGGTGACGCCGGTCGACAGGCTGGCCAGCTGCGCGTGCACATCAAGCGTTCCGGCAACGCGCCCGTCCATGGCCGGCTTGCCGCTCGCGACCGACGGGTTCAGGTCGGCAAACGACCCCTGGGCGGTGACCGTGGCGCTGTCGTCCGCCACCGCCGCGTCGAAGGTCAGTGCCGACACATGCCCACCAAGCAGGTCCGAATCGGCGATGGTGCCGCTCGCCGTCACGGCCATCGTCTTTGCGGTGGTGCCGCTGCCCTGTGCCGTGATGTGCGCGTTCACCCGGCTGGCATAGCGCGCGTCGGCCAGCGCCGCCACGCCAAAGGCGCGCCCGGTCTCCTCGATGTTGACGTCGGCCACGTGGACATCCGCGCGGTAGGCAAGCGCGGCGCCGTGCATGGTGACGCCTGCGGTGCTGCCCGCTGCGATGCGGGCGCCAGGCAGCGTCGACTCGGCGAATACGGCATCGGCGATGAGGCGCCGCACCACGGCGTCCTTTTGAACCGAGCCTGATGCGTGATAGTCGGCGGTGAGGTTCGTGTGCGCAGCGGGGAGCTTCAGCGTCCGAGGCAGCGCAGCCAGATCGAGGCCGCGTGCCCGCCCTCGCAGGTTGAACACCACCGGTTCGCTCCCCTGTGGAATCGTAATGGGGCCTGTCGTCCTCAGCCGGGCGCCATACGCCGATGCTTGCGCATCGAGCACGATACGGCGACCATCGACTCGGGCGCGCGCCACGATCTGCTCGGCGGTGTAGCCGTTGCTGCTGACGCGGGGCGAACGCACTTCCGCAGTGCCGTGGATCGACTCGATGGCCGAGAACGCCTCCGCCGAGAGGTCGGCGTTCAGGTCGGCAGTCAGATCACTTCGCTGCGCCGGGTCGTTCAGCAGTGGTGCCAGGTCGAGATGACGCACATGCAGCTCGCCGCGCACGGCCTGCCCCGGTGCCTGCAGGTCGGCGACGAGCTGCCCGGTGAGTTGGCCGGCCGACGACCGCACGTTCATGTCAACACCGAGCGCCCCCAGTGGGCCGTTCAGCCGCACCTCGAACGCGGGTCGCAACTCGATGCCGGCGAGTGCCGGAACGAGACGCGCCACCTCAGGCAGCGAGAACGTGTCGGTGCTGACCTGCACGTTCAGCTGCGGTTCGCTCAGGTAGTGCTGCACCGCACCGTCGATGAGCAGCGACGTCTCGGCCGTCCGAATTGCGAGCTGCTCGACGAACAAGGTGTCGTCCTTCACCGACACGCCGCCAGACAAGGCCCGCAACTCCAGCTCAGGGCTCGAGCCCCGAAACGACACGTGCGCAATTTCGAGCGAGTAGTGCACGGGTTCGTACTTGAAGGACAGCTTTGCGTTGAGCTGATCGATGCGGCGCGGCAGCAGCACACCCGAGGCGCCCACCGGTTCGTCGATGACAATGGACGCGTTGCTGATACCGATGTCATCGATCGTGATCGGGATCTGCGGCCCTTCGCGGTCGGCTTCCTGTTCCTGCTTCTTCACGAGCCTGGCCAGCGACCAGGCATCGCCATCGCGCCGCAGGTAGATGATCGGGTGGTTGAGGCTGAGGTTGTCGATCGACAGCCCCCGGGTAATCAGGTTGAACACGTTGTAGTCGACGCCGAGGTTCTCGACCGCCACCACCTCGCTGCCGTCGAGCGTGATGCCGACATTCTGGAGCTCGACGCCGAAGAACAGATTCCCGCCCAGCCGCTCGATGGACAACTGCCCGTTCAGGTAGCGGCCGGCTTCGGCCACGATGTACCCGCGCAGCCAGTTCTTGAACCACAGCGTTTGCGACACGATGAGCACAGCCGCTGTTGCGCCGACGACCAGCGTCAGAACGATAAGCAGGGCGTGGACGATTCGGCGAGCTACACGCATATCGAAAGCTTACGCGTCGCAAAAGCCGGGCCGGGGTTGAATGGACGGGCAGCGCGCCAGGCCGTTGCGCGACGCGTCAGAACGCCTGTCCGATGCTGAAGTGAATGCGCCAGCGGCGAGGCTGCGGCTGTCCGTTCACCTTGAGGCCAGGAATTTCGTTCAGCTGATAGCCAACATCGAGACGGATTGGTCCGACCGGTGTCTCGTAGCGCAGCCCTGGGCCGACGGCGTAGCGCAGCTCGTTCAGCCTGAACTCGAAGTCGCCACTCCAGACGTTGCCGGCATCGATGAAGGCCACGGCGCCGAGGCTCGTGCCGAGCGACAGGCGCGCTTCGGAGCTGAAGGCCAACATGCTGTTGCCGCCGATCGGCAGACCCGAGCCGCCGAGAGGACTCACCTCGTAGCGTCCCCAGCCGCGGACGCTGGTGGCGCCGCCGAGGAAGTACTTTTTCGAGAACGGCACCTGTGCCTGGTCGTCGCCCTGCGCGTTGATGGCACCCAACTGGAGGCGATTGGCCACAACCAGCCGTTTACTCAACGGCAGGTAGTGCCTCGCGTCGGCCGAGAATGCGGTGTAGTTAAAGGTACCTGGGAGCAGCCGGCCGGCTTCTTCGACGTGGAGCGCCAGCTGGTAGCCGCGCCGGGCGTTCAGCACGTTGTCGGCGGTGCTGCGTTGCATGTCGAAGGCGAGGGCGCTCAGTGTCCCCTCCTGCTTGCCGGTGGTTGGGTCGAGGCCGAGCGCGATCAGATCCGAATACAGCTCGGGATCGTCCAGCACATCTGCGTCGATCGAGCTACTGTTCCGCTCGCTCGACATCGACACCGACCACGAGCTGCGCGGACCACTGCGATGCATCAGTGTGGTTCTCGCCCCGGTGACGATCGAGTAGTAGGCCGGCGTATAGGTGTACCAGCGCTGTGCTTCGCCGCCGAGCGAGAGATGGGGCGCGAAGAAGTATGGCTGGTTGAAATCGAGCCTGACCCCGCGGTCGAGTGACGACCAGCGTCCGTGCACACCGGCGGACCGGGCGCCGCCGAGGAAGTTCACATGGTGATACTCGCCGTCCACACGCGCCTTCTCCTCGGTGCCGTAGCCCACCCCGAAGTTCACGCGCTGATGTCGCCCTTCCGCGACGGTGACGCGCGTATCGACATCGGCGCGCTGCTGCTCTGGATTCAACGCCTCGACGTTGACGAACTGGAACAGCTCCATCTGGTAGAGCCGCCGCTGCGACTCTTGCACGACACTGCGACGGTAGAGGTCCCCAGGCTTGAAGGTGAGCTGGCGCTCGATGATGCGATCGCGAACGCTGTTGTTTCCGGCGATCTCGAGATTGCCGAATTGCGCCAGCGGCCCTGGCTCGGCGGTGAACACAATCGTGGCGGCACGTCCGTCGGCGCCGTCGTTCTCGTCCGTCGCGACGCGGGCATACGGGTAGCCGTGGTCACGCAGCTCGTTCACCGCAAGTTCGTGCGCAGCCGTCACCGCCTGTCGATCGCGCGGCTGTCCGATGACGAGCGGATTCTGCTTCTGCAATTGCTGGAGGTGGTCAGGGGGGACCGCGTCGAACCCACGGAACTCGACTGCTGTGACGTTGACGGGTCGGCCCTCGTCGATGGTGAGCGTGACGTCGACGGCGTCCTGCTTGCGATTCAGCCGGACGTCGAAGTCGGTGACCCTCGCCTCAGGAAAGCCACGGTCAGCGTAGAACGCGCTGATACGTTTCAGATCAGCATCGAAACGTCCCCGGTCGAAGTAGTTCTTCCTAGACCAGGGCAGTTGCCATCCGACGACTGGAACCTTGGTGTTCTCACGCGTCGCGAGGGCACTCTTCAGCAGGGCGACATCGACGTGCGTCACCCCCTTGAACTCGAGCGAGTGCACGGCCACCGTGCCGCCCTCCTTACAGGCGGAGACGGCAGTAGCGAAGACGATGACGATCGACAGCAGACGCGCGCGGCTCATGTGGCTTCAGTACACCACAGTCCGTGCCACTTCGGTGTGTCGGGGGGTGCTCAGCTTGAGGGCTTATTGGGCCGGACCGCCGTGACAGCCAGGATGATACCCAGACCAACAACGACGAGCGCGGCGATGCCGAGCCAGGCCGGAGAGAGGTGACGAACGACGCCGGCCTGCCACAGGGCAAGGCCGGCGCCGATTACCAGCACGAAGTAGCCGATTAAATACAGGTGAATGAAGCGCATTTACCTGACGTTGACCGTGAGTGCCGCACGCCGATTGAGGCGGCGCGTCTCTTCACGCGCGTTGTCGTATTTGGGCTTCTCCTCACCGTAGCTGATGCTGCGGAGCCGTTCGGCCGACACGCCGCGGCTTACCAGGTAGTCGCGGACGGCATTCGCGCGGCGATCGCCGAGCGCGAGGTTGTACTCGGCCGTGCCGATGTTGCAGGTGTGCCCTTCCACTTCAATCCGCAGGGTCGGATCCTCGCGGAGTGCCGTGACAGCTTCGTCGAGCACGCGCGTCGCTTCGGCCCGCAACGTGTAGCGGTCGAAGTCGAAGTGCACATCCTCGAACGTGTAGTTCTTCACCGGTGCCTTCACCACCTGCACCGTCACGTTGGCCGATGCTGTTCCACCCTTGCCATCGTTGACGGTGACCGTGGCCTGCGCCGGCCCTTCCTGCATCCCGGCGGTCCACAGCGTCGAACGCTCGGAGGGATTTGCCAGCGAGCCCGAAGGCATCGTCCACCGGTAGGTCAGTGAATCGCCGTCCGGGTCAGTAGCCGTTGCGGTCAGTGTGGAGCTCTTTCCCACTTCGACCGTGCACGGTTCACACTGCGCTTGCACCGTCGGAGGACGGTTCTGCGGTGCCACTGCCGGCGGCGGCGGCGGGGGGAGTGGCGGCGGTGGTGGCGTAAAGACCCGCACGCCCGGGTGATAGCCGAGCCGAACCTGCCAGTCGACGAAGTCGCCCGTTGCACCTTCGTCCGTACGGTAGCGGTCGCGATCCTCTGTCGGCACGTTCCAGCTCAGGCCGCCGCCCACGAAGAAGCCGCTGCGGTGCTGCCAGGTCAGACCAGCGGTAGCACGCGTGATGTTCTCGACAGCCGAGGTCATTGGCGGCAGGCTGAAGTCGACGCCTACGACCTGCGCGCCGGTAAGGGTGGCCGTGTCGCTGTTCGGCACAAGCCCGTTCACTTCGAGTGTCCCGCGCAGGGGTGAACGGCTCGGGAAGCCGGCGCCACCGCCCCAGCGGAATGCGCCGCTTGGTGCGTCGAAGCCGTCCGGTTGTCCGCGGAACTCGTAGCCGGCATAGGCGGAGAGTTCGACCAGCCGGCGCAATTCCGAACTGGCGATCGCGTCGAAGGCCAGGTCGGCTTTACCAGTCGATACGCCCTTCGAGTCTTTGCCCGTGGGTGCCTTGAGGATGCCACGCACGGCAAAAGCCGCCGGACGGTTGTCGCCCTGCGACAGCAGGTTGACCTTGGCACCGACATAGAAGTCGCCGAGGTTGTCGCCGCTCCAGCCCCTGTTCGCGAACGGGTACCGGTCGACGACGCCGCCAACGGCCGAGTCGGTGCTGAAGAGAGGACGCAGGTCGCGTTCGACGCGTGTGTCGAACAGGAAGGAGCCGAACACCTCGGCGCGGTTACCAAGGCCGACGGCAAAGGTGCCGGCAAAATCGCCGACGTTGGTGAAACCCTGAACGTAGTTGGTGCCGCGGCGGTAGCCGCTTGCCGACCACTTACCGTGAGCCAGTACCTCTGCGGTTGGCACAAACCACAGACCCGTGTCGCCGAAGAACGTCGTCGTCGCCGGACGGCCCTCGCGTGCTGACGACTCGGGGTCCGTCTGCGTGCCCGATGAATTCCGAGCCGTGGATGTCCCGGAAGTACCGGTCTGTGCGCTCGCGGTGACCGCCACCGCGAGCATCAGTGCCGATACCGCGGCTACTCGTCTGAACATTCTCCGCCTCCACTCTGCGCCGTTCGGCCATGAACGGCACCACGGTCGCGTCTGTCACTGAGCGCTACCGTCTGAACTCGTGGCGGGCGCAATGTCATCAGTTGTTGCAAGCAAGCGGCCGCGCCCACCTCGGCTGACTTGGCCACCCTTGCGGCCGGCTGACCGGGCTTCGTCAGCGGTCCATTCATGAGCCGTGCCCTTTTCGTGGGCGGCGCGTCCACCCTTGCTGGCGATCTCGCGCTGCTTCTCGGGCGACATCGATGCAAATCCGCGACGTTCCTTGCTGCGTGGCTGTTCTGTACTCACAGTATCCTCCGTCGATGGTCCCGTGTCACCAGGCGCTGACAACAAGCGGGCCCTTCTGTTCCGGCTCCGCGGGCGGATCCTGAATCGGGATGGGAGACGGCTCGTCGAGAGGCGTCTCGGGTGTCTCATCCGGGTCCTGATCGCGGTCGTCGTCCGGCTCGGGTGGAGCCAGCAGACGTTCAATGGGACAGGCGGGGCGTTCGTACACCATCACCCCAGCAGGTATCAAACGATGTGCCACGTCAGCCGCAGTGCCGCTTTTCCAAACAGAAGGGAATCAACGAGTTACAGGTGAGCAATTGAGGTGCTACCGCAGCTGTGCAGCGGATCGCTACAGTCGGGCTTACATGGAGTAGCGAACCACGACGTACCTCGACGGTTCAGGCAGATGCCGGCCAGAACGCATTCAGTTCACACCGGTGTGCGCAGGCGGGCGTGCGGGAAAAGGCGCTCGGGCTAGCTGACCGACGGTGAGCGCCGGGCGCGATAGTAGTCACAGCCTTCACAGTTCCGGACGTCGAACTGGTAACCGACGACCGGAAAGAGCATCGGATGGGCACAGTAGAGCAGGTGCCCGTCCTCGATGGTGTGAAAGCCGATGTTGGGGGGGATGTCTGGCGTTCGTCGTCCGTACCAGCACGCGCGATGGCGATCTTCCTGCTCGGGCATGGGCGTAGCGCGTGACTACTTGGTCTGTTCGGGCTTGTAGTCCGGTGGCAACGCGGAGCCTTCACCGAAGAAGAACTCCTCCATGTGCTTCGCGACGAGATCCTGCGCCTCTTTCTGGAACGGCATGAGGCGGTACTCGTTGAGGATCATCTTCATGCGCTCTTCCCAGAGTTTCCACGCCTCGGTCGACACGTTGTCGAACACGCGCTGCCCGAGTTCGCCCGGCCACGGTGGGGACGCGAATCCTGGCAGTGCCTTCTGGAGTTTCACGCAAAAGACGGTACGTCCGCTGTCAGCCATGGGGGGATTGTAGCACCGGCAAATCGGGAACCACCGTGAAGGTCAGGCGTCCGTGCGCGGCTCGCAGCGCCGTGTCGACCTGTGCCGGCGTCTCGCCGTGCGCGAAGATGAATCCGAGGTAGCTGGCCCCTTCCGGAAGCGGCAGCAGGAGCTGATCGAGCTTCGCGGTGATCACGACATCGTCGACGCCGCTCACCTCGCGCGCGGCGTCCACCCCCATCACCCCTTTGTAGACGCCACGGCGCGGGATCGGAATCATCATCACCCCCGACGCCTGCGCTTCGCGCTGCCAGCCGCTGACGTCCTCACCGAGGGCATGCCGAAGCAGCAGTTCCTCCAGCGAGATGCGTGCGTCGCCGTACGGGTGTTCGAACCGGAGCGAACGCGCGCAGATCCCGCCGATGGGCCGCGCCGCCACTTCGAGCACGAACACGCCCGCCGCGTTGACGCGGCACTCCGCATGAACGGGTCCGTGATGCAGGCCGATGGCGCGGGCGGCGGCGGCAACCGCTGCCTCGATCCGCCGGGCCTCGGCCTCGCCCAGCCCACTGCCCGCGAGGTAGATGGTCTCTTCGAAGAACGGGCCGTCCAGCGGATCGGGCTTGTCGAAGATGGCCAGCGTGCGCAGCACGCCGCCCGTCATCAGACCTTCGAGTGCGAACTCGTGGCCGGCGATGAACGACTCCACGAGCAGCAGATCATGAGCGGGATCGCGCTCGACGCGGATGTCGGGCCGCGCCATCAGCGCACGCAGGCGCTCGATGGCCCGTGCCAGCCCCGCCTCGTCATCGACCCGCATGACCCCGCGGCTGCCAGAGAGCGACACCGGCTTCACCACGGCCGGGAAGGTGACAGCGCCCGGCAGCGTGGCCGCAGCGGTGGCGAGCGACTGGACGATGAACGAGGGCGTCGGCAAGCCGGCGCTGTGCAGGCGGGTCCGCGATTCGAGCTTGTGACGCGCGGCGGCGGCGGCGGCGGCTGAATGCCCCTGAAGGCCAAGCACCTCACGCGCACGCGCCGCGAGCGTCGCGGGACGATCGCCCACGGCCATGACCGCCGCGAACGGCCGGGCGCGGTGAGCGGCGACGATGAGGCGCACGGACGCAGCCGGCGCATGGAACCGGACCGGAATCGCGGAATCGCGCCACGGATCGTCGAGAACGCCGCAGCGGTCGGTCGCGAAGACCAGCTCCACACCGACGCGAGCCGCCGCATCGCCAAACGCCCGTGTCTGATAGCCGGTGGTCGTCGCCACCAGCAGCAGTCGCCTCACAGCGTTGCTCGACCGCGCCGACCTGAAGGTCGGCAGCTACACGCACCTGAAACACGCATCAGACCAGCGTCAGCTGGTCGGGGTTCGGCTCCGCGCAGCAATACCACGGCTCGTCGAACTGCGGCACGTCGCGCGCCGGTGCAGCGGCCAGCGACGGCGCCGGCCGACCGGCCCGCTCGAACGCCAGGGCGGCAATGGCC
Source organism: Vicinamibacterales bacterium (assembly GCA_046596625.1). Lineage (GTDB taxonomy): Bacteria > Acidobacteriota > Vicinamibacteria > Vicinamibacterales > CAVVIG01 > CAVVIG01. The sequence continues at coordinate 2,897 of JBKJMH010000398.1, read as the reverse complement.
TGGAACAGTTCACGGCGATGCGACGTGAGGCGACGGCCAACCAGCGACGACACGTCAGCTTGCAAGGCATCGACTCTCGGATCCGGATGCGCCCAGCGATGCGTGAGCGTACGGGGGTCGAACACCCCGGCTATCTCGCGCACGTCGGGCAGTTCCAGCAGCCGCGACCCGGTGGGCACGAGCAGTCGAATCGCCAGTTGAATGGGGGCGATGTGATCGACGAGGTCGAGGCGCACGAGCGCGTCCAGCAGATCGCAGTAGTCGTCGAGCGACATCCACGGGTGAAACGGGACGAACGTCGGCACCAGCGTCAGCGCAGACGCGCGGCAGAGCGCCACCGCTTCCTCGAAGTCGGCCTGCGTATGCCCCTTTTCCAGCCGTGCCAGCACGCGGTCGTCGATCGATTCCACGGCGCTGGTGACGAAGAGACAACCGGTATCTCGCAACAGCGGCAGCAGGGCGCGCTGCTTCAGCAGGTGCTCGACCTTGATGGTGACGTCGTAGGTCAACGATGGATGACGGGCGTGCAACCGCTCGACGATCCGCATGGCGTGCGTCGGACCATTGAAGAAATCCGGGTCGCCGAAGGTGACGTGCTGCGCGCCAGCCGCCACCTGCGCGTCGATGTCGGCCAGTACCACGTCGGGCTGCACCACACGGAACTGCCCGCCGTAGACCGGCACCACTGGACAGTGCCGGCACAGATGCCGGCAGCCCCGACTGGCTTCGGTGTAACCCGCGACGCGCGTGGAGCCATCAGCCACGCGCAACGTGGCGTAGCGGTGCAGAGGCGGCAGTCCGCTGCGGTCCGGCGTGAGGAAGGTGAGCTTGGCCAGCGATACCGCCGGCGACGGTGTGGACACAACCGGTGCGCCTGTCTGCGCTGCCTCGATGGAGCGCGCGAGCGCCGCGAGCTCGGCCTCGAACTCGCCCCCGATCACGTGCTGGACGCCGAGCGTCCGGAGCCAGTCGGCGTTGAGCGGCGCGTAGAGCCCGTACGCCGCGAGGTGGACCGACGGATTGAGCGCGTGCGCCGTGCGAATCACCGGCGCAGCCATGCGTGTGGCGGTGTGCATCGGCAGGTGGAACGCGATCAGATCCGCACGCGCGAGCAGCGTCTCGTCGAGCGCCTGCTTCGAGAGATCGAGGCACGACACCTCGCACCCCTCGCGTCTCAGCCAGGCCGCGGGCGACGCCAGACCGAACGGCTGGTGGCCCAGGTCGTAGGTCGAGATGAGCAGGGCACGCAGCATCCCGTCATTCTGGCATACGTCTGTTAGAGTGAACCCGCAGACGCGCCATGCCAGCCCGCTCCTCCGCAGCCCGTCGCCACCCACCCGGCCTCTACGTCCTGTTCTTCACCGAGTTGTGGGAGCGCTACAGCTTCTACTCGATGATGGCCATCCTCACGCTGTACATGGACGAGGTGCTGCATTTCGATGCGGCGCGGATCGGCCGCGTCTACGGAGGCTACATCGGCGGGGTCTATCTGCTGCCGCTCGTCGGCGGCCTGCTGGCCGACCGCGTGCTCGGCTTCTACCGGGCGGTGCTCATCGGCGGCGCCTTGATGATGCTCGGGCACCTGGTGCTGTCGGTCGAGTCGCTCCCTTTCTTCTATACCGCGCTGGCGCTCCTGGCGGCAGGCACGGGTCTGCTGAAGCCGAACGTCTCCACCATCGTCGGCAACCTGTACCGCAATCGTCCGGAACTGCGGGACGCCGGCTTCAACCTCTTTTACATGGGCATCAACCTCGGCGCACTCATGTCGCCGATCGGCGTGGCGTGGCTGCGGGCACACTACGGATGGAGCGTCGCCTTTGGTTCGGCGGCACTCGCCATGGCGCTCTCGCTGGTGTGCTTCGTCGGTGGCAGGCGCTACCTCGGTGATGCCGCCGATCGGGTGCACCCGGAAGCGTCCGACCACGCGTCGCTCTCGCCCGACGAGGCGCGGACGCGCGTGACGACGCTGCTGGCGATGTTCGCGATCGTGGCGGTCTTCTGGCTGGCGTTCTACCAGAACGGCTTCACGCTGACGTTCTGGGCCCGCGACAACACCGTCACGTCATTCGCACCGGAAACCTTCCAGTCGGTCGAACCGCTCGGGGTCATCGTCTTTTCGGCCGCCTTCGTCGGCCTCTGGACGTGGCTCGGACGGCGCGGTCTCGAACCATCGACGCCGGTGAAGATTCTGCTCGGCATCCTGCTCGTCGCGGCTGCGTTCGGCGTGATGGCGGTGGCCGGACTCGTCGGCGGCGACTCGGGCCGGGTGTCGATGTCCTGGCTCGTCGTCGCCTACCTGCTCATTGCCCTGGGCGAGGTCTGCCTCAGCCCGATGGGGTTGTCGCTCGTCAACCGCGTCGCTCCGCCGCGCAGCCGCGGGGTGATGATGGGCGCCTGGTTCGTGGGCCTGTCAGCCGGTGGTTATTTTTCCGGCGCGCTCGGCGCCTACTGGGGCACGATGCCGCACGGCCGGTTCTTCCTGCTGGTCGTTGGCGTGTTGCTGGCCGCTGCGCTGCTGCTGACCCTGCTGATGCCGCGCATCAACGCCGTCCTTCGACAGGCGGAACACACGAAAACAGCATGACCCTTGCTGTGGCAATTCACTCATGGCTCTGGACGAATACAAACGCAAGCGCGACTTTACGAAAACGCCTGAACCCGAGGGGACAGTCCCTGCGCGGAAGGGCGCCACGTTCTACTTCTGCGTGCAGAAGCATCTGGCCAGTCACCTCCACTACGACCTCCGCCTCGAACTCAATGGCGTGCTGTTGTCGTGGGCTGTGCCGAAGGGACCGTCGCTCGACCCGAAAACGAAGCGGCTGGCCATGCAGACCGAGGATCACCCGTTCGATTACGGCGAATTCGAAGGAGTCATCCCGGAGGGATACGGTGCCGGC
>JBKJMH010000291.1:0-3541 GCA_046596625.1 Vicinamibacterales bacterium | reverse complement strand
CTCATCGACCGCTTTGTAGACCGTGCCCATGCCGCCACGTCCGAGCCGAGCGACGATGCGGTACTTGTCGACTGTCGTGCCAATCATGGCGCGCCTCGTGATGGTGAATACCGACTCGCGAGCTGTGAATGTACGGGGCGCGTCCGAGCCGAGTCAACGCCTGTATGCTCAGCAGTTGCAAAAAGTCGAGTATGGCGCACTGCTTGCTAACGATGAGCAACGCACATTAGAATGCCGGCTTCCCCCGCCGCCAGACAACGCGGCTGCATCGTATCGAATGAGCCACGGCAGCCGGACGCCGAGAAACCCTGCACTCTACAGACCGACGAGGACCAGACATGACCCAGCCGCGACTCGCTAGTACACGCGTTGAATGCCGGTAACGACGACACCGGATCGATGATTGCCATCCTCGACATCACCGGCGTGCCGACGGTGGACACGCTGGTGGCGCAGCACCTGTTGAAGACCGTGGCGGCGGCGCGCCTGATGGGCGCCGACTGCATCATCAGCGGTATCCGCCCGCAGATCGCCCAGACGATCGTGCACCTCGGCGTCGACCTGAACGCGGTGACGACGAAGGCGACGCTGGCCGATGCCTTCGCCGTGGCGCTCAAGCGCACCGGACGCGAGGTGACCAAGGTGGCCGCCCCGCCGCTGGTGCCGCCGTCCGACCCCAACGCCACCCAGAAGGAGGCATGAGGTGGAGCGCATTCCCATCCTCAAGCTGGGCAGCTTTCTCCTGGTTTCGATCCAGCTGGATATGCATGACCGCCCGGCGCTGCAACTGCAGGACGACCTGACGAACCGCATTGCCCAGACGCAAGCGCGCGGTGTGCGGATCGACATTTCGGCGCTCGAGACTTGAACGAGGGATGGACCTGCTGAACGCGGCCGTGGCGCAATGACCGGCATCGCAGTTCAGGCCATGCGCGCCCGCGCGATCGAGCTCGGTTTCAGCCTGGTCGAGCAGACCAAGGGCGTGACCGCGGCCAGCGAGCTGGCGCGGAACACAATTCCGCTCCAGCGGCTTCGGAATCTTACTGCGACGCCATCGTGCTGATGGCATCGCCTGCCATCGACGCCATCGGCGAGGTTACGGACCAACGTGGGCGGCATCCCGTCGTGGCGCCCTTCCTTCCATCGGAGCCGCCCGCCGCCCTGGTGCGGCGACTCAGTCGCGCCGTTCGCGCCCACGCCTGAGCCCGTCTTCCCCGTTCGCGAAGCGTCGCTGTGATTGTGGCGTCCTGTGGCTACAATGAGCTTTCAACAGGAGTGAGGGAGCGACATGGGCCTGACCGATTTCATCCGCAGCCAGTTCATCGAGATCATCGAGTGGAACGACGACTCGCGCGACACACTGTCGTTCCGCTGGCCGGACGATGACAAGGAAATCAAGAACGGCGCGCAGCTGCTCGTGCGCGAGTCGCAGGCGGTGCAGTTCGTCTATCTCGGCCAGTACGGCGACCTGTTCGGACCCGGTAAGCACACCCTCACCACCGAGAACATCCCAGTCCTTTCACGCCTCAAGGGATGGAAGTACGGCTTCGCGTCGCCCTTCAAGGCCGACGTCTACTACGTCATCACCCGCGTCTTCACCGGCAACAAGTGGGGCACGTCAAACCCGGTGATGATGCGCGACCAGGACTTCGGCATCGTCCGCGTCCGTGCCTTCGGCACCTATGACTTCCGCATTGTCGAACCGGCGAAGTTCCTCAAGGAAGTGGCCGGCACCGACAACCACTTCCGGCTCGACGAGTTTGCCGACGTGATGCGCTCGCGCCTGGTGAGCACATTCAGCGAAGCCATCGCCACCGCCAAGGTGCCGGTGCTCGATGTGGCCACCCGCTACAGCGAACTGGGCGAGGCGCTGCTGCCGGTGCTGAACCCGATTCTCAAGGCGAAGTACGGGCTCGAGATGACGTCCTTCGTCGTCGAGAACGTGTCGGTGCCACCGGAGGTGGAAGCCGCCATCGACAAGCGGTCGAGCATGGCGGCCGTCGGCAACCTGAACGACTACGTGAAGTTCCAGATGGCGCAGGGGATGGCGGCTGGCGGCTCCAACGTGGGCGGGGTCGGCGCCGAGATGGCGGTGGGCTTCGCGATTGCGAAGGAGATGATGAACCAGACCGGTGGGATCCTCGCGCAGGGCACGCCGGCGGCAGCACCGTCTTCGCCTGCGGCAACGGCGCCGGCCGCGGGGCTTCCGCAGTTGCTGAGCGCGGCCGATGCGGCCGTGGCGCTCGGCGTGACCGAGGCCGACGTCATGGCCAGCCTCGACGCCGGCGACCTGAAGGGGAAGAAGATCGGCACCCAGTGGCGCATCACGCGCGCCGCGCTCGACGACTTCCTGAAGTAGCCAGGCGCGGGTCGGACGCTGATGGACACCCCCAGTCTGCCCGGGACCACACCATCGCCGCAGGGCGACGGTGTGGCGGTTGCGCGCCGGAAGTTCGACTGCCCGGCCTGCGGCGGCGAGGCGCAGTGGAACCCGTCCCGGCATGCGCTGGTGTGTCCGTACTGCGGCACGGAATCGCCCGCGGAACTCGAACAACGCGACGACACGACGGTCATCGTCGAGCACGACCTGGCGGCGGCGTTGCGCTCCATTCCCGACAGTGCGCGCGGCTGGAATGCCGAGAAGGTGTCGGTGCAGTGCCAGAGCTGCAAGGCCATCTCGGTCTTCGACCCTGGCAAAATCTCGCAGAGCTGCCAGTTCTGCGGCTCGACGGCGCTGGTGCCCTACGAGCAGGTGAAAGATGCGATTCGGCCCGAGTCGCTCCTGCCCATGGCCATCGCCGAGCCGAACGCGCGCGAGTTGATTCGGTCCTGGTACGGCCGGCAGTGGCTGGCGCCGAATGGCTTCGCCGGCAAGGCGACCACCGACACCACGAAGGGTCTCTACCTACCGTACTGGACGTTCGACGCCAGCGTGGACGCGCGGTGGACGGCGGAGTCGGGCGAGTACTACTACACCGGTTCGGGCAAGAGCCGGCAACGGCATGTGCGCTGGTCGCCGGCGGCCGGTGAGTTGTCGCACGCCTTCGACGACGACCTCGTCTGCGCGTCACTCGGCGTGCATCCGACGCTGCTCAGGAAGGTGGAGCCGTTTCCCACCGCGTCGCTGATCCCGTACGACGCCGGCTACCTCTCCGGATGGACGGTGGAGCGGTACCAGATCGACCTGGTGATGTCGGCACAGCGGTCGCGCGCGCAGATGGACGCAGCGCTGCGCTCGCTCTGCGCGAAGCAGGTGCCAGGCGACACCTACCGCAACCTGGTGGTCGAGCCGACCTATTCCAACCAGACGTTCAAGCACATCCTCACGCCCGTGTGGATGCTGTCGTACGTGTACCGCGCGACGTCGTATCAGGTGCTGGTGAACGGCGTCACCGGCGCGATTGCCGGCGAGCGCCCGTGGAGCTGGATCAAGATCGCGCTGCTGGTCCTGCTCGGTCTGATCATCCTCGCGATCTGGGCGTCGCTCGACTCCTAGCCGCAGCTTCCGACGTAGCTGCCTACCCTGACGTAGCGACCGACC
>JBKJMH010000258.1:0-6935 GCA_046596625.1 Vicinamibacterales bacterium | reverse complement strand
CCCGCTCATCGAGGAGAACCGCATCGACATCACCGAGCGGGTCATCGCCGAGAAGGCCGATATCGGCATTGCGTGGGACGGCGACGCCGACCGCTGCTTCTTCATCGACGGCAGCGGTGAGTTCATCTCGGGCGACTTCATCACCGCGCTGCTGGCCGAGGCCTTCCTGCTGAAGGCACCGGGCTCGACGATCATCTACGACCTGCGCGCCAGCTACGCCGTGCGCGACATCGTTGCTGCCCACGGTGGCACCTCGCTTATGAACCGCGTCGGCCATGCGTTCTTCAAGCGCCGCATGCGTGAGACGAACGGCATCTTTGGCGGCGAAGTGACCGGGCACTACTACTTCCGCGACAATTTCTTCGCCGACAACGGCTTCATCCCGGCGCTGCTCATCCTCGAGCTGATGTCGAAGAAGGGCAAGAGCCTGCGCGAGCTGCTCGAGCCCATGCGCGAGAAGTACTTCATCTCTGGCGAGATCAACACCAAGCTCGGGAGCATGGCCGACGTGCAGCCCAAGTTCGACCAGATCGCGGCGACGTACGCGGACGCGCATCAGTACACACTCGACGGTATCTCGTGCGAGTACCCCGACTGGCACTTCAACCTGAGGGCCTCGAACACCGAACCGCTGCTGCGCCTGAACCTCGAGGCGACCACGCCCGAGCTGATGGCGCAGAAACGCGACGAAGTGCTGGGGCTGATCAGGTCCTAAGAGCGCTGGGCGATCGGCGATAGGCCATGGGCGCGTTCCACACGCGCTTAAGGGATTGCAGGACGAGGCCGCTCTGGTAGAATTCGGCCTGCCACCCTCCTGAACGCGGGCTTAGCATAGTGGTAATGCTCTGGCTTCCCAAGCCAGCTAGACGGGTTCGATTCCCGTAGCCCGCTCCAGACCTTCGAATCGCGACCGGTTATTTTCGTGCTTTTTCCCCTACCGACGGCGAAGCCCCATTTCTCGGCAAGTCACTCATCAGAGAGCAGCAGGATCGCTTCCTGAATGCCGCGCCGCACGCTTCGTCGCCGTCGGAACGGAGCGGCTACGACACCCCATCCGCAGCCGACGACCCCGAGCAGGCGCGTCAGCCGGTGCGGAAGAAGCGATGGCGGCATACGTGCATTGAATGGAGTGTCGCGCCGTTCTGCAGCACACCGTCGTGCTGCAGACACCACTACCATTTGGAGGAACTGACCATGACCACACCGACGCTCGCACGACCCACAACTGCATCTCACACATTCGGCGAAGCCGCCGCGCATTCGGAAGGGGCGGTCGCCAAGACCATCGAGGAACAAACGGCCAAGCTGCCGTCGGACACGTTTCTCTGGGCTGCGTTCGCAGCCATGGGAGTGTCGTTGGTGATGCAGGCTTCCGGAAAGAAGCACGGCAGTTTGTTCATCGGCCAGTGGGCCGCGCCGTTCCTGCTGTTCGGCGTCTACAACAAGCTGGTCAAAGTCGCCGGCTCCGATCGACTCAGCGCTTGAGGTCATGCAACACGGCTCCTGCAGGAGTCGTGTTGCTCACCGCTATCCACAATCACATCCCTGAAGCGCTGCGCCTCACGCACGCGCAGCGCCTCAACACCCCGCTGAGCGAGCGCAGGGCGTGTCAGGCGTGACGACTACTCACGTCAGGCTCGTCGGACGACTGCCTCCGCGCGATCGAGCAGATCGGCCACGCCGAGTCGCGAAGCGCGATCCCGCACATAGGTCCTGTCGAGCGCGTCACCCTGCACCAGCAGGATGCCCAACACATCGCGCCACTGCCGGTCCGAGACCTCATTCCCCTTGCGGAACCACCGGAGCTTCTGCAGCAGGATGTCCTCTGGGGTATAGGCGTAGAGAGAGCGGTCGGCTGTCACCTGCACGAGTTGCCGCCGGTCCATCTGCTCGTCGTCCAGCGGCGATCCACCCATGATGAAGAGGTCCACTTTGATGGCGCTGTCCCGATGAAACACGTTGGTGCTCGACCGATCGCGAGCAGCTCGTGCCATGGCGACAGGGTCTACGTCGAATTCGCTTTGCAACCCTGCCACGACACAGTCGACGTCCGGCGACGCCATACTGACGACGATATCGACGTCGAGCGTCGAGCGTGGTTCACCACTCAGCGAACTGGCGAGCGAGCCACCAACCAGGTAGCGCAGGCCGCACGCGTCGAAAATCCGCGCGACGCTCAGCGCGACGGCAACGGGGTCGTTCACCATGGCCCGCGAAGGTCGGTCAGGTGAGCCGCCTCTGGATACAGACGGCGCGTCGTGTCGACGCCCAGCCGGATCGCGGCAAGACGCAGGAAGCACTCGCGGTCGGCCGCCTGCGGATAGCGATGCCGAATGCCGGCGAGCGCGAGTCCGGTCACCGCGCGGGTGGTGTCGCTGACGAGCCTCAGTCGATCGGCGGGAGTCAGTCGCCGCCAGGCTTCCACTTGGCGCCCCTCCACGGCCGCCGTGGTGTCGGCGGAGAGCACCGCCATCTGCGGACCGGACTCGGGTTGTGCCACGGCGCAATTATAGGGCGCGCGAGCCCAGGCGAGGTGAGCGACAGCGGCGGGCCACCGGCCGACATAAGACGCCCTCGTGGTAACGCCCGACGTGCGAGATTCCCGAGGCTCCTGGAAGCGCCGGCGCGGGTAGCCAGGCGCACGCACGGGTCCACGCTTCTCGTCGAGTCGCGAGTTCCACGCCGCTGTCCCGCCCCGCCCGCGCCGCGCCCCCAGCACGCTGTCCCGCCGCATCGACCACGCTAACCACAACACCGTCAGAGCGTTGCGCGTCCGAGACACCCGGCGGTCGAACCGCATCGCACTCGCCGGCCATGCGCAGTTCGCCGTGTGACGCACCTCGGCGCACGCTGGCCCGCACTCTGCACTGGTGAAAAGGGTATGTCACCCCGCGTGCCTCACTGGTTCCGCGGCCTCACCGTCACCACACTGGCCTGCCTGATACTCCTCTCCACCGGCCGCTTTGCCTCGGCGCAAACCGTGATCTATCACTTGCACAGAGAAGCGTCGGTTACACCAGGACTCCTGCTGATGAAGCAAGGGGCGCCTGACGCAGCCGCCACCGCGCTGCAGACCATCGACCTGAAAAACCAGGGCGTCGGCGAGTACGCCCTGAAAGAGTTCGACACGGCTGCGAACGATCCGAACGTCACCGGCTCGCTCGCCAGCGGTGCGTCCTACACCTTCACGCTCTGGATGAAGCGCACCAGCAACTTCGGGACGTTGCTACCCCGCGCTCGCATACGCCTCAACAGCGCGGCCGGCCCTCTGCTCTGCCAAGCCACGGGATCGACAGCCGTCCCGAGCAAACTGGCAGCTTTCACGCTGGCCTGCTCCACCAGTAGCGCAGTCACCATCACGCCCACCGATCGACTCTATGTCTGGGTCGGTGTGTGGGTCACCGCCACCGCCGGGAATCACAGCCAGCGCGCGGAGCTCGATATCGAGGGCGCGTCGAACGGCAACTACGACTCGCGTGTCACGGTGCCACTACCGCCCACCATCACCAGCATCTCGCCGTCCTCTGCCCCCGTCGGCACGTCGGTCACCATCGCGGGCAGTGGCTTCGGCGCGAGTGCCGGCAGCAGCGTCGCGTCGTTCAACAACACAACGGCTGCGACAACGGCGTGGACATCAACCAGCATCCAGGCCACAGTCCCATCTGCCGCCTCGTCGGGCCCGGTCACGGTGACGGTTGGCGGAGCGAGAAGCGCCGGCTACCCATTCACGGTGCAGGCACCCACGATCTACGCACTCGAGCCAATGAGCGGGGCCCCAGGTACCGTGGTGACGCTGACCGGCTCTGGCTTCGAGACGCAACAGGGCGCCAGCTCGGTGACGGTTGGCGGCGTCGCGGCGTCGCCAACCATCTGGAACGACAACCGCATCGTCTTTTCCGTTCCCACCCTCGCCATCAGCGGCCCGGTCGTCGTCAGCGTCAACGGCAAGCCGAGTGCGGGAGTCACCTTCTCGGTGACCCCACCGCCTGCCGTCACCAGCCTCGCTCCGGCATCCGGCCTGCCAGGAAGCCTGGTGTCGATTGCCGGCACGAACCTGTCGACAGCCGGCACGGTGACGTTCGCCGGCGTGCCCGCCTCGGTGAAGTCGTGGACGACGACAGGCATCGTCGCCGCGGTGCCGCAGACGGCCGCGTCCGGCAACGTCGTGGTGGATGTCTTCGGCGTCCGCAGCAACGGTATGCCGTTCGCGGTGTCGCCAGCACCAGTCATTACCGCTCTCACTCCAGCGGTTGGCGCAGCAGGACAGACGGTCGCGGTCAGCGGCAGCGCTTTCGGCGCATCGGAAGGCATCAGCACGGTGACATTCAACGGTCTGCTGGCGCGGGTCAACAGTTGGTCTGATACCGCGCTGTCGGTCGTGGTGCCACGCGACACATCAACCGGACAGGTCAATGTACGCGTCGCCGGCCGGCCGAGCAACAACGTGCCGTTCTCCGTGCCGACGGGCACCCTTGCCGGTACGGTTACGCGCCTGTCGGACGGTGCCCCGATCGCTGGTGCCGCAGTGCTGGCGCAGGCATCCACAACCAGTTCACGCACGGCGAGCACATCACGTGACGGCTCTTTTGTATTGCCGCTTCCTCCTGGCACCTATAGCGTTCAGGCCTTCGCCGCAGGGCATCAGAGCAACACCGTCCCCGCGCAATCGGTGCAAGCCGGCATCACCACGAACCTGCCGATCGTCCTCGCGGCGTCGCCGGACGCGGCATCAGTCCTCTACCAGTACGACGCCGGCGACCGACTGGTAGGCGTCGTCGATCCGGCCGGCGCCTCTGCCGCTTATCGATACGATGCGGTCGGTAATATCGTTGGTATCGAGCGCGCCGGAAGCGGCCGCGTCACCATCACATCCGTCACGCCGTTGCAGGGCCCGCCAGGAACGGCGGTGACCGTGACAGGCACGTCCTTCGACGCGTCGGTCGCGCAGAACGCGGTCGCACTGGGAGGACGCGCGGCCACGGTCACCTCGGCGTCGCCGACGCAGTTGACGTTCCTGGTGCCACCCACTGCCGCCACGGGCACCGTTTCAGTCACAACCAGCGCGGGCTCGGCGACCAGTGTCACGCCGTTCGTCGTCACTGCATCCTCGGGCGCACCGACAGTGTCGGCTGTCACTCCGACGACGGCCAGCGCCACGCAGGCCGTGATGATCGCGGGGACGAACTTCTCCACCGCCGTTGGCGGCAACCGCGTCACGGTGAACGGCGTGCTGGCCCCGCTCACCAGCGTCACGCCGACCTCGCTTGGCATCGTCGTCCCCACAATCATGGGCGGACGCGTGTCAGTGGAGACGTCCCTGGGAGCAGCAGCGAACCGGCCCGACCTGTACGTCACGCCGCGCCAACCGTCGTTCTACGCCGTAGCCGACGTGGCGTGGACTGGTCGCACGACGATGAACGCCAGCGTGCCGATCAGTATCGGCACAGCCGGCAAGATTGGCTTGCTGCTGGTGGATGGGAATGAGGGCGAGGGCTTGTCGCTCCGTGTGAGCGGATCGACCATCGCGTCGGCGCATTACTGGGTGCACGCGCCGGACGGCACCATCATCCGGGACGGCAGTTCGTATCTCCCGGACGGCACCGGCTATATCGACTCGGTTGCACTCCCTCGCACCGGCACCTACACCATCGCCATTGCCCCATCGTCGCCGTACGTCGGCACCCTGTCGCTCACGCCCGTGCGCGACGTGAGCGGCCCGATAGTTCCGAACAGCGGCCTCACCCCAGTCACGATCGCCAGCCCTGGGCAGAACGCGCGCTTCACCTTCACCGGCGTCGCAGGCACAGTCGTCAGTGCCTTCGCGCAAGGCTTCAGCGGCTGTTCGGACTTCGGACTCAGCATTCTCAAGCCAGACGGCACCACCCTGGCCAGCAGCGGCGCCAGCTGCATGCCATCGGCCTTCATCGAAGCTTCCCTACCAGCTACCGGCACGTACACCGTCGTCTTTGATCCGGCCTACGCAGCGCTCGGCACGGCGACACTGGGGGTCTACACCTTCGACGACGTCGTCGGCGCCATTACGCCGAACGGTCCCGCCGTTCCGGTGGCGACGCAGTATCCGGGCCAGAACGTCCGTCTCCAGTTCACGGGGACGGCTGGACAGGTGGTGACGGCGTCCGCCTCGAATCTGTCATGGTCTGGCTGTCTCGGCTTCTTGCTATCGATCCTGAAACCCGACGGTACGGCTGTTTCGACCTCACCCTATTGCTTTACCGGCGGCACGCTGTCCGGTGTGACCTTGCTCTCCTCTGGAACCCACACCCTGCTGTTCTCGCCCGAAGGTGCCTTTACCGGCACCGCATCGCTTCGGCTCACCACGCCGTAGCCACACAGCACGTGTCTTCCACTTCACTTCGAGGAGCAAGGAATGGGATATCGGCTCATGACCCGGCTGGCGCTGGGCCTGGCGTTCGTCGGCTGTTGCCTGTCATTGTCACTGCACGCTGCACAGCAGTCATCGCAGTCATCGCGGAACCCTGAGATGCGCGAACGCGGGCCAGGCGCCTCACGCACGCTGCTGCCCGACGGCCGGGTGCTTCACCTCGGCGGACACAGCCGCGACGGCGGGTGGGCCGACGCCTCAATCGAGGATCCGGACACCGGCCAGGTGTTCGCCGCGGCTTCGAAGATGGGCGTACCGCGTGAGGGACAGACCGCAACAGTGCTCGCGGATGGAACGGTGTTGATCGTCGGCGGCGTCGATACGAACGGCGAGCCGGTCACGACAGCCGAGCTGTTCGATCCGGCACTCGAACGATTTGCCGACGTACCCCTCGCGTCGACAATACATCGGACGGGACATGCGGCCGCGTTGCTGAGCGACGGCCGCGTGCTCGTCGTGGGCGGCGACGCGGGCACGGCGGACCCGACAATGGAGGTGTGGGATCTGGCGAAAGGCACCGTCGAACCCGTGC
>JBKJMH010000231.1:0-7274 GCA_046596625.1 Vicinamibacterales bacterium | reverse complement strand
ACACACCGTCCCGGCGTCGAACTGGCCGAGCGCCTGGTGGACGTCCTGCCGAGCGGGCTGACCCGCATCTTCTACTCGGACAACGGGTCGACGGCGGTCGAAGTGGCCATGAAGATGGCGAGCCAGTACTGGAGTAACCAGGGGCAGACGCGGCGCACATTCCTCACGCTGCACCACGCCTATCATGGCGACACCGTCGGTGCGATGTCGGCCAGCGAGGTCTCGGTGTTCACGCAGCCGTTCGCGCCGATGCTGTTCGATGTCGTGCGCGCCCACGCGCCGTACTGCTACCGCTGCCCGATGGGACTCGAGCGCGCCACCTGCCGCGTCGACTGTCTTGGTGCCGATGTCTGCCCGGTGGCGCTGTCGCCGGAGCAGTGGGCCAGCAGCCTCGGCGCGCAGCTCGAGCGACTCGGGAACGACGTGGCGGCGGTGCTGGTCGAGCCGATGCTGCAGGGGGCCGGCGGCATGATCGTCTGGCCGGCGGAGTTCCTGGAAGGCGTGCGCCGGCTGTGCGACCAGCACGGCGTGCTGATGATTGCCGACGAGGTGCTGACCGGCTTCGGGCGCACCGGTCGGTTGTTTGCCTGCGAGCACGCGCACGTCACCCCGGACATCATCTGCCTGTCGAAGGCGGTGACGGGCGGCTACCTGCCGCTGGGCGTGACTGCCGCCACTGAACGCATCTACGAGGCGTTCCTCAGCGACGACCGCACCCGCACGTTCTTCCACGGGCACTCGTTCACGGGCAATCCGCTCGCCTGCGCGCTGGCGATTGCCAGCCTCGACCTGGTGCGAGACACCCGGGCCGTCGAGAAAGTAGGACAGCTCGAACAATGGCTTCGCCGGGGGCTCGAGCCGCTGACGTCGCACCCGAGCGTCGGCGATGTCCGCGTGCTCGGCGGCGTCGGCATCGTCGAACTCGTGAGCGACAAGGCCACAAAGGCGGCCGGTGGCTACCTGGACGACGTCGGGCCGCGGCTGACGAAGGCATTTCTCGATCGCGGCGTGCTGCTGCGTCCGCTCGGCAACATCGTCTACGCGATGCCGCCGTACGTCATCACCGAGGACGAAACCACCTGGCTGACGACGCAGATCCGCGACGTGATTGACGAGGTGATTCGCGCATGACCCGGCGCCACCGCATCATGACCGCCATCGTCCTCTGGGTGGTGTTGGCGTTCCTGGTGTGGAACGTCATCTTCGACCGTCTCATTGTCCTCGCCGGCCGGCGCTATTCGTACGACGCCACGCTCGCGATCCGCGCCGGGCATTACCTGCGCATCGACGACGCGATGCGTCCGGCGATATCACACGGTGTGCGCGTCGCGTCGCTCTGGGCCGGCGTGGTGCTTGTCGTCGGACTGGGCTTGATTCGCCTGGCGGCGGAGGTGGACGCTGCGCGCCGGCGGGCTGGCTGATGCCGGATACCGATTACATGACGTACGGAACACCACTACCGTGCGCTGAGGCGCGCTTCGATCTGCGGCAGCGCGGCCAGCAGCACATCCCCGATCGACTGCAGGCTGCGGGCACTGAGCTGCTCGATGGTGTCCATCGGCGTATGCCACGCGTCGTATTCGAGGTCGATGATGTCGACCGAAGGGATGCCGGCCTCGAGAAACGGCAGGTGGTCGTCCTCGATCTCGGTGACATCGTTGATGAACACGTCGTCGAGCTTCTGGCTGCGGGCGGCGCTCCAGATGACGTCGGTGAGCCACCGCGTCGAATTCAGGTCGCGGCGAATGCGCAGGTCGCGGTCGCCAATCATGTCGACGAGCAGCATCGCCTTCAGCGATGCCAGTGTGCCGCTCCGCTTCGCCACCTCCACGTAGTGCCGGCTGCCGTAGGTGTGGTCCGGCGCCTGCCATTCCCCCACGGCTTCCTCGCCGTCGAGAAAGAGCAACTCGATGGTCAGGGCGTTCTTCCGGTCCTTCAGGACGCGCGCCAGTTCGAGCAGGAAGGCGGTGCTCGAACCGCCGTCGTTCGCGCCGACGAACCTGAACTCGCGGAAGCGCTTGGTGTCGAAGTGGCCGGCAATGATCAGCCGGTCGCGGCTGGCGCCGGGAATGGTGGCGATGAGATTGACCATGTGGACGCGCCCGGCGGGGGTGGTGTCGTCCCATGCCTGTTCGGCTACGTTCACTTTCAGCTGCGTCAGCTGGGTCTTGATGTACTGACGCGTCTGGTCGATGGCTGGGGAGCCGGCGGGGCGGGGGCCGAAGGCGAGGACAGCGCGGAGGTGGTCCCAGGCGCGGTTCGAGTCGAAGCGCGGCGCTGCCGCAGGGGTCTGCAGCAGCACCAGCGCCAGGACCAGAGCCGACCGGAACACGTTACTGACGCTTGTCCTTCGAGATGTAGTCGCGCGTGTCGTAGCCGGTGTAGATCTGGCGCGGCCGGGCGATCTTCTGATCCTGGTCGATCAGCATTTCCTGCCACTGGGCCAGCCAGCCGACGACGCGCGGGATGGCGAAGAGCACCGTGAACATCTCGGTCGGGAAGCCCATCGCCTGGTAGATCAGGCCGGAGTAGAAGTCGACGTTCGGGTAGAGCTTCCGCTTGATGAAGTATTCGTCCTGCAGCGCGATGCGCTCGAGTTCGAGCGCAATCTCCAGCTTCGGGTTCTTGCCGGTGACCGTGAACACGAGGTCGGCGATCTTCTTGATGACCTTGGCGCGCGGGTCATACGACTTGTAGACGCGGTGGCCGAAGCCCATGAGCCTGTGACCGGCTTCGCCCGACTTGACCTTGCTGATGAAGTCCGGCACCTTGTCGACCGAGCCGATCTCGTCGAGCATCTTGAGTACGGCTTCGTTGGCGCCGCCGTGCAACGGGCCGTAGAGCGCTGCGGCCGCACCGGCCACTGCCGCGTAGGGGTCGGCCTGCGAACTGCCGATGTTGCGCATGGCGCTGGTGCTGCAGTTCTGCTCGTGATCGGCGTGCAGGATGAACAGCACGTCGAGCGCGCGGCACAGCACGTCGTTCGGGTGGTACTTGACCGCCGGCGTGCTGAACAGCATGTTCAGGAAGTTGCCGGTGTAGCTGAGGTCGTTGTCCGGGTAGATGTAGGGGCGGCCGACGATGTGGCGGTAGGCGTAGGCGGCGATGGTTGGTGCCTTGGCAATGAGGCGCGTAATCTGCCGGCGGCGCGACTCGGGATCGTTGATGCGCTTGGCGTCCGGGTAGAACGTCGAGAGCGCGCCGACGGTGCTGAGGAAAATCCCCATCGGGTGCGCGTCGTAGCGGAAACCCTCCATGAACTTCTTCACGTTCTCGTGAAGCATGGTGTGCATGGTGATCGAGTTGTTGAACGACGCCTGCTGGGCGGCCGTCGGCAGCTCGCCATGGAGGAGCAGGTACGACGTCTCCAGGTGGTCGCTGTCCTCGGCCAGCTGTTCGATCGGGTAGCCGCGGTAGCGGAGGATGCCCTTGTCGCCGTCGATGAACGTGATCGAACTCTTGCAGTTCGCCGTGTTCATGAAGGCCGGATCGTACGTCATCAATCCGAAGTCATCGTCGCCCGCCTTGATCTGGCGAAGGTCCATGGCCTTGATGGTGCCGTCCTCGATGGGCAGCTCGTATTTCTTGCCGGTGCGGTTATCGACGATCGTCAGCGTGTCTGCCATGGGCCGTTCTAGTCCTCGTTGTCGTCGCCGACCTCGACCGCCGGATTCACCGGCTCCGCGGCCACGCGATAGGTGCCGTCCGCCCATTGCGCCAGGTCCTGCAGCTTGCATCGTTCGCTGCAGAAGGGCCGCCATTTCGCCTCTACCTGGTGTTTCCGGCAGAAGACACAGAGCGGCGCCCTTTGCTCTGGGGACATCGCCTCATTCTATGCGAAAAGATAGGCTGTGCGCGGTCGAGGCAGGCGGGGTTCCGGCGGTCAGGGGCGGCCCTGCACGCTGTGGTGCCGGACGTCGCGGGCCGAGACAATGAAGATGACGTCCTCGGCGACATTCGTAGCGTGATCGCCGATGCGTTCGAGGTGGCGGGAAACGAGGATCAGGTCGAGGGCCGGCTCGATCGTGGTCGGGTCTTCGAGCATGCAGTTGAGCAGTTCCAGAAACATCTGTGTCTTCAGGGCGTCGAGACGGTCGTCCTCGTCCAGCACGTGCTGCGCCAGGTCGATGTCGCGGCGGACGAACGCGTCGAGCGCGTCGCGCAGCATGTTCTGCGCGATGTCGGCCATCAGCGGGATGTCGACCGGCTTCGTCACCGGCGGATGACTGGCATAGCGCCGGGCGGCTTCGGCGATGTTCACCGCGAGGTCGCCAACCCGCTCGAGGTCGGTGTTGATCTTCACAGCCGACACGATAGTGCGGAGGTCGGCGGCCATCGGCTGGTACAGCGCCAGCAGCTTGAAGCAGCGATTGTCGACCTCGAGATGTAGGCGATTCACGGCTTCGTCGCCGGTCAGCACCCGCTCCAGCACCGGGCGGTCGCGCTGCACGAGCCCCTGCACGGCCAGGCGGACATGCTCCTCTGCGAGGCCGCCCATCTCGAGCAGCCGTGCCTTCAACTGTTCCAGTTCCTCCTGGAAGTGGCGCGTAACGCGCTCGACCGGCTCCATTAACCGAACCTCCCGGTGACGTAGTCTTCCGTCAGTTTCTCCGACGGAGCGGTGAAGATCTTGTCCGTCCGGTCGCACTCGATGAGGCGTCCCAGCCAGAAGAACGCCGTGGTGTTCGACACGCGCGCCGCCTGCTGCATGTTATGCGTGACGATGACGATGGTATAGCGGGCTTTCAGCTGGTAGATCAGCTCTTCGATCCGCTGCGTGGCAATCGGGTCGAGCGCCGAAGCCGGTTCGTCCATCAGCAGGATCTCCGGCTCGATGGCGAGCGCGCGCGCAATGCACAGGCGCTGCTGCTGCCCGCCAGACAGGGCGAGCGCCGAACTGTGCAAGCGGTCCTTGACCTCGTCCCAGATCGCCGCCGCCTTCAGGCTGGCCTCCACGCGTCCGCCGAGTTCTTCCTTCGACGAGGTCATGCGGTTGATGCGCAGGCCGTACGCCACGTTCTCGAAGATCGACTTCGGGAACGGGTTCGACTTCTGGAACACCATCCCGACCTTGCGGCGGAGCGCCACGACGTCCACCGACGGCGCGTAGATGTCCACACCGTCGACGAGCACCGTGCCCTCGATGCGTGCGCCAGGGATGATGTCGTTCATCCGGTTGAGCGCGCGGAGAAAGGTGGACTTGCCGCAGCCTGACGGGCCGATGAAGGCGGTCACCTGGTTGGGCTGAATCTTGAGCGCGATGTCTTCCAGCACGCGGTGCGTGCCGTAATAGAAATTCACGCCGGAGACATCGATCTTCGGCTGCTGTGGGGTGGTGGTCGGCGCGTCGCCAGAGGCCACGGAAACCGTTGGCGCCAGTGCGGCGGTCAGCAGCATCTAGCCAGAGTATCCGCAGGCGCCCGCGAGGGAGTTTCGGCCGTGTAAAATCTCGCCTCGGCCAGGCCGGCTACATGCGGAGGAACCTGGGCCACCGCTCGCAGGCGGGCTGAGTGGCCCGGGCGGACCTCACCGCTTCTTCGCCCTGGCCTTTGCCTTCTCCTTCGCCTTCGATTTGGCTGGCTTGGCAGCCTTGTCCGCCTTCTTCGTCTTCTTCGCCGTGGGAGCGGCCGCCTCGACGTCGGGCTGGGTGGGGGGCGGACTGAGCAGCGCCTCAACTTCGCGCAGTTTCTTCTCGAGCTTCGTTCGCTTCTTCTCCAGCTTCGCCCGCTTGCTCTCGGTCAGATCCTTCATTGACTTCGCTGCCACGATCCACTCCTTTCCCCTGGTGGGGCCGACGGCTGGCGATCGAGCCAGCTGTCCGGAGAGCGTACTGCCCAGCCGTATGAACGGCATGTAAATTCTTTGCGCCGTCGCCTGTACTAGAATCCGGAGTGCGGCGCACGACTGGCGTGCCGCCTATACCCAGGAGCCCCGATGGCACAGCCGGACGGTGGCAAGGTCTACGTTGTCGACACGAGCGTTCTCGTCTCTGCTCCAGATGCCCTCCAGAACCTGACGGAGGGCAATACCGTCATCATCCCGTTTCCTGTCCTCCAGGAACTCGACAGGCGCCGCACCGACTCGAGCGGCGTCGGCTACATCGCCAGGCAGACCATCCGCTTCCTCGACCAGATTCAGGCCAACGCCACACCGGACATGCTGCGCACCGGCATTCCGATGCACGGTGGCCGCGTCTGCTTCCACGGTGGCGAACTCGACGTGTCGCGTGCCTGGCCCGGCTTCTCCCCGGGCTACGCGGACGACGTGATCATCATGCTGGCGAGTTCGCGACAGGAGTCGCACCCGGACATTCCGGTGTCCATTGTCTCGCGCGACGCGGCCATGCGCTGCAAGGCGCGCGCGCGAGGTGTTGCGGCAGAGGACTACTACAGCGACCGTCCGGTCATGTCGCCCGAGAAGTTCTACTCGGGACGTGTGCGCATCGACCTGCCCGAGGAGCAGGCCGGATTGTTGTCGGCGCTGCACGTCGACCAGCGCCTGCCGGTGGGGGAACTCGCCGACTACATCGACGTGTCCGAACTGCTAATGAACCAGTGCTGTGAACTGCGCGTGAACGGCACCGGCAAGTCGGCGTGGGGCATCTACAAGCAGCACGACGGCGTGGGCTACCTGCGCCGCGTCAACCTCAAGAACGGGGAACGCTTCGGTCCGTGCAACCCGGAGCAGGCGTGCGCGCGCGAGCTGATGCTCGACGAGCAGACGCTCATCGTCTCGCTGGTCGGGATCGCCGGCACCGGCAAGACGCTGATGGCGCTGCTCTCGGCCTTCGAGCTCTACCGGGCCGGCCGGGTCTCGAAGATCGAGGTCTACCGGCTGAACGCCGAGGCCGGCCGTGGGCTCGGGTTCCTGCCGGGTTCGCTGGGCGACAAGATGGCGCCGTGGGCCAAGCCGATCATCGACAACCTGGACTTCATCATCAGGCGGATGGGCAACGGCTCGCGCTTCAGCAACGCGGTGGCCGATCCGCACGGCGAGCGCGGCAACGGCGGCGGCGCCTCGGTCACGGTTGAAGATCTGCTGGCCCGCAACATCCTCGAGATCGCGCCGATCAACTACCTGCGCGGGCGCTCGATCCACGACGCCGTCGTCATCGTGGACGACGGGCAGAACCTGACGCAGGAAGACATGAAGCTGGTGCTGACGCGGGCGGGCGAGGGGACGCGCGTCATCCTGACGGGCGACCCCGATCAGATCGATCGCACCGAGATCGACGCGTTGTCGAACGGACTCGTGCAGGTGGTGGAGCGGTTCAA
>JBKJMH010000149.1:0-6564 GCA_046596625.1 Vicinamibacterales bacterium | reverse complement strand
ACCGGCACGCCGTCGAGGTCCTCGAGGCGGGCGCGCAGGGCGATCACCTGCAGCAGGTCGGGCACGACTTTGACGTCGACGATCTCACGGCTGGTGCTCTCGAGCAGCGCCAGCATGCGCATGTGCTGCTCGGGCGGCAGTGCGACATAGAGATGGTCGACCCCTTCGCGTGCCGTGATTTCCGCCGCCTCATCGATGGTGCCGAGCAGCGGCAGGCCGCGGTAGCCGAGGTGGTCGCCGGCGGCGCGATCGTCGACGAAGCCGACGATCTGGTAACCAAGCTCGCGGTGTTCGAGAATCTTGTCCGCAATCAGGCGGCCGAGGTCGCCCGAACCCGCAATCAGGATGCGTTTCAGGCCGATGCCGGCCCGCCAGCGGCGCTCGAGTACCTCGCGCATCAGCTCGCGCGACGAGTAGGTGAGGCCGACGTTGAACACCAGGAAGATGGCCCACACCAACTGCGACACCTGGTAGGCGCCGATGTCGCGCGAGGCCTCGCTGGCAATGTAGGTCTGGACGTAGAGGGTACCGACGACACCGAAGACGACGGCCAGGATGCTGCCGACGAACACCGCGAAGAAGTCGTCGACACGAGAGCGGCCGCGGCGGAGCCGGTAGAGCCCCTGCAGGAAGAACCCGAGTGGCACCACCGCCACGATGAACGGCAGCACGTTGACGTACTGTCGAAGCGGAGGGAGGCCCCGGGTAATCGGTATCAGGCCCGAGTGGAAGCGCAGGGCGTAGGCGAGGATGAACGCCGTCAACCCGAGCAGGGCGTCGGAGACGACATGGAACGTAACCAGCAGCCGGTTATGCCTGATCATCGGTCGCCCGCCGTCGCGAGCGGGGCGCGCACGATCGCCTCGAGCTCGTCGCCGAAGCGTGCGCGGCCGAACTGCTCCGCGTGCGCGCGGATGGTGCCCGAGTCGAACCGGGTCTGGGTGGCGTCGGCGATGCCGGTGGCGAATGCGTCCACCGACATGTCGTCGACGAGAATGCCCGTCATTCCAGGCAGAACCGTCTCGCGGGCACCGCCGCTGTTCAACGCCACCACCGGCCGGCCGCAGGCCTGCGCCTCGAGTGGCACGATGCCGAAGTCCTCTTCGCCGGGGAGCAGCACCATGCTCGCGCGTCGGTAGAGGTTTCTCACCTCGTCGTTCGGCACGCGGCCCAGGAACTGGGCGCGGCCTCGGGCCATACGTTCGAGTGCGGACCGCTCCGGTCCGTCGCCGACGATTTTCAGGGGCAGGTGAGCCAGGTCGCAGGCCTCGATGGCAAGCTCGATCCGTTTGTAGGGCACCAGCGCCGACACAATCAGCGCAAATGGCTCGGGCGTGGTTCCGTCGGGAGTGTAGAACTCCGTGTCGACGGGGGGATACACGACTGACGCCCGGCGATTATAGTATCGGCCGATCCTCCCCGCAACATAGTGAGAGATAGCCACATAGCGGTCGGGCCGATTCGAGGTCTCGCGGTCCCACCTCGCGATCCGCGACATGACCGGGCGCATCAACGCACTGCCGGCTCTCCCCAGTTTGTCCGGGCCGAAGTAGGCGTCGAACTGGTCCCACGCATACCGCATGGGCGTGAAGCAGTAACAGAGGTGGGGCACGCCGCCCGGCGTGACGACCGACTTGGCCACGCAATGGCTCAGGCTGAGCACCCGGTCGAACCGATCGAACGAGAACTGTTCGATGGCCGTGGGGAAGAGCGGCAGGTAATTCCGGTAGTGCCTCGAGACGCCAGGCAGTCGCTGTACGAACGAGGTGTGGATGGGCCGCCGCTCGATGACCGGCGAGACTGAGCCGCGCACGTGGATGAGGGTGAACAGCTCCGCGTCGGGAAAGCGTTCGCACATCACCTCGAGCGCCTTCTCGCCGCCGCGCATGCCGGTCAGCCAGTCGTGAACGAGCGCGAGCTTCACTGCCGGGCGACTCCGGCTGGCTGGCTGGCTGGCGCCGGCGCGGACGCCGCAAACGGCTCGTTCGCCACCTCGCCGTAGATTTCGCGCACCCGCCTGACCGAGGCGCCCCACGAGAACTGGTGCGCGCGTGCCAGGCCCTTGCGCCGCAGGTCGCGCCGGAGGTCGACGTCGGTCAGCACGCGGTAGATGCCGTCCGCGATCGCCTGCGGGTCGTAGGGGTCGACGAGCTCGGCGGCATCCCCGGTCACTTCCGGCAGCGACGACACGTTCGAGGTGACGACCGGTGTGCCGCTCGCCATCGCTTCGAGCGGCGGCAGGCCGAAGCCTTCATAGAGCGACGGAAAGACGAAGACCCCAGCCAGGCGGTACATCACGGCCAGCGTTTCCTCCGGCAGGTAGCCGAGGAAGCGGACGTAGTTGTGCAGTTGATAACGGTGCACCGCCCGTCGCAGCGACGCGTACTTCGAGATGTCGTCGCCGATCATCACCAGCTTCAGGTGGCCGAGCCCGCGGCTGCGCACCAGGTGGAATGCGTCGATCAGGCGTTCGAGATTCTTGTGCGGCTTGACGTTGCCGGCGTACAAGACGAACTCGTCGTGCAGCTGATAGCGCTCGCGCACGCGCACGACGTCGTCCTCGTTCGCCTCGACGCCGAAGCGTTCATCGTAGGCGTTGTAGATGACGTCGATCTTGTCCGGGTCGGTCCCGAAGAACCGCATGATGTCCTTCTTCGAGGTCTCGGAGACGGTCAGCACGCGCGTCGCCCGGCTCGCCGCCATGGCCATCGACGCACGGGCATAGGCCAGCGCCATCTTGTTCGGCAGGTACTGCGGGAACATGAGGTGGATGCAGTCGTGGATGGTGACCACCGACCGGCAATGCACCAGCGGCGGCAGCACGTAGTGCGGGGCGTGGAAGAGCGTCACCTTCTCGCGCCGCAGCGCCAGCGGGATGCGGATCTGCTCGGAGATGGAGTAGTTTCCCGCACGCTCGACCACCGGGCGGAAGTTCTCGCCCAGTGCCCGGATGCCGATCACATCGTCCGGCCGGCAGAGCAGGACGAAGTCGGTGTCATGGTCCAGGCGGGCCAGCTCACGCAGCAGGTTCCTGATGTAGGTGCCGATGCCGAAGTCGTGGAGCTTGCGCGCGTCGATGCCGATTCGCACGCCCGGATCATATCCCGGCTCATGTCTGGTCGACCCGCTGGTCTGCCGCCTCAGGCGGGCAGGAGGCGCCTGAGAAGTCGGAAGGCCAGGAGAGCCGGGACCCAGATCGGGTGATGCTTCCGGTAGAACGCGAGGTGGCTGCGTTCGTACGCCTGCCGTGTGGCCGCCGATGCGGTTGCCGCCGATCGGCCCCGCAGGTGAATCACCTCGGTCTCTGGCGCGAACAGCACCTGACGGCCGCGTGCCCTGATCGCGGCACAGAAGTCGACGTCCTCGGTGTACATGAAGAACCGTTCGTCGAGCAGGCCGACGGCTTCAGCGTCAGCTCGCCTGACCAGCAGGCAGGCGCCAGTCACCCAATCGACCTGCCGTTCCTGCCTCGTCATGGCCTCAACGCGCGCCACGGCCTCGCGATCGTTCTCGGCCAGCCCGCTCACCAGCCGGCCCTGACGCCACTCGCCGATGGGTGAAATCATCGGCCCGAACGACAGTTCGGCCTGGCCAGACCCGGTGACCAGTCTCGGCCCCACCACGGCCACTTCGGGCGACCGCTGCAGGCGAGTCACCAGGCGGTCAATCGCCCCGGGCGGCGCAATGGTGTCGCTGTTCAGCAGCAGCACCAGCTCGCTGTCGGTGGCCCTGATGCCGATGTTGTTGGCGACGGCGAACCCGGCATTCCGATCGTGGCGGATGACGCGTACACCCGTGAACCGCTCCGCCATGTCGGCGCTGCCGTCAGTCGAGGCGTTGTCGACCACCACCACGTCGTGCGGCACGGTGGGCGGATGCTGACGCAGCGACTCGAGACACCGCTCGAGATCCACCCGGGTGTTGTAGCTGACGATGACGATGGAGAGGGTGGTCATCGGGCCGCTTCGAGCAGTGCGAGCGTGTCGCGCCCGGCGGTCGACCAGTCGTACCTGGCCAGCGTGGCCGGAGCCGCAGCGGCCAGTGCACGACGCGTGCTGTCGTCATAGAGCAGTCGCTCGATCGCGGTCGCGATCTGCGCGGGCGAACCGAGCGGGACATAGCACGCCGCATCGCCGCAACTCTCGCGGGCCACCGCCGTGTCGAGAAGCAACGAGGGGAGGCCGGCCGACAGCGCTTCGAGCGGCGTCAGCCCCAGGCCCTCGTACTCCGACAGGAACACGAAGCCCCGCGCCTGTCGATACAGGGCGCGCAGCGCTTCATCGGGCGCGTACTGGTGCCATTCGATACGCCGTGCGACAGGGCTCGCCTCGATCAGCGCCGTCACGTCTTCGAACGGGTAGCTGCGGTTGTCGCCAACGATGTGCAGCCACGCATCGTCATGCCGCGCCCCGACCTGCGTGAACGCCGCGATGAGGTCGGGAATGTGGCGCCGGTTGAAAATCGACCCGACGTAGAGCAAATGCTCGCCCGCCGGCAGGCGCAGGTGCGGCGGCTCGGGCTCTGTCGCCGCGGCAACCGGGCTGTCGATACCTGGCGGGATGACCGCAATCTTCGTGGGATCCACATCGAGCCGCGAGACGATCTCGCCCTTGGAGAATTGCGAGATGGTCACGATGCGCCGCGCCACGGCAGCGGAGCGCCGGGCCAGCATCCGTCGCCGCAAGCCCTCGCGCCAGCCAAACCACTCGGGGTGGGCTGCGAACGACAGGTCGTGAAGCGCGACCACCCTCGGGACCGCGGTGAACAGCGGCGTCGAGTACGCCGGCGAGAACAGCACGTCGACCGCGTCGGCGGCCAGGGCGGACGGCAGCGTGCGCTGCTCCCACCACGTGCCGCCTGTGCCGGAAAGCACGCGCACACTGCAACCAGCGGAGTGCTCGACAGAGCGGTGGCTGTACAGCAGCAGCTCGTGGTCGTCGCGCCGGCCGGGACGCGTCCACTCGCGGAGTAACCCGGCGAGATAGCGGCCCACTCCCGTGGGCTTGCCGCTCAACTCGCGCGCGTCGATGGCAAGGCGCATCAGGCGGCCCCCCGGGCGGCGGTGCGTCTGGCCACCGCCAGGCCGTAAGCGTCGAGCGTTGCGTGGGCGGTGTGCGCCCAGCTGAACGTGGCGGCCCGCGCGGTGCCCCTGGCCACGCATGTCGTCACGAGCGCCTCGTCGTCGAGCAGCTGTTCGATGGCCGACGCGAAGGCTTCCGGGTCGGTGGGCTGGGCGAGCAGTACCGCGTCGCCGCCCACCTCGGGCAGCGCGCCGGCATCGGCCGCCACCACTGGCACGCCGGCCGTCATCGCCTCGAGCACGGGCAGGCCGAACCCCTCTTCGAACGACGGCTGGACCAGCAGGCGAGCACCGGCGTACAGCGACTCGCGTTCGGCCGGAGCGATGTAGCCGAGATGGGTCACCAGGTTCCTGAGCGGGGCACGTCCGAGGCGTTCGAGCCACGGCGCGGATTGCTCGGTGGCCTTGCCGGCCAGAACCAGCCGGGGAAGGTTGACCCGCCGTCCAGCGAGGATCTCGTACGCATCCAGCAAGGCGCCGACGTTCTTGCGCGGTTCGAGGGTGCCGAAGAAGAGCACGTAGCCGTCTTTCGGCTGGACCGCTCGCGCTGTCCAGGGCGGTGCGCCGGGTGGGCACACGCTGATGCGGTCGGCAGGTACATCGAGCAGGCGCTGGACCTGGCTGGACGTGAACCGCGACACGACGATGATCCGGTCGGCGCGGTGGGCGTGCGCACGCGCCAGAGCGGGGTAGTCGCGGCGCACCTCGGTACGGGTCCGTTCCGGATGCAGCAGGAAGTTCAGGTCGTGGATGGTGACGATCTGGGCGGCGCTGCGGGCCGGCAGCAGCAGCGGGTGCAGCGAGTGCACGACGTCGAACGCGCCGCCAGCCACCATCTCGGCCGGAGGCCATCCCACGCGGTGCCACGCCAGATTGAGCACTCGAACGGGAAGCCGGCGATCGACGAGTCGGGCACCCGCGAGGTCGGCGTCCGCGGTCAGGCGATCCCTCGCTGAACTGGAGAACACCGTGAGGTCGAGCGTGCGTCCGGAGTCTCCCGAGTCACCCGACAGCAGCGCTCGCACGAGCTGGTGGGTGTATTCGCCGACGCCGGTCCGCTCGCGGAGCGCCGCACGGTAATCGATAAGGACGCGCACTTGTTTAAGTCTTTCCGTCTCAGTATCTTATTGTGAAATGAAAATCGCCGTCATTGGTACCGGTTACGTCGGTCTCGTCGCGGGCGCCTGCCTCGCCGAGAACGGTAACGAAGTGATCTGCGTCGACAAGGACCAGGTCAAAATCGCCACGCTCGAGGCGGGCAAAATGCCCATCTACGAGCCCGGCCTCGAAGAAATGGTCCGGAGGAATACCGCCGAGGCCCGCCTGACCTTTACCACCGATCTGCCGAGCGCCGTCCGGGCATCCGAGATCGTGTTCATCGCCGTCGGCACCCCGCAGGGGGAAGACGGGTCCGCCGACTTGCAGCACGTCATCGGTGTTGCGCACGAAATCGGCAAAGCCATCAACAAGTTCACCGTCGTCGT
>JBKJMH010000107.1:0-14336 GCA_046596625.1 Vicinamibacterales bacterium | reverse complement strand
CTCGCGCATGCCGGCGCGAACCAGCTCCTTCATCCGCTGCAGTTCCTCGGGTGTCGCCACCCGGTCAGCCTGACCGACGACTGCACCGCGCACGCTGCCGTGTCCGATGAAACTGCCCACGTTTACCGTCGGCCGCGCCGCCGCCACCTTTGCCAGGTACTCGCCGACGCGAACCGAGCCGCCGCCGTCTGGGCTGGCGAAGAGCGTGGTGACACCCTGACGGATGTTGTTCTCGGCGACGGGGTTACCAATCGCATCCTGCCCCTCGCGCCCTTCCTCGGAGTGCGAGTGCACGTCGATGAAGCCGGGCGACACGACGCGGCCCGTGGCGTCGATGACACGCGCACCAGTGGCATCGAGCCCCGTGTCCACGGCGACGATGATGTCGCCCTTGATGCCGATGTCGGCCACGAACCACGGGTTGCCAGTGCCGTCAACGACACGGCCGCCACGAATGACCAGGTCGAACGGCGACGCCTGTGTCGCCGGACGCACCTGCCACGCGGCCAGCGCGACCACGATACCGACGACCGCCACACTCATCCGACCAGGCATGCGCATCTGCTCTCCACTTCCAGCGCCGCTCAGCGCCCGGTGTACTTCGGCGGACGCCCTTCGGCCTCCGCCCGTCGCCCTTCGACGAAGTCTTCGGTGCGGTAGAGCGCGGCGTACTGCGCGCCGAGGGTGGACAACGCGCCGGCTTCCACCGGGTCGACATAGCTGTGCGCAGAGGCGAGCGTGGTCTTGATCGAGAGGGGGCCGCAGGCGGCAATCTTCTTCGCCATCTCGATCCCAGCCTCCAGCGCCTCTGCCTGCGTCGGCGCCACCTGCTGCGTCACACCCATGCGCAACGACTCCGCCGCGCTCCAGTGGTCGCCGGTGAGCATGTAGCGCATGGCATTGCCCCAACCCGCTTCGCGTACGAAGCGCACCGTGGCGCCGCCACCCGGGAAGCGGCCGTGCGTGTTCTCGTCCTGTCCGAACTGGGTGTTCGCGGCGGCAATGCGGATGTCGCACGCCAGGTAGATCTCGTGTCCGAGGTTCCAGGTGTCGCCGTGCACCGCAGCCACCACCGGCTTGCTGCGTCGTGCGGAGCCTTGCGCGTTGCCGAGGATGTCGAGCGCCGAGGCGGTGCTGGTGACCCGCGTGCCCGACACAATGCCCTGCTGCGACGCGTCCACATCGATGCCCCGCGAGAAGTTCGGTCCGTGCCCGAACAGCACCAGCGCACGCAGCGACGGGTCGTGCTCGAACTGATAGTAGACCTCGCCCAGGCGCAGGCGGGTTGGCGGGTCGATGCGGTTCTGGATGAACGGCCGGTTCAGGCCCACCAGCACGATGTCGTTCCGCCGCTCGACGGTCACCGTGACGGTTGGTCCGAGCGGAACGTCGGCCAGGCGGGTCTCCGCGTCACCGCTCGGCGCCTGCGTCTGTGCCGCCGCGACCGACGCCGCCGCCGATGCCGCCACCGCCATCGTCCCCTTCAACAACGCGCGTCGTCCGATCCTATGTGTGGTGTCCTGCATCAGTCCCTCGCAGCGCGATGGTGGGACGAACGGCCGGGCTGCCGCAAGACAATTCGTCGCACCGCCGTCGCCGCCGTGCTTGAAGCGCTCCTGACGCCTGTGAGACTGTGGGATGGATACGCGAGCCTCTGGAGGATGCATGGATTTCATCACGTTGTTTAGCGAAGAACTCGACCGTGAGGCCATTCGCAGCAGGCACGCCCTCGAACACGTGCCCGACGGCCAGCGCAGCTGGAAGCCACACGACCGGTCGATGGAGTTCGGCCATCTCGCCGACATGGTGGCGACCATTCCCACCTGGTTCTCGATGATCGTGAAGCACGACAGCCTGGATATCGCTCCTGTCGATGGCGCGCGCCCCGCTCGACCGCAGCCGGCGACCAGCGCCGAGTACATCGCAGCGCTCGAGAAGGCCGTGGCCGACGCGCGGGCGGCGCTCACCGCCACCACAGAGGCGCACCTGCAGACGCACTGGCAACTCCTTGCCGGCGGCACGGTCGTGTCCGATCTGCCCCGTCATCAGATGCTGCGCGATACGGCGAATCACTGGGCGCATCACCGCGGCCAGATGACCGTCTACCTGCGGCTGATGGGCGCCACGGTTCCAGCGCTCTACGGCCCATCGGCCGACGATCAGCGCTTCGCCTAGGCTGTCCGCCGATTGACAGCGTCACGTCGCGCGTGGTTTCCTCGACGCAGTACCACGCACGATCATGACCACCGACGCCCGACCACGTGACACCAGCCGGCTGCGGGCCTCGCTGCGCCTCGTGCTGGCGCGCTACTGGCGCCAGGCCAGGCGCACGCCGTTCATGTCGACTGCGTCGGTGCTGCTGCCGGCTGCTGCCGACATCCTGAACTACTACGCGCCGCCGCTGGTCATTGCGCGCCTGCTCGGGCGCCTCGGACGGAACGAGACGCTCACCTGGCCCGATCTCGTGCCGTATGTCCTGACATTCGCGGGGCTGTGGATTGCCGGCCAGTTGTGCTGGCGACTGGCCACGATCATCATCACGCGAGTCGAGATCCGCGGGCTCGAGGCGCTCTATATCGAGTCGATGGATGAACTGCTGGCAAAGGACCTGGCGTTCTTCCAGAGCAATTACTCAGGTTCGCTCACCAAGCGTGCCCTCGGCTTTGCCCGCCGCTACGAAGACGTCTTCGACGTGCTGGTGTTCCAGATGGCGCCGACGATGCTGCCGCTGGTGTTTGTGTCGGCCGTGCTGTGGCAGTACTCGCCGTGGCTGATCGTCGTACTGCTGACCGTGCTCATCCTCACCGTCCTGATCATCCTGCCGCTGGTGCGGCGAGGGCAGGCACTGGTGGACGTGCGCGAGGCGGCCTCGAACGTGATGGCCGGGCACCTCGCCGACTCCATCTCGAATGCGGAGGTCGTCCGCGCCTTCTCGCGCGAACCGGAGGAGGCGCGCATTCACGAGAAGAACGTCACTGACTTCGGCGCGAAGACGCTGCGCTCCTGGGACTACCAGAACTTCCGCATCGACATCGTCACGTCGACGATGTTCGTGACGACGAACATCCTGGGGCTCATCACGGCGCTGGCCACCCGCGGCACGAGCGGCGGCAGCCTCGAGGCGGTGTTCATCACTTTCAGTTACTACTCCACGGCGACGCGCGTGATGTGGGAGTTCAACCGCATCTACCGCAACCTGGAAGGGGCGCTCACCGACGCGGCGCAGTTCGCCGACCTGCTGCTCGACCCACCGGTGGTGACCGACCTCGACGCACCGGCAGCGCTGACAGCGGCCGACCACAGCATCACGCTGAGCCACGTCAGCTTTCGCTACAGCGACTCGCAGCCGTGGCTGTTCGACAACCTCTCGCTCACCATTCCCGCCGGAGCGAAGTTCGGGCTGGTGGGTCGATCGGGCGGCGGCAAGACCACGCTGACGCGCCTGCTGCTCCGGTTCTCGGATGTGAACGCGGGGCGCATCCTCATCGGCGGCGTGCCGATCGACAGCGTGCCGCAAGGGGCGCTGCGCGCCTTGATCGCCTACGTGCCGCAGGATCCGTCGATGTTCCACCGCAGCATCGCCGATAACATCCGGGTCGGTCGCCCCGACGCGACCGACAAGGACGTCCGGCGTGCGGCGGCACTGGCGCATGCGGCGGAGTTCATCGAGGCGCTTCCGGAGGGTTACGGCACGATGGTTGGCGAGCGCGGCGTGAAGCTGTCCGGCGGACAGCGGCAGCGGGTGGCGATTGCGCGGGCCATCCTGAAGGACGCGCCGATTCTCGTGCTGGACGAAGCGACGAGCGCGCTCGACTCGGAGAGCGAGGCCGCCATCCAGGACGCGCTGCTCACGCTGCTCGAGGGGCGGACGGCGCTGGTCATCGCGCACCGCCTCTCGACCGTGCGGCGCATGGACGAACTGCTGATCATGAACGGCGGCGCCGTGGTCGAGCGCGGCTCGCACGAGGCGCTGCTGGCGATGAACGGCATCTACGCCGGACTGTGGGCGCACCAGTCCGGCGGGTTCCTGGCGGATGCGGACGCGTGATCCGGGGGGACGTAGCTGCCGACCTTCAGGTCGGCCCGACACGGCGCACCTGAAGGTGCGCGGCTACGTACCGTACGAGCGCACTGGCGCCAATCCGCCCTTAGCCCTCGCGGAAGCCGGCTTCGGCGTGCGTGCCGTCGCAGAGCGGCTTGTTCTTCGACTGACCGCACCGGCAGAGCGTGACGCGGTTCCGTACCTCGAGCGTCTCCCCGGTCGACATCGTTACGGGAATGCCACCCGTCACCCAGAGCGGACCGTCGGTCGTGACCGAGATCGCTTCCGGCAGATCGGGCTCGACCGGCACGCCGTCGATCTCGTAGCTCAGTTTCCCGGATGGGCACCGCTCGACCATCTGCATCACGGTGAAGCGCACGCGCGTGTCGTCGGTGTGCTCCATCAGCTGCCACACCTTCTCGGCGTGGTTGCTGCAGAAGCCGGCGTGCATGCAAAGGATGGAGTCGTCTGTCATCGTGATTTTCGTGCCGACGAAGCGGCGGGCACGGGCAGCGCTCGGCGTGGTGGGCGCCGTTTCGGTGCCGACGAAGCCGACGCGGGCGTGGGTGTTGTCGCAGAACGGCTTGTGCGCGGACTGGCCGCAGCGGCACAGCCGGTAGCTCTGGTCTGATTCCAGCGTCGCGCCCTTCTTCCAGGTGAGCGGCTCGTGCAGTTCCGACGTCACGATCGACTTGCGGTTCAGCGGCACACCACCGACGACGAGATACGGACCGTTCTCGAGGACGGTGATCGTGTAGGCGGCGTTCGTTGCCTGCATCCGCGTCACCGGCGGCATGTACTCGAAGGTCGGACCGGCGTTCGTCGAGCCGTCGCCCGTCGGCATCTCCATGATGGCCTGCGCCACCACCTTCAGTTGCTGCATGGCCGGAATCGTCTTGAAGAGGCGTCCGGGCTCGCCGTTGAAGGCGCGGTGCAGATCGCGCAGCAGGTCCGAGTACATCAGGTTGAACTCGCCCACCTTCGCCACCACCGGGCTGCCGCCCTTGTAGGTCTGCGAACGCGGGTTCGGACGCATCGGGTAGACCGCCGAGTAGTCGAGCGTGAACGCCGCGCCGGTCGGGCCGGACTCGGGCGTGTCGCCGCGCGTGAACGAGCGCTGCTGCTGCAGCTCCATGAAGCGGAAGTAGTGCGCCACTTCCTCACGCTCGGGGTGGAACATGTCGCGATCGCCGTCCCACACCTCCGCGTGCTTCAGCCCTTCGCCCTGCTCCTCGATTTCGTCGATCGCCACCAGTGCCGATGCGAGGTCGTACACCGGCACGACCCGGCCGCTGCCGCGATACTCGAACGCCTGCGGCGTCACCTGACGCGATCGGTCGCCCGTGAACACGCTCGCTTCGCCGAGCGTCTCGCACAGCCGCTTCAGCCCTTCCTCGATTGCCTGGTAGAACTGACCGATCGTCTCGTAGCCTTCGGCCTCGGCCGTCGCTTCCCGGTCTTCCGGACGTTCGATCTTCATGAATGTCTCGACTGCCTGCGGCGAGAACGGCAGCAGCGACACCTCGAAGGCGTTGGCGCTGTGCGGCAGGAACGTCGGGTAGCGCGGGATGAAGTCGGGCGAGTCGAGGCTGGGCGTGCCGCCGACGGCGTTCAGCACGTTCGCCACCAGCGTCATGTGCAGCATCTCCTCGATGAAGACCGAGCTGATGACGCCCACGGCCGCCTCGTTCGTCCCGGGCTTGATCGAGTAGAGGGCGCACAGGTACGGCGGCAGCGTGGCGTGCTCGAGCTCGAGCGCCCACTGCAGATGTTCGCGGAGTTCGTCGAGGGTTGTAACGGGCATGTGCAGCGAAATTCTAGCACCCGTGCGCACCGCTGCCGCGTCGTGGCCTCAGATCTCGCTGCGTTTCGCGAAGCCGGCGATGTTCTCGCCGGCGCGGAAGGCCAGCGCCATGATCGTCATGGTCGGCTGGCCACGGGTGGAGGTGACCAGGCTACTGCCGTCGCACACGAAGAGGTTCTTCACGTCGTGCGTCCGGTTGTACTTGTCCACCACTGACGTCTTCGGGTCGTTGCCCATCCGGCACGTGCCGAGCAGGTGCACCGAGTTGGTCTGTAGCGCCACCGGATCGGGCCACACCTTCGTGGCGCCGGCCGCCTCGGCCAGCTGCGTCGCCTTGTCCATCAGGAACTGCAGGTTCTTCAGATCGTCCG
The DNA here is from genome assembly GCA_046596625.1 of Vicinamibacterales bacterium. Lineage (GTDB taxonomy): Bacteria > Acidobacteriota > Vicinamibacteria > Vicinamibacterales > CAVVIG01 > CAVVIG01. The sequence goes on along the minus strand of JBKJMH010000107.1, from coordinate 8,119 downwards.
GATGGTCCTTGTAGGTGACCCGCATCGCCGGCAGCCCCCACGCGTCCTTCAGTGCGGGATCGAGCGAGATGCTGTTGGAGGGTACCGGCAGCGAGGTGCCGTGGGTGCCGAAGAACATCGAGCGCGTGTATTGCTGCGCGAGGCCGCGGGCAAAGCCCTCGCCCCAGGTGGGCGAGCCTGGCGGCAGGCCGCCGAGGCCGAACGTAATCGGGTACTTGCCGAAGCGCGCGTCGATGCCGCCGCCGCCGTAGAAGCCGCGCGACGCGTCGGAGTCGTAGAAGTCGAGCAGGATGCGGGTGTTCTGCACGCTCTTGTGCTCGTTCAGCACCTCGGGAAACTGCGCGTTCACGCCGCTGTAGGTGTTGAACATCAGGTGCTGCCCCACCACGCCGCTCGAATTCGCGAGCCCGTTCGGGAAGCGCGCCGAGGACGAGTTCAACAGCAAGCGCGGCGTCTCGCTGCCGTTCGCGCACAGCACCACCGCCTTCGCACGCTGCTGGTGCAGTTGCCTGTCCGCGTCGAAGTAAGCAACGCCCGTGGCGCGGCCGGCGCTGTTCGTCTCCACGCGTGCCACGTAGCTGTTCGGCCGAATCTCGCAGCGACCCGTCGCCTCGGCCACCGGCAGCATCGCCGCCATCGATGTGGACTTCGCGCGGAACTCGCACATGAAGAACAGGCAGAAGCCGCAGTGCTGGCAGGCAGGGCGGCCGTTGTAGAACTGCGAGTTGATGGCCATCGGCGCCGGCTGCGAGTGCCAGCCGAGTTTGGCCGCGCCACGGTCCATCAGCACACCCGACGACTTCACCGGCAGCGGCGGCATCGGATAGGGGCGCGAGCGCCGCGCATCGAAGGGGCCGGGCACGCCGGATACGCCCATCTCCCAATCGACCTTGGTGTAGTACGGCTCGAGGTCGTCGTAGGCAATTGGCCAGTCGACGAAGTTGGCGCCAGCGACGGCGCCCATCCGGCTCGCCTCGTTGAAGTCGCTCGGGCGCAGGCGCCAGACGTTGGCGGTGAAGTGAGCGTTGCTGCCGCCGACGAGCCGGCCGTAGATGGCACCGAGTTGTTGCTCGGTTTTCGCGTCCGGCGTCGGACGGAACGTCTGCGGCTGGGTGGCCGGGTCGTTGGCATTCGAGAAGCGGAAGAACGCCCCGAACTCGTCGTGGTCGAACTGCTGCTCGGTGAGCCGAGGTCCCTGCTCGAGCACGACCACCGAGAAGCCGGCGGTGGACAGTTCCTTCGCGATGATGCCGCCGGCGGCACCGGAACCGACGATGACAAAATCGACCTCGTCGCTCGGACGGAAGCGGGCGGTGCGCGGTGGTTGTGGTGCCTGCATGGTCAGCCCCTCCGATTGATGTCGGCGTCGTAGAAGCCGAACGGTGCCTGGAAACGCGGCAGGTGCTCGAACCCGATCATCTGCCAGCCGCGATGGTCGGTGTTGCCGCCCCACGTCGGCAGCGCGAAAGTGCCGACGATGGTGTCGAAGCGCGCCATCTGGAAAAACGGCGTCTGCTCAATCTCGCGGAGCACCTCGTCCTGCTGCGTCGCACTCAGCGTGTCGAACGTCGTACCGCCCTGCGTCGCGGCCGCGCGCCGATTGAGATCGGCGAGGCCGTCGACGTATGCCTGTTTCTGTGAGCCATTGAACGTGGCCAGCGCGCGGTCGATGAAGCGGGCCGCTCCCGCCTCGCGCGCACCGGGCCGGCCGTCCACGGCCGGAATAAGCCGACCGACGAGTGCCTCGACAACAGCGCCCTGCGCGGTGTCGAACGTCGGCGCGAAGGTCGGGGCGCCTGGCGGCGCCTGATGCGCCGCAAACGCCAGCGCCTCCTCGACATCGAGGAGGTCGACAGCGGCCCATGCCACGCCTGCGGCGGCCACGGCCCGCAGGAAGGCGCGGCGGTTCTGCAGATCAATCATCGTTGTCCCCTTTCCTGTCGGCCGGCGAAGACAGCCGCGGATTCGAGCGCAGCCGGGCACCACCCGCGTGCCATTGATACGGGATGTCAGGTGAATCGTACGGCAGACGATAGTGGTCGGGATCCTGGTAGTCGTAGGCGCGCGACGGCCAGTTCAGCATGAGTGCGTCCGACGAGCCAAGATTCTGGATGCCGTGCCAGACGCCAATCGGAATCACGACGAAGGCCGGCCGCACATCGCCGGCATGCAGTTCCATGACGCGGTTGAAGCTGGGGCTGTCCTCACGGCCATCGAACAGCACGATTTTTACGTGCCCCTGATTGATGAAGAGGCGGTCGACCGTCTTCGCGTGACAGCTCCAGGCGCCGATGGCGGCCGGGAACAGCCTCGACTGGTAGATGTGCACCACGGGCAGGCCGGTCGGATCCCATTCGGGACGATACAGCTCGGTGATGACGCCGTGGTCACGCGGCACGTGACGCACTTCGTGGACGACGACCCCCTCGATCGTCTCCTGCAGCTTCTGCCATGCCGGCGTGACTTGCTGTGTATCCTTGCGTGCGCCCTGAAGCATCCCTATTCCTCCAGCCCCTTGAAAGCGCGCACCGCGTCGATCATGCCGCCCCGGCGCCACGGCAGGAACGACGGACGCCGGATCAGGCGAGCCGTTTCCGTGATGAGATGACGGACCAGTTCGCGGTAGGCGACGTTGCGCAAGCCCCCCTCCGCGATGATGCGCGCCATGACCTGTGCCTCGAGGTCGGGCTCCGATTGCATGCGAGCCGACCACTCCGCCTGTTCGTGCGACGGCCGCGTCTTGTAGACGCCGGCGCGCCAGACCGCGGGAAACTTCACCACGGTGAGACGCGACACAAACTGGAAGAGGAAATTGGCATCGAGCGCCCGCCGGAAGAACTCCGTTTCGGGGGCGACGCGCAGTTGACGATAGTGCGCCCAGCCCCCCGTGCGTTCGGCCACGATCCGGCGGTGGAGCATCCCGGACGGCGGAGAAAAGGTCCGCCGGCGAGGCTGCGGGATCGTCGGCAGGATGAATGCCGCCTCGGGACCGATGCACGCCACCAGCGAATAGGTGACGTCGGCCGTCGCCCGATCGAGTGCGCGCACGCTCGCCTCGAGGTGATGAGGAAACCACAGATCGTCGTGACCGAGGTAGGCGATGAGTTCGCCACGGGCCTGGCGTATGCCCTCGTTGTTCGGCGTCCCCTGGTGGCCGCTGTTCACGGGAAGGTTGATCCACCGCACCCGCGGGTCGCCAATGGCCCGCACGACCGCCTCGGAATCGTCGGTGCAGCCGTCGCCGACAACCAGCACTTCGAAGTCGTCAAAGGTCTGCCGGAGCACGCTGCCAATGGAGAACGGCAGAACGCTGCTCCAGTTGTACGTGGCGATGACCACCGAGACGCGCGGCACGGTGGACATTCTGTCACGGGAATGGCCGGTTGGTCGTTGGTCAGTTGGTCGTTGGTGCGCTGTCAGCGTCGGGCGAGGTTCCAGGTGGACGACCGGCCGTTCTCGACGAAGGTGCCATTGATGCGGTAGCCGTTGACGCGACCGGTGAACTGTCCGTCGCCGAGCGTGAACATAATCGCCTCGCCGCGCAGCCGCCCCTGCTGCACAGCGGTGTCGCCGAGCGTGCCGGACAGCATCTGGAAGCGCTGCGTCAGCGTGAGGTCGCCCTTCGGGGTACGCCACACACCGGCCACCCGCGCCGGCACGACCCAGAACAGCGCCTCGCACCAGCGCTCGCATGGGCCGTCGACACGGACGCGATCGTCGGGTTCCCACTCGCCCATCGGAAAGGTGTTCGACACGACGCGCGTGCCGGGCTTCATGGCCAGGATGGTCGGGCGCAGCTGCAGGTTCAACGACGGCAACAGGAAGGTGAAGACGACCGTCGCCTTCGAGAAGTTGGTCTTGAAGATGTCGCCGCGACGGAACTCGGCCAGCGCGCCCACACCGGCTGCCTTCGCGTTGCGCTTCGACACCTCGACGAGGTTCGCGTCGTACTCGATGCCGAGGGCCCTGACGCCGCGGCGGGCAGCCGCGATGACGGTGACGCCGTCACCCGACCCGAGGTCCACCAGGAAGTCCTTCGGCGTGACGTCGGCCATGTCGAGCATCCGGTCGAGCAGGACGGGCGGGGTCGGCACCCACTGCACGTCCTTCCCTTTCTGGTTGAGCACGGGCGCCTGCGGCGCGGCCGGCTGCGCCGAGGCGACAGCCGACGACACGAGCATTACCGTCAGAGCCTGAACGAAGCGGCGAGCGCTGAACATCTCCTTATTATCCAGTGAGGCGATGGTCGCCGTCAGCCCCCTGCGCCGACCTCGACGGTCAAGGGTTGCCCGAGAAACGCCGCGAACCGCTCGACGGCCGCGGCCAGCGCGCCGTGCTCGCGCTGCGTGAGCACGCGCAGCAGGTCGAGCCGCAGCCGGCACCGACGGTCGAGCGTGCGGCTCCACCGGCCGGCCACCTGGCCGTTCACCAGCACGGTTCGTGTCAGCAGCCCGTCCGGCTTCCGGTGCTGCACGAGTCCGGCGAGGTCGACCGCGTGACGCGATTCGCTGTACGCCACCACCAGTTCGTCGAACGGCTGCAGCAGGTGAGCCGTGCAGGCTGACCCACCCGTCACGACCGCGTCGCGCCACACTATGTAGGTAATGTCCTCCACCGTGGCGCGCTCAACCGCGTCGCCGAGCGCCTCGACGCCGCGCCTCGCCTCGGCCGCGCTCAGCCCCGACCACCAGCGATAGTCGAGTTCGGTGGCCGGCGCGTGACTCTGGAAGTAGCGACGCGCCAACTCGGCGAGCGCCTCATCGTGCGACAGGGTGGACCGGCGCGGAGCGCGTTCGTCGAGCAAGGCATGCGTCTGCTGCACGCCGCGCGGCGGACCGCTGCAGACGACACCGCGAAGTTCCGCGTGCATCAGCACGTGACCGACCAGCCAGTTCGACACGGCGCCGATACCAATCGTCCGCAACACCTCGGCCAGCTCGGCGCGCGTCAGCGGTCCGCGCCGCTCGATCGCTGTCTCGATGGCCCTTGTGCCTGTGACCGCCATCCCCTCGTCCAGCCCCGCCCGCAGGTCGTACGGCCGGACTTTCGCCAGGACGCGCGGCGCCGTCAGCGCAAGCATCCACCGCAGATCGTCGCGCGCCACGAAGTGCCAGGTCGGCCGCAGCACGTGGGTGCGCAGGATCGTGCCCTCGACGAGCGCGTGTGCCACATCCCGTTCAGTGCCATCAACGAGGCGCTGCCCGACCGACCACCTGGCCAGCGCCAGGTCCTGCGACTGCACCGCGCCGCACCACCGCACGAACTCGGCCGGTGTGCGCGCCGCTGGACGGTTCAGCCACTGCGCCGCCAGACGACGGGAGGCAATGGTCGGAAGGGTCAGGCGCACGGCAGTCTACGCATGGCCCGACATTATCGCCGCAGCCGCGATGCGGCGCCTGCACTGCTTCTTGCAGCCATTCGCACCATGGCAAAATCACCGCGCTCATCGTCCACCGTCCGCAAGAAGACCCAACGAAACAGCCGAGCCACGGTCTCCGGGCCGTCCGCTCCAGGTGGCTCCGCGCCGGCATCCGACGCACTCGTCGCCAAGTTCGCCGCCACGCAGGCACTCGCCGCCAGCATCCCCTTCAACCCCATCAAGCCCGGCGAGTACGACGACACTCAGGACCCGCCGGCGGGCGAGCCGCAGGAGGCGTCGACGCCGCTCGTCGGCGCCAGCACCGTACAGGAATCGACCCCGTCGGCGAAGGTCGGCTCCGGCACGCCGAGTCCTGGCGTCAACCGGACGATTGGACCGCTCGACCGCGTACGCGCCGACGACACCGGCCAGGTCCTGACGACGAATCAGGGCGTGCCCGTCGCCGACAACCAGAACTCCCTGAAAGCCGGGCTGCGTGGGCCGACGCTGCTGGAGGACTTCATCCTCCGGGAGAAGATCACCCACTTCGACCATGAACGTATCCCCGAGCGCATCGTGCACGCGCGCGGCTCGGCGGCACATGGCTACTTCGAGTGTTACGAGTCGCTCGAGCAGTACACCCGGGCTCACCTGTTTTCGAAGGCGGGCCTGCAGACACCGGTGTTCGTGCGATTCTCCACGGTCCTCGGCGAGCGCGGGTCATCCGACACGGCGCGCGACGTGCGCGGCTTTGCCACGAAGTTTTACACGCAGGAAGGCAACTGGGACCTCGTCGGCAACAACATCCCGGTCTTCTTCATCCAGGACGCGATGAAGTTTCCCGACCTCGTCCATGCGGCCAAGCCGGAACCGCACTTCGCCATGCCGCAGGCCGGAACCGCGCACGACACGTTCTGGGACTTCGCCTCCCTCATGCCGGAGATCACCCACATGCTCATGTGGGCCATGTCCGACCGTGCCATTCCCCGCAGCTACCGGACGATGCAGGGGTTCGGTGTGCATACGTTCCGGCTGGTGAACGCGGGGGGCGAGTCGCACTTCGTGAAGTTCCACTGGAATCCGAAGGGCGGCACTCACTCACTGGTCTGGGATGAGGCAGTGAAGATCTCCGGAGCCGATCCGGACTTCCATCGGCGCGATCTCTGGGAAGGGATCGAAGCGGGCGTTTTCCCCGAGTACGAGCTGGGCATGCAGATCTTCACGGAGGCTCAGGCGGAGGCGTTCAGCTTCGATGTGCTCGATGCGACCAAGCTGGTGCCGGAGGAACTGGTGCCGGTGACGCCGGTTGGGCGGATGGTGCTGAACCGGAACCCCGACAACTTCTTCGCTGAAACCGAGCAGGTGGCGTTCTGCACGGCCCACGTGGTGCCCGGCGTCGACTTCACCAACGACCCGCTGCTGATGGGCCGCATCCACTCCTATGTGGACACCCAGATCTCTCGACTCGGCGGCGCGAACTTCCACGAGATTCCGATCAATGCCCCGGTGGCACAGGTGCACAACAACCAGCGCGACGGTATGCACCGCCAGGCGGTAAACCGCGGCCGTGTGTCGTATGAACCGAACTCGCTTGCCGGCGGCTGCCCGTTCCAGGCCGGCAGTGCGGGCTTCATGACGTACCGCGAACCGATGGAGCGCGACGCGGACAAGGTACGTGGCAAAGCCGAGCGCTTCGCGGAGCACTACGCGCAGGCGCGCCTGTTCTGGAAGAGCCAGACCGACGTCGAGCGCACGCACATCGTCGGGGCCTTCCGCTTCGAGCTGTCGAAGGTGCAGACCCCGGCCATCCGGCAGCGGATGGTGGCGGGGCTGAGGAATGTAGACGAAACACTGGCGCGCGCCGTGGCGGACGGCCTCGGCATGCGCGAGTTGCCGGCCCCGCTGCCGAAGGTCCTGACAGAGGACGTTACTCCCGAGGTGACCGAGTCGCCGTCGCTGTCGTTGCTGGCGCGCCCTGGCGACGGCTCGGTCGCCGGCCGGCACGTCGCCGTGCTGGTGGACGACTCGTCCGACACTGAGGTGGTGACGCAGCTGACCGAGGCGCTCACGGCAGCCGGCGTCGTCGCCCGCCTCGTCGGATCGAGGCTGGGCACGGTCGGTCAGGAGAACGGCGAGCTCGAGGTGGACACCACCGTCGAGGCCACGCCGTCGGTCCTGTGGGACGGAGCGGTGATGACCACCAGCGGCAAGCTCGCGGCGAACGGTCAGGTCGTGGCGTTCGTGAAAGACCAGTACCGGCACTGCAAGCCGATGCTCGCCCTCGGTGACGGAGCGATGCTGCTCACCGCAGCGGGAATTCCGCCGCAACTCCCATCCGGCGGTGATGACCCCGGCATCATCAACGGCACGGCGGCAGACAGTGCCGACGCGGTGGACGGGTTCATTCGAGCGCTGGCCCGGCATCGGCACTTCGAGCGCGAGACAGATCCGCCCGCGGTTTAGTCCGCCCGCAGTTCGCAGACGCACGCTGCACGGCGGCCGCGCCCAATGGGCGGTCGCCGTGCGCTTCCCATAACATGAGCGTCATGGCTGCGCCCGACACGCCGGACATCGACGCCGTCACCCGCATCATCCAGGAAGTGGCGCACGACGCGGAACTGGCGGCGCGGCTGCGGGGCTGGGTCACGGCCGAACTCGCCGAGGATTCGGGTAAGGCCGACGTGCAGCGCTGACCTGTCCGCCGCACATCGCGGTAGAATCCGCGTCAGGCAATGACCGTTCGCGACACGTCAGCGGCGC
>JBKJMH010000050.1:0-7423 GCA_046596625.1 Vicinamibacterales bacterium | reverse complement strand
AGCGCGTACACCTTCCCCTCGCCGATGTTCACCAGGATCGGCCCCGGACACATGCCGGTCAGCGACCAGCCGACGCCGAACAGCAGGCTGCCGGCGATGGTGCCCCGGTTCATCGGCTTCAACTCGATGTCGATCGGCTTCCCCGAGAGCGTGCGTGACCGGCGCTTGATCAGCCAGAGGCCCGGAGCGGTGAACAGCACACCGGTGGCGAGAATGCCGTAGAGCTGGAAGCGCTCGAACAGGAACATGCCCTGGATGTAGTCGTAGTCGGCGGCGCCCGAACGGCTGAGGGCGAACCCGAAGATGGTGCCGAGCACGAGATAGAGCAGGGTCATGGGCAGCCTCGTCCTCAGCGAAGGATGACGCGGTACAGCAACTGGGTGGTGGCGATCCCCGCAACCATGAACGACGCCGACGCCAGCAGGCTTGGCCGCTCGAAGTTCGAGTTGCCGAAGATGCCGTGCCCGCTCGTGCAGCCATTGGCGAGCCGGGTGCCGAAGCCGGTGAGCACACCGCCCGCGAACATCCACGCCAACTTGGCGCCGTGGCCGAGGCCGACAGCCTGGTCCCACATGCCGAGCGCCCACGTCGGCGACCAGCCTCCGCCCAGTGCCGCGGACAGGAAGCCGCCCAGCAGCAGTCCGGCCAGGAACGGGAAGCGCCACACGCGCCCGTTCATGACGGCGCCGCGCCTGAAATAGGCGGTGTCGAGCACCAGGCTGCAGATGTCTTCGAGGCCGCTGGACACCCCGAGCCTGCGGTTCGCAAGCAGCAGCAGCGTGAGGGTGACGAAGGCGATGACGGCGCCCGCGGCCGCCCAGTGGATCGGCGTGAGCCCGTGCAGGAGGAGAGGCATCCCGCGCAGTCTACCAGCGACGTGACGATGCGCGAGCGTGCTGCAGCAGAGGGGCGCGGTTGTGTATCATGCGCAGCAAGGTCCAGGTGTATCAGGAAGTCCCCGGCATCGATCAGCGCCTCGGTGAACTGCAGTCGCAACTCGACCGGCTGACGGTGTCGCTGCAGCTGTGGCGCGACCAGCAGGAACAGCTCGAGCCCGCCGAGGATCGCCTCGCCGACCTGACGCGCCAGGTCGCCGGCATCATCACGCAGTGGAGCAGCACCGGCGAGCGGCAGGCGCGCGCCGTGGGCCAGCTCGAAGATCGCGTGTCGGCGTTCGGCGCCGCGGAAGATCGTCTGCACCAGGACGCCGCTGAACGGCTGCGCGCGCTCGAACGCGTCATCGAGCAGGAGTGGACGGCGCTGCGCGAGATTCACGACGCACCGGTCCGTGAACTGCGCGAGCAGGCCGACACCCTCAGTCGCGTCGCCATCGCCGCCACCAACAGCAGCGTCAGCGGCTTCGATCGCGCGGAGGCACGGTTGGTGGCGATCGAGACCGCCCTGAACGACCGGCTCACCACGGTCTCCGAGCAGCTCGCCACGGCGGTGTCCGAGATTCGCGCCCTTGCCCCGGCGCGCGCCGCCGACGCTCCTGCGCCTGCCTGGCCGATCGAAGGGGTGGTGCGGCTGCACAACCAGCTGCGGGACACCACCGACGTCAGCACCACCCTCGACGCGTCGGTGTCCTCACTGCCTGCTTCGCATGGCCTGATAGTGCCCGCGCCGCTCGCGTTGCCGCCTGCGCCAGCCGACGTCGTGGCGCGACTCGAGGTGATCGAGCAGTCGTTTGCCCAGCACGATGCAGCGCTGCGCACCGCAGCCGCCGACGGCACGCGCACGAACCGACTCCTCACCCTCGCGGCCGGTGTGGTGGCGGTGGTCGTCGTCGCCGCCGGTCTCGGCGGCTGGACACTGCAGCGTCAGGCACGCGAGGCCGCCGCGCGGGCCAGCGCCGCCGAGCGGCAGGCCCAGGACGCGGTGGCCTCGGCGAACCAGCAACTGTCGGCCGTCCGCGACGACACGGCGAAGCAACTGGCCGAGGCGCGCGCCACTACGGCTCGGGCACAGATGGTGAGCGACGTGATGGCCGCACCCGACCTCGTGCGGTTCACCATCGCGGGCTCGGGGCCGTCGGCCATGTCCGGCCAGGTGCTGTGGAGCCGGACGCGCGGCGTGGTGTTCAGCGGTGTGCGCCTGGCGCCGCCCGCCGCGGGCATGACCTACCAGCTGTGGATGCTCACCGACGGAGTGCCAGTCACAGCCGGCACATTCGCGCCCGATGCCACCGGCCGGATCACGTTCACCACCGAGACTCCGCGCGTGCCGCGCGCCGTGATCGGCGCCGCGTTGACACTGGAGCCGGCTGGCGGCAGCGTCACACCGTCCGATCTGCTCATGCGCAACCGCGTCGCGGCGCCGCCGCCGCCCGCGCCGTAGGCGGCTGGGGCATGCGCTTCAACCTGCACGAACTGCTGACGCTGGTCGGACGTCTCGATGACGCGGCCGGTACCGACACGCCGCGCGAGCGGTTCCGGCGCTTCCTGCTCGACCGGGTCACCTGCGTCGCCGATATTGCGAACCTGCTCGAGCAGTCGCAGGAGCGACTGGACAATCAGAGCGCACGCGCGCGCCAGGATCTGGTCATTCTCATCGGTCGTCACCTCGGCTTCGACATCACGTTCGGCCGCTACGAGTCGGATCCGGGCGCGGTGCGGCTCGAGGGCCACTGGCGTTCCCGCCGACAGGCGCGCATCGCCATCGAGGTGCGCGGCGAGCAGACCAGCGACACGGACGCCGAGACACTCGCCCGCACGGTGGCGGCCCTCGCGGCGTCGTTGCCGCCGCAGCAGGGCGAACGATGGGTGGGCCTGTGCGTCACCACGGCTTATTACACCGGCGCGCGTCAGCTCGATGCCCAACTCGCGCGACGCCAGGCACGCGATATCCGGGGCATCTCGACCGGGTCGTTGCTATGGCTGGCAGACATGGCGGCCGACGGGCGTGTGTCGCACAGCGATGTCCTGCGCCTCCTCACCTCAGGTCCCGACAGCGACTTCATGGTGGACCTCATGCGGCGGCTCACCGAGTCGGTGGCCGGCACCGGTGGCGCCACCTCCGCGCCGGACGCTCCACCGCGCCTGTCCATCGTCGCCCGTCCCGAGCGCGAGTCGGACACCAGCTTCTGGCTGGTGACGCTGCTGCACGACGAAACCGCCACACCAGCGCAACTGCTCGATGCAGTCATTGGCCGGCGCCGGGTGCTTGGGATTAGCGACACCGGCGTGCCGCCAGTGCCCGCGCGCGAAGGCGACTGGGTCTGCTTCCTCATCGAGAACGTGGGGATCGTCGGTCACGGGCAGCTCGACTCCGTGATCTCGGATGCGTCCGCAGTGATTCGCGGCGCCGGACGGTTCAGTGCGGTGTTCCGGCTGAAGAACCTGACGCTCTACGACACGCCGCACATCGTTGAAGATGCTGCACTGGCGCAGCGGATTGTGGCGGGCATGCCGCCCGATTCAGCGGGCGCCTTCGTCTCGGCTATCTCGCGCGACGAGTACGAACGGCTCACCGGCGGCACGTCGGGAGACGCGCTCGCCGCCAACTCCTGATCACGGTGCGAACGACGCGCTGACCCGCGTCAGCGCACCGGCCTTCACCACCACCCGCTGACGGCGTTCGCCGAGTTGCGGATGACGGAACAGCACCTCGTGGTCGCCGATGACCAGCGACAGGTTCGCCAGCGGCGTGTCGCCGACACTGGCGCCATCGATGAGCACCTGCGCCCACGGTTGCGCGTTCACGTTGACGGTGCCCCTCGGCAGCACGATCGTCAGATTGGCTTGCCGGCCGGCGTCGATGCGTACACGCTCAGTCGTGCGGTAGCCGAGCGCGTTGTTGCTCAGCTGGAGCGTGTGCACACCCGGCGGCAACCGCAGCGGGCGGTCGCCCGACGTGCCGATGACCCGTCCGCCTTCGATCACCTGCAGCGGCACGGCTGAGACGACGCGCACGCGTCCGATGCCGTCGATGGCGCCCTCGGTCGTGGCGGTGGACGAGGAGGCGACCACGGCGCCGGCGGGAGGCGCCCCAGGCGCGGCCACCGTGGCCGCTGCGGCCGCCACGGTGCGGGCGTCCGCCGACACGCGTGGTGCGGGGGACGCGGACACCGCTGGTGCTGGCAGAGGGGCTGTCACCGGTGTCCGGAACACCAGGCCCGCGATGATGGCGCCCTGCACGATGCCGATGACGGCCAGGCCCGCGGCCATCCACTGCACTATGCGGACGCGCTGGCGCGGTGCGGCGTCCGCGATCTCGTCGTCGACATGAACCGACGTGCCGGACAGCAAGGTCTGTGTCGGCCCAGGGCGCAGCGGCGTGGCCGTCGTTGTCGCAACGCGTGCTTCGAGCTGCGACGGTCCAGTGAGCTGCACGAGGGCGTCGTCGGCGTCCGAGCCGGTGCGGAAGCCGTCGCGGTCGAGCGCCTGTTCGAGCCAGGTGCGCAGCGGACGTCCCGAGCCGGGTGACTGCCGATCGCACGCCGAGGTGAACTCGTCGAGCACGCGCAGACGCTGCCGACCGCATTCCTCCGGGGTCACGAGCCGGCCCAGCACGAGCGAGAGGCAGATGTACGCCAGTTGCACCACGTCGCCGCGTGGCCCGAGCGTGCCGACGTCCGTGCCGGGCGCCGGCGCGACGGCGAACTCCGTCCACAGGCGCTCGGGTGGCAGGTGCATGGCGTTCACTGCATCGGCGAACAGATAGTCGGTGATCACCACGTGTCGATCCGCGGTGATCACGATGCGGTCTGGCGCAAGCAGTCCGTGCGCGATGTCTGGCCCCTGCCAGTGGAGCGCCGCGAGTGCCGCCGTCAACTCGCCCACGATCCAGCGTGCCAGCGTCGGGTGCATGCCGCTGTGCGGGCGCCCGTGCGGGAACAGCTCTGACAGGCGCGTGCCTGCCACGTGCGCCGACACCACCGTGAGACCCTCGCCGTCATCAAGGTGATTCACCGCGCGTGCGACCGCAAAGCCCGGATGCGCGAACGTCGACAGCCGCTCGAGGCGGGCGCGCAGGCGGCTCTCGAACTCGGGCACGAAGGCGAAGTCGGGGCGGACACGCAGCAGTTCCAGCGGGCCGGTGGCGGCGTTGTCGAACATCAGCAGCCGATCGCCAAGTCCGTCCGATGGTCCCTGGGTGTACCAGCTCGAAAGCTGGGATGGCCCCTGAGCGTCGGGTGTCGGCGGCATCTGTCCGCGTGCGGTAGCCACGGCGTGCTCAGAACGAGTAGTCGAGGCCCAGCACCGGCGTCAGCCGTCGGCGCAACCCTGCGTCGCTGAGCGTGGCCATCAGGTGCGCTGAGACAAGGATGCTGCGCGTCGGGTTGAACTTCAGGCCCACCGTGCCGAGGATCGACTTCAGCGTGCCGTACTGCGGTTCGACCGTCGCGAAGGCGGCCGACGTGAAGGACGGGATCCCGAGCGCCGGGTTGGCCGGGGTGACGATGGTGACGGCGCTCGGCCGCAGTTGCAATGTGTCGAGGAAGTTGCGGCCGATGACGTCGGCGATGAGCGTGAGGCGCTGCGTCGCGCCGACTTCGAGCCCGCCCACATAGTTGATCTGGTTGCTGCCGTGCACGCCGTCCGCGAAGGTGTAGCCGACGTTGAAGTGGGGATCGAACCGGCTCGACGAATAGGACGACACCAGCATCACCTGGGTCTCGCGCCCGCCGGTGCCGAGCAGGTTGGCTTCGTCGCCGGTCGGCAGGCGCATGTCCACGGCGAGCGCGAACTCGCGCAGGCCCGGGCGCGTCAGCTTGTACTTGCCGCGCAGCACGACGTCGCCGATGCCGCGCGCCTGGCCGCTCGAGACGAAGTCCTGAGTCTTCGTGCCGTTGGCGAAGACGCGCGATACGGGCGCGACGTTGAGCGCCGAGAAGTCGCGAATCGTGCCGCGCGTGCGCAGGTCCATCGTCACCTGCTGGTAGGGCACGGCGATGCCGACGTCGAGCCGTGAGGCGAGGCCGGCAGTGGCGAAGAACACCGCGGTGTCGCTCTTCAGATCGAGATCGACTGCGGCCTCGACGACATTGCCGAAGCCCGGGCTGGTGATGGTGCCTGGCGGCAGCACAAACGTGATGCCGCCGTCGCGCAGCGAGCTGCCATCGAGATGGGTGTAGCGGGAGCGCTGGTAGCTGGTGCCGAGGTTGAAGCGTCCCTTGCCGAGCGTGGCGGCCCGCTCGGCGAATGCCGGCCCGAACGACTCGGTCGACCGGATAAACGTGCCAAGCGCAGCATCGTAGCTGTAGGTGAAGCCTCCCGACGACGAGCCGAGCGGCAGGCTGGAGAGCTGGCTGCCGATCTGCTGTTCAATCTGGGTGACGAGCGTGAACGGACTCAGCGAGCGCAGATCGCCCGAGGGCGGATCGATGAGAATGCGCTGGCCGTCTGGCGTCCGCGACAGCCAGATGTCGAGGATCTGGGTGCGCATCAGCGTGGACAGATCGGATGCAGTCTGCGCCTCTGCTGGTCCCGGCACTGACACGAGCAGGCCGAGGCCCACCATCCACGCGGCAACCCTACGACGAATCATCTGTGCTCCTGTCCGACTACCGATACCTCGGACGCCACCGACCATCGAACAACGACTGGCGACTTGCGACCAGCGACTTGCGACTACGGCAGTTCATCGGCGTTCGGCGATGGTCCAACTGCCATCGCCGCTCCTGACCATGCGAAGCGTCGTCGGACGCTCCACCTTGATGGTGCTGCCGATTTTCGGCGCGGCCTGAGCCACCCACACGAGCGTCACCGTGGCCGAGTCGCCGGCCGGGTCGAGCGTGACCGCCACGTTGCGCGGGTCGATCGCCTGCGACTTCAGCCGGCGAAACGCCGACTGCAGGACAGTGAGGTTCTCGCCGGGGAACACCCGCACGACCGCGCCGGCGTCGAGCGCCGAGTACGCGAGGGCGTAGCGCTGGACCACGTTCTCGATCAGCCGCGCCGCGCCCGGTACGACGGCGGCCGCGACGGCGCTGGCGCGTGCCACCTCCGCGTTTGCCAGATCGCGAAAGCCGATAGACAACTGCGGCAGGTCGCGTGTGACAGCGTCGTTCGGATCGAGCACAGCCTGGTGCGCGGTCAGCAGCGACAGGATACCGCCGAATCGAGTCGACGCCTCTGCGTAGCGGCCGGCATCGAAGCTGGCCTTCGCACTTGCGTACCCCTCGGTCACCTGCGCTTGCGCCTGCAGGCGGCGCACATCGGCAAAGAGCGCGACGAGCCGGGGCGGCACGTCCGACTCGGACAGGCGGTAGGCAGGGTTGCGCGCCGCGAGCGAGTGCAGAACCTGGTTCACGTCGTTCGTGCGGCCGAGGGCGAGCAGGCAGAGCGCGCGGTAGACGTCAGCCTGGTCGCGTGCGCCAGCGCTGGTCAGCGACGACAGCAGCGTGAGCGCTTCCTCGTACTCGGTGGCGATGTAGGCAGCCTTGACGGCAGAGAGCGGGTCGTCCTGGGCGGCGTCGAGT
>JBKJMH010000289.1:0-11208 GCA_046596625.1 Vicinamibacterales bacterium | reverse complement strand
ACGGTATGAATATGATCCCGCGTGGGCCGACTGGCGGGATGGAGTGTCGTCGTCCCCACCGGACGCTGGTGATCGAACTCGATCAGGATCACCGGACTGTGGATACGGTAGTAGAAGACGCCATCGTCAGTTGTCGATCCGACCCAGGCGAATCGTGTGTCATCGAGGTGCGCCGCGCCCGCCGGCGATGATGTCGGCTGCACCCGCGTCCTCAGCCATGTACAGCGGGTTCTCGTACCGCATGTCGATGACTGCCGTGCCGATCTCGATCCGGCTGGTGCGCGCGCCCACCGCGGCGAGCAGCGGGAACGGCGACCCGAGCTGACGGGCGAAGTGATGCACGCGGAAGTAGGCGCCGTCGGCACCGAGCTCCTCGGCAGCCACGGCCAGCTCGATGGACTGCAGCAGTGCGTCCGCTGCCGTGCGCACTGCCGACCCTGGCGATGCCGCCCAGTGGCCAAACGACAGGAACCCGATCTTCTTCATCTCGCCATTGTGTCCCGAGCGATCGCGTGGAGAAAGGGCGTGCCGGCGCCAGCGCCCGGTCGACCCCTGCGTGCGCGCCCGAGTTGTCTGAACACGATCAGGTGGCTGGCCAGCGCCACTTGCACCAGGAACGACGGCAGCGACTTACGGGAACGTGCTGGGCCGCAGATCAGGTGGTCCGTCAGAACTGCCGGAACGGCACGGGCTGGCCAGCACGGCGATCGAAACGACATTCGGGAGCAGGGCGAGGCCGAGCAGATTCCAGGCGCTGGGGCGACGAACCATTGCTACGCTGGGCGTACGCGTACGAGCAGCACACACACCATCGTCGACAGCCGACCGTCAAGTAGGCACCGGCAGGTCCTCATGGGACGCGCCCGCTCGTGAGTGCCCCTGGTGAACGGCCTTGACACCCCGCGAACGCGGGCCGATTATCCACGCAGCACGCAGGCCGTGTAGAACCGTAGTACGAAGGAGTTGAGTCAGACCATGAGCGACGTGAATCGCCTTCATCGATCAGCCGTCAGGCGCATCGTCCTCGCCGCACGCGCCGGCGTGCTCGCGGGCATCGTCTGCGGCGTCATGCCGCTTGCCGGCACGCTGCAGGCGCAGCCGGTCGAGCGGAGGACCGCCGCGCCGCGCGACGCCTTCTTCTGGCTGAACGAGCAGAACAAGGCGTCGCTGGTCATGCTCGCCGAGGAGAAGATCATCACAAGGGAGCTGGCCTCGAAGATCGCGGTCGCGGTGACCCAGGTGATTGACGATGGAGCGAAAGCGGGCGCGGCACGTGCGCGCGATTACCTGATGGTCGAGGCCGACATGATCAAAATCGGCGGCCCGGAGGTGACGCGGATCCACTCCGGTCGATCACGACAGGACCTCGGCCAGACCTCGACGCGCCTCATGCTGCGTGACGGGTTCCTCACGACCTACGAGCAGTTCATCGGCGCGCGCGCGACGCTGCTGGCGATGGCCCAGAAGCACCCGCACGCCATCATGCCCTTCTACACGCACGGTGTGCAGGCGCAGCCGACCTCGCTCGGTCACTACCTTGGCGGTTACCTCGAGGCGATGACCCGCAGCTCCGATCGGTATCAGCAGGCGTGGGGACGTCTGAACCAGTCGCCGCTGGGCGGGGCGGCCGGTGGCACGTCGAGCTTTCCGGTGAACCGGGCACGCCTCGCGGAACTGCTGGGCTTCGACGGCGTCATCGTGAACTCGTTCGACTCGGGACAGATTGCGAATCAGGACAACGGCGTCGAGCTGTCGACCGTCGCGGCATCGGGCGCGCTCACGGTGAGCATGCTGGCGGCCGATCTCACCCTCCAGTACGCCGATCCGCGTCCGTGGTTCCAGCTCACCGAAGGCGCCCAGACCGGGATTAGCAGCATCATGCCGCAGAAGCGGAATCCCACCGGTCTCGAGAACCTGCACCTGGCGACCAGCACCGTCACCGGGCAGGCGATCACCTACCTGATTCAGTCGAACAACGTGATGTCCGGCATGGGCGACTACAAAGGCGATCAGCCGCGTCAGGTCGTGCGCCTGCTCGGTGAGATGTACGACGACCTCAACGACATGCTCGGGGCGATGGTCTTCAACCCGGAGCGCGCCAAGGAAGAAGTGGACAGCGACTACTCGATGACCACCGAGCTGGCCGACATCCTGCAACGCGAGGCAGAAGTGCCATTCCGCGTCGGCCACCACTTCGCCTCCGACATCGTCACCTACGGACGCACGAACGGATTGAAGCCGGCGCAGATTCCCTACGACCAAGCGCAGAAGCTCTTCACCGAGGCATGGAAGGCGTTCGGACGGGACAACCAGCGGCTGCCGCTCACCGATGCGCAGTTCCGTCGCGCGCTGTCGGGCGAGAACATGGTGGAATCGGCACGGCCGGTGGGTGGGCCGCAGCCGGCCGAAGTGTTGCGGATGCTGGCCGCCGAGGGCGCGCGAATTCAGGCCGACCGCGACTGGCTTGCGGCAACGCGGCGAAAGCTGGACGATGCGGCGAAGATGCGGGACGGCGTCGTCGCGGCGCTGTTGTCTGCGCGACAGTAAGTGCATCGATTGGTGATCTGAAAACCGAGGCGGGCGAAGTCCCGGCGTTGGTTGTCGGAATTGCGGATGTTGCGACGCCGGTCAGCGTGCACGAGCGATATTGACGACGATGTCCCAGGTGAATCGCAAGAACCGGTGCAGTTCGCTCTCGAGTATCCGTTCCTGATCGCTGTGCGCGCCGAAACCCAGTCCCGCATCCTCTGAGTCGGTGGCCGGACCGGTGCCGTAACACTGCACCCCTTTCGAGCGCATCTGCGCATTGTCAGTCGCCCCGGTGCCCATGGAGGGAATAGTGACGGTGTCGTAGTTCTGGGCGACGGCCGATTCGATCGCACGGAATGCGTCAGTGTCGATTCGGGAGGATCCGATCGGGCGCGGCACGCCGTCGCGCGCCGCCAGCCGGACTTCCACCGCCGGGTCGTTGATGACGCCCCGGATCTCCGCCAGAATGCGGTCCTGCACGTCGTCTGGCATCATCCTGAGGTCGAGCGTAGCCACGGCGTCGGAGGGAATCACATTGACGCGCAGGCCGGCGCGCAACATCGTCGGTGACACCGTCGTGCGCAGGAGCGCGGAATACCCGGGGGAGTGCTCCTTGAAATAGCGCGCGGCCTCGGCGCGGGCCGCGGTATCGGTCCCGAGTACCGCCCGGAAGCGGGCCGCCTCGTCGCGTGGGGACAGCGCGATCCGCGATCTGCTCGGCATACTCGTCGAGGTCAACCTCAGGGCCGCGGGCAACCTGGAGTACCTCGAGATAGCGACGCCCGCCTATCTCTCGCCGATCAGTCTTCGCGGCCACTACTATCAACGCGTCGGCAGCACGTTGCAGGAGCTGAAAGGCGCCTCCCTCGATCGTTTCCTCCTCCGCAGGCAGGGGCGCACCTGGGACGGTGTTCCGGTACCGGGTGTGACCGTCCGCAATCTGTCCGCGGGCGCCTTCAAGCGGTTCCGAACACTCGCCAGGAGGCCTCCTCGACAAGCTCAGGCTCCGCGAAGGAACCCGTCTCAAACGTGCGGCCCTGCTGCTGTTTCACGCCGAGCCGGAGCGCTTCGTGAGCGGTGCCTTCGTGAAGATCGGGTTCTTTCGCACGGAGTCCGACCTGGCGTACCACGATGAAGTCCGCGGCGATCTGTTTGCCCAGGTTGCGACGGCCGTCGAGCTGTTACAGACGAAGTACCTGAAAGCTGCCATCCGCTACGAGGGCATTCAACGCGTCGAGGAGTTTCCAGTACCGGATGCGGCTCTCCGCGAGGCGCTCTTGAACGCGTTGGTCCACCGCGACTACGCCGCGGCGGCCCCGGTGCAGATTCGGGTCTTCGACGACAGGCTGGCCATCTGGAACCCCGCAGTGCTGCCCGAAGGATGGAGCCTGGCAGATCTCCTGCGCGAACATCCGTCGGTCCCGTTCAACCCGAACGTGGCCAACGCCTTTTTTCGCGCCGGTGAGATCGAGGCGTGGGGGCGGGGCATCGAGCGTATCTTCGCCGCCTGCAAGACGGCCGGCACTCCGACGCCGCGCCTTCGGGTTGATGCAGGCCTGTGGACGGAGTTCCCGTTCAGTAAGAAGTACCTGCGACTCATCCGTGGTACCGGGGAAGTCACCGGGGAAGTCACCAAGGAAGTCAGGCTTCTGCGTCTGATGACCACGGACCTCGCTCGGCAGGCCATACAGGCTGGATTGCACCTGAAACACGAGGACCACTTCCGTGAAGCGTACCTGCTCCCGGCGCTGGAGCGAGGCCTCATCGAGATGACCATTCCCGACAAGCCAACCAGCCGCCTGCAGAAATATCGAATCACAGAAGCGGGACGGACGCTCCTCCGCGGTGTCAGGAAGGGTGACGGCCAGCCGTGACAGACCAGCCCCGCCCCGAGCGGACCACCCAGAACCGCGTCGTCGCATTGTTCACCGACCCGGCACGCACGGGTTGCCTGGGGTACCGCTATCTGGGTGACTGGAGCAAGCGCGAGAACAACCGCCCGATCGAGGCAGACGTCCTCCGCGCGAACCTCGCGGCTCGCGGCTACTCGCCCGCCCACATCAGCGCCGCGCTCCAGACTAAATGCGCCGCGTTGACGGGCACGCGTCAGCGGGCCGAGACGCCATCGAGCCCAGGAATGCTGATCGGCAGCGCGCGACCCGGGCGATCTCGATACCAGGCGACCGGAACTCGGTGCGCATTCTCGAACCAGTCACCGTTCGCAATATCGACATGAAAGAAGTACGGTCCCCAACCCGTGCTGCCTTGGGCTGCGGCAACGCTGCTGTCACTCATCGATGCAGCGACCTCATTTCTTCGCGGCTTCCCTCTCCTGAAAACGAGCACCACGGAGGACGCCCTCCATGCCGTAGTTGGCCTCGTGGCAGGCGTACTCGAACAGGAGACCGTCGATGGCTCGCAGCGGCATCATCGCCGTCCAGGGCTGCGTGTAGGCGTCCGGGTCCGAAATGGTGAACCGGTAGTCGATCGTCTTTGCGTCAAGCCGCGTGAAGCGCTCCACCACCGTGGTCCTGGCGGTCGATCCTTGCAGACTGGTCTCGCGCCTGAAGTTGAGCGTCTCGACCACGAGCGTGTCGCCCTCCCACCGGCCGCGCGAGTCGCCCGTCCACTGCGGGACCGTACCGTGTGGACGACCGTCGGTCGGAATGATCCGGGCGTTGTGGACCATCTCGTTGAGGATCATGACGTAGCCGGGCGTCTGGACGATCTGCAGGTTGTTGTTGTAGGTGCCCGAGATCATCGGCGGACCCGAGTTGAAGCCGAGGATGCATCGATCAACCAGGCTGAGATCCTCCGGGTCGTCGAAGACTAAGGCCTTGGTCCGGGCCGCCCGCGCCGTCATTTTTGCGCGCGTGGCCGGCGAGAACGGAATGCGGCCGTCGGGGGGATCGATGATGAGCGACGTGCGCCGGTCTGCCGTCAGCTGACTGCCGCGCTCGTACCAGAAGTCGTTGTAGGAGAGCACACCGCCGTCCGCCCTCCCGGGGTACCCAGCGCTCGGCTGCCCCTTCTCCGGGTCGAACAGATCTCGGTTCAGGCGGTCGTTCTCGCTGGCCTCGAATTCGGCCGCCTCCTCCGGCGACAAGACATCCTTATCGGCGAGAGCCGTGGGCCGCTGCAGTGGCGTGATCGTTGCGAAGGTGAACGTGCCCTGGAGGTCGGGCTTGCCGTCGGCCGTGCGCGCGGGCGTCCACTTGGCTGACTGGCCTGACGCGGAGGGGACCACGACGGTCGCGGCCAAGGCGCTGACCAGCGCCACGAGACAGGGAACACGCATAGCGAATCCTCCTCAGATCACTGGGTCGATGGCTCGTGTCAGGGTAGCCGACCTCAGCGTCGTGTCGCAAGGCCTCGCTGTCGGGTGCCGGAGCGGCGCGGCCTGAGATGGCGCAACCGTGAACATCCTACTCATGCGAGGCTCGCCCGAACGGGGCGCTACCCGCCATGAGGCAGAGATCGACGACTTGCACTAGTTAGGCGGAAACGGATCCAGTTCGTGATCCGGCTTGTAGTCATCGGGGTGCCGGTCGCCCTTCGTGCCTTGCGGCTGCGCCGTCCCATCGGCCCGGACGTACATCCCCACGCAACCACGCCGACCGAAGCGATCGACATCACCGAGGTGAACCCAGCCGTACAGATCAGGGGCGTAGACGCAGAACCATACGCCTGGAGCGTCCGACTCGATCCAGACGCTCTCGTACACGCACTTCCCATTGCGCGTCACCACACATCCACTTTGCCGAGTCCGCGATTGAATCGCAGCACGCGAACCATCTCCGGCACGATCGCCTGAACCGCCTGAAGCTCACCGGTGTCCTTGTCGCCTTCAGCGAGCGGCGGGAAGGTCGTGAATTGCTGACCAGCATTCAGGAACTCTCCGTACAGCGCGGCGTGAAAGCCGAACACCCATCGCCTGATGATGGCGCGAAGGTCGAAGCCGCCCGCGGCGACGAATGGCTGACCGTCCGCGGCGATGCTGGGCAGGCGGCGGCGGGGCGGCTGCTGGGTCCGAGAACGGGTCTTCCGTCAACTACCGACTCGCTAATGTTTCCTATCCCCTGAGCCGGCGGTGCCCGGCGCACCGCCGCTGGTCAGCCTTTCACGATGGCCGGAATGCGCCCTTACGGGCGGCCTCGATCGTCGCGACATCGATCTTCTTCATCGTCATCATCGCGTCGAACGCCCGCCTCGCCTCGTCGCCGCCAGCGGCGAACGCGTCAGTGAGCACGCGAGGCGTGATCTGCCACGAGATGTCCCAGCGATCCTTACACCATCCGCACGCGCTTTCCTTGCCGCCATTGCCGACGATGGCATCCCAGTAGCGATCGGTCTCTTCCTGTGTGTCCGTGGCCACCTGGAACGAAAAGGCCTCGGTCTGCTTGAACGTCGGTCCGCCGTTGAGGCCGAGGCAGGGAATGCCAAGCACAGTGAAGGTCACCGTCAGCTCATCGCCTTTCTTGCCGCCGGGAAAGTCGCTCGGGGCCCTGTGCACGGCCGTGACATGGCTGTCGGGGAAGGTCGCGGCGTAGAACTGCGCCGCCTCGTGGGCGTCCCTGTCGAACCACAGGCAGATAGTGTTCTTCGGCGTCATTTCAGGTGTACTCCTCAGCTCAAGGAAAGAATGCGCGTCGTCGAAGCGGGCCGCAAAGATCGGCCACCCTCCTGTTATCGACTGACTGCGTCGGAAATCGACCAGACGCGTATAAGATTTCCGTTAACGTTCGTATTGACAGGAGGATTCTGATGATGAAACGCACTCTGTCCGTAGCAGCCCTCGCGCTGGTCGCGGTCGTCGGTGTCGGCGCACAGTCCGCCCCAGCCGGCTGGAAACAGCGGCTCGACCGCAGCACCAGCGCGTCCGACCCCGACGCCGCCGGCGCGGTGAAGTTCGTGTCGATGGGCGCCGGCTTCCACGCCACCAACCCCGCTGCCGCCGTCTACTGGAACCCGGCAAACAGCCCGACCGGCACCTATACGGTGAAGGCGAGCTTCAAGCTGATCAAGCCGAGCAGCCACACCAACTACTACGGCCTTGTCTTCGGAGGCAGCGCCCTCGATGGCGCCACCCAGAGCTACATCTACTTCACCGTCGCCCAGGACGGCTCGTGGCTGGTGAAGCGGCGCGACGGCGACACGGACGCGCCGACGATTGTCGCGAAGACGATGAATGCTGCGGTGACGAAGCCAGGCGCCGACGGCACGTCGGTCAATAACCTCGAAGTGCGGGTGCTGGCCGACAAGATCGACTACGTCGTCAACGGCACAGTGGTGGGATCGACGCCGAAGACCGGCATGACGGCGAAGACCGACGGCATTGCGGGGATCCGCGTGAACCACCAGCTCGAAGTGCACATCGACGGATTCAGCGTCACGAAGTAGCGGACACCAGGGCGGGAACAACGGTGATGCCCGCGCGTCCGGGCATCACCGTGAGTCGGCGTTCTGATCTAGCTGCGGACCTTCAGGTCAGCCGTCGTCACTTCGGGGCGGTCGGCGCCAGCGTCGGCGGCAGGGCGCCCTGGCCGTCGACGATGCGACGGGCCAGGTGGTTCACCACGTTCGCCTTGTTGCGGATGGCCGACAGGTAGGCGGTGCGCAGCAGCTGTTCGCGGCGGCCGCGCAGCGTGCCGGTGATGCCGTCCTTCACCTCGGGCGAACTCAGGTCGCGCTGTCCCCTGGCCTGTTTCGCGACCAGCGCCACGATGGTGTATCCGCCTTCCATCCCGACAACGTTCACCCCACCGGGCTCGAGCTTCAGCACCGCGTCGCGCAGCGCCTTCGGCGCCTGGTTCAGTGCCGACACCGCCACCAGTCCGACGTCGCCACCGCGCGGCGCCGAGTTCGCATCCTCCGAGAAGTCCATCGCCAGTTCCGGGAACGGTGTGCCGGCCTTGAGCCGTTCCATCAGCATCTGCGCCTTCTGCTGCGCCGCCTGCGGCGTTGTGGCATCGTCGCCGGTGCGGTTGGCAATCTGCTGCTCGCGCTGTGCCGTGATGACGATCTGCGCGAGGTGGAACGCGTCTTCGGCCAGGTTGAACTGCGCCTTGTTGGCTTCGTAGAAATCGTTGACGTCCTTGTCGCTGACGACCACCTTCGACATGACGTCGCGCTCCATCACCTTCTGCGCCGTCAGGTCCTTGCGCACTTCCTCGCGCATGTCCGCCGCCGTCAGGTTGCGCGCCGCCAGTTCCTTGTTGAACGCGTCCTCGGGCAGGTTCTTCTTGCCTTCGTTGAACGCCGCATCGACTTCGGTGTCTGGAAGCTGGATGGCCAGTTCCTTTGCGCGAGCCATGATGATGTCGTCGAGAATCGCCTGATCGAGCAGGTTCAGCTTGGCGGTGAGTGCCTCTTCTTCGGACGGCGTCTGGCCCGGCTGCACGCTGCGCCGGTAGACCTTCTCGATTGCCTCACGCCGAACTTCGCGGCCATCAACGGTGGCCCAGACGTCGGGAGACGCAGACGCGGCCGCGACGGGTGCGGCGGCCGGCGTGGACGACGACTGGCACGCACCGGCAGCGGTGGCCAACGCGAAGACGAACGGCAACAGGGTGCGGCGGTCGGAAATGAACATCCGGACATTGTACGCGGCCGCCCCGGCCGCCACCTGTTTTCGTGCCCGCAGGCAAGTGGCGAGCTGGCGCGAGGACGGGCGGGATGGGGGGAGCGGCGGTCAGGCCGGCGTCCGTCTGACGACACGGTCCATCAAGTGTTCGAGGCAGCGGACCGGATCGCTCGTCCGGCCCGTGTGCACCGCCGACGGCTGAATCATGGTGCTGCGTGGCGACACCAGCCAGCGGAAACGCGACCGGGCGTCGAGCGCGCCGATCGGCCCCGCATCGGCGCCGCCGCGGCACACGGCGGGGATGACGGCGAGATTCGCGCGCACGGTGTCGACGTCGACCGACGGGTCGACGGCCAGCAGCAGCGCCTCGTCGAGCTCGATGCGCGCATCGAGGAAGTTCGCATCTGGACACGACAGGATGACCCCCACGTTGATCTGCTCGCCGCGGTCGACGCGAGGGACCACGCGGATGATGGCGTAGTCGTAGGTGTGCTCAGCGGACACGGACCGCCTCCTCCACGAACGCACGCGGCGCCTCGAGCCGGGCCAGCAGGTAGCGCCTGTACGCCGCGCGCATCACGCCGGCGTCGGCCGTGGAGCGGTCTTCGAGCCACTGGTCGGGAATGTTCGCCAGGACGGCGTCGATGACGTCAGGTGTCAGCGCCGAGGCGGCGGCGGCATCGGCGTCCTGAAGCGCCGACGCGCTGCGCAGCAGCACATGGTCCTTGATCAACGGGAACACGGCCCGCGCCCTGGCCTCGTCGTCCTCCCACCCCGGGTTGTGATGGAAGTAGAGCGTCGCACCGTGATCGATCAGCCACGGCGCCCGGTGCCACATCAGCATGTTCGTGTTGCGCGGTGTCCGATCGACGTTGCTGACGAAGGCGTCGAGCCACACGATGCGCGAGGCGAGGTCGTCGGCCATGCGGTGTACGGCCGGGTCGAAGCTGACGGAACCCGGCAGGTAGTCGAGGGCGAGGTTGAGGCCGGCGCTGTCGTAGATCAGCTGATGGATCTCGGGATCGGGCTCGGTGCGGGCGAGGTCGCGATCGAGCTGCGCGAACACAATTTCCGGCACCGGCAGGCCGAGGGCACGCGCCAGTTCTCCCGACACCAGCTCGGCGATCAGGGCACGGGCGCCCTGCCCGGCCCCGCGGAACTTGAGGACATACAGGCCGTCGTCATCCGCGTCCACGATGGCGGGCAACGACCCACCTTCGCGGAGCGGCGTGACGTATCTGGTGACCTTGACGGTGCGGAGCGCGGACACGAACCTATTCTGCCACTGCGATTGCCCGCCGGCGCGACCTATGCCGAGGCGGCGGCCGCGCGCAGTGCGGCGATGTCGATCTTCTTCATGGTCATCATGGCCGTCATCACCCGGCCAGCCGCGGCCTTGTCGGGGTGCTGCAGCAACTCGGGCAGCGCGGTCGGCACGACCTGCCACACGATGCCGAACTTGTCCGACAGCCATCCACACTGCTGCGGCGTGCCGCCCTCTTCACCAAGCGCCGTCCAGAAGTGATCGACTTCGTCCTGGGTGGTGCAGTTGATGACGAACGAGATCGCGCCCGAGTTCGTGATCGGCTTCTGGCCGTTCAGGGCCACGAACGGCTCGCCGTCGAGCGAGAACGCCACGGTCATGGCCGTCCCGGCTGGCCCGGGCCCGGCCTCGCCGTAGCGGGCGACCGTGGTGATGCGGGAATTCGGAAAGATCGAGATATAGAACTCGGCGGCCTGTTCAGCCTCGGTGGCAAACCACAGGAACGGCGTGATGCGCTTCATATCAGACTCCTCGGAGAAGTGGTCGAACAGCGCCCGGTCGAATCGACACGTCGCGCGAATGTGCGGGCTATGCGGGTGCGTAGTGCGCGAGCGCCCACTCGGCTGTAGCTCGTGCCGCCGCGTCTGGCGCGGCCGGTTGCGCGCCGAACCGTGCGCGGAACCGGCTGTCGTCGACGATGAACGGTTCGTCCCACTGGTAGAGCATCTCGTGCAGCTCGCGCATGATCGGCATGAACAGCCCCACCGCCTTCACGGCGAAGCGCGGCAGTTCACCCACCTTCAGCGTGCGGCCGGTTGCCGCTTCGAGCCGG
>JBKJMH010000275.1:0-17400 GCA_046596625.1 Vicinamibacterales bacterium | reverse complement strand
CACCACGGGCAGCGGCTGGCGATCTATCTGGTCCTGTTCATACTCTCGGGCATCCTGTTCTTCGTACCGGGGCCGAACATCGTGGCCTACTACCTCGGGTTTCAGGCGTTTGGCCATCTGCAGGCGTGGCGCGGCGCGCGCCGTGCCGGATCGGTCGTGGCCTGGACGCTCCAGCCAAGCCTCGATCTCGAGGAACTCGCGACACTGGCGACTGAGCCGCACGCAGCTCGCGCGGAGCGTGTGCGCGCCGTGGCGCAGCGTCTCGCGCTCGAGCACCTCCCGGCCTTTTTCGAGCGCGCAGCAGTCTGAAACCTGCGTGTTATACTCGCGCGAAACCGTTGACTCTCAAAGAATTAGCAGACCGGCTGCAGTGCCGGCTCGATGGCGACGGTAACATCGTCGTCACGCGCGTCGCGGGCATCGAGCATGCGCATCCGGGCGACCTCACCTTCGTCGCCAATTCCAAATATCACCACTTCCTCGACACGACGAACGCCTCGGCGGTGCTGGTCACTGCGGATGTGACGCGCCGGGCGGATGGTCCAGCCCTGCTCGTCTGCGAGCACCCCTATCTCGCCTTCGCGCATGCCCTCGGCGTGCTCGCCAACACGGAGCCGCCGACGGTGGGAGTCGACCCCTCGGCGCAGGTGGCGGCCAGCGCGCGGCTCGGCGAGGACGTGTCGGTCGGTGCGCTGTCGGTGGTTGGCGCCGGTGTTCGTATCGGCGCCCGCACGGTCGTGCACCCAGGGGTGATCATCGGCCCCGGGGCGGTGCTTGGCAGCGACTGCGTCATCCACTCCCGCGTCTCCATCCGTGAACGCGTGCGGCTCGGCGACCGGGTGGTGGTGCAGGACGGCGCCGTGCTTGGCAGCGACGGTTTCGGCTTCGTCCGGCAGCCTGACGGCACCCATCTCAAGATTCCGCAGCACGCCGACGTCGTGATCGAAGACGACGTGGAGATCGGGGCCAACACGGCCATCGATCGCCCGGCGGTGGGCGAGACACGCATCCGCAAGGGCGCGAAGCTCGACAACCTGGTGCAGGTGGCGCACGGTGTCAGCGTGGGCGAGCGAACGCTCTTCGCCGCGCAGGTGGGCATTGCGGGCAGCACGGTGGTCGAAGAGGACGTGGTGCTGGCTGGCCAGGTCGGTGTGGCCGGCCACATCCGCATCGGCAAGGGCGTGGTGGCCACGGCGCAGACTGGCGTGCCGAACTCCGTCGATGCCGGCACGATGATCTCCGGCTATCCCGCCATTCCCAACCGCGACTGGCTGAAGTCGTCCGCGGTGTTTCGTAACCTGCCCGCGCTGAAGAAACGCGTTGTCGCACTCGAGCGGCGCATCGCGGAGCTCGAGGAGAAGCTAGACGCATGTCGTCCTCCGTCGGAAGACTGATTCGCCGCGCGGCCCTGGCCGCCGGTTTCTCGCTGGCGCTCGCGCCCGCAGCCTTCGCACAACTCCCGCATCCGCTCGACGAAGCACCGGCCACCGCCGACTTCATGCCGCGCATCGACTGGAAGATGTCGGCAGCCTACCTGAACCACCCGGATGCCCGCTTTACCTGGGACACGCACTGGGCCGGCGACTTCGATCTGTTCAGCTATCCGAAGGGACGCGTCTCGTTCCTCGCCGACTATCAGGCACTGCTCGGCAAGGAGTTCCGTGCATTCGATCCGTACCAGAGCAACTATCTGCTCGAGGCGTCGGGTTCGGTGTTCGCGGGACGAACCGAGGTGGCGGGCGTGCTCAGCCACATCTCACGTCACCTGGGCGACCGGCCCAAGCGCATTGCCGTCGCCGAGAACTCGCTCGGTCCGCGCATCATGCGGCGTCTGGGGACCGAGTCCAGCGTGTCGTCTGTCGACATCCGCGTCGACGTGCGCAAGGTGATTGCGAAAGCCTACGACGACTACAACTGGATCGAGGAAGTGGAACTGGTGGCCCGGCGGCGTCTGTCGCCGTATGCCGGCATGTTCCTGCGCGGCTACGGCCAGCTGATTCAGGTGGACAAGACGCTGGCGGGGCGCGACCAGCAGCGCGGTGGACGCGTCGAAGCTGGTGTGCGGCTGCGCGGCAAGGGCCCGACCGGCGGCTCGCTGGAGCTCTACGGCGGGGGCGAGCAGATGATCGACGCCGACGTGCTCGATCGGCTGCCCAGACGCTGGGCGTATGTGGGCTTCCGGCTGCTCGGCCATTAGGGCATCACGCTGGTGAACGCCCCATTTGCCACCGCACTGAAAGGATAAGATCGCCGGATGACTCGCAGGGTGTTGCGCGCGTTCGTCGTCCCGGCGCTGCTGGTGGCCCTCATCGGCTCGTCCGCCCGGGCCGCTGTTCCTCCGCCGAAGCTGCAGTACGACTTCTCGACGCTGCCGAACGGCCTGAAGGTCATCCTCTCCGAAGACCACTCGTCGCCGATCATTCACCTCGGCGTCTACTACCACGTCGGCTCGAAGAACGAGCGGGCCGGTCGCACCGGCTTTGCCCACCTCTTCGAACACCTGATGTTCAAGGGGTCGAAGAACGTCAGCCCCGAGGAACACACCTCGGTCATCGCCTCCGTCGGCGGCCAGAGCAACGCCTACACCACCGACGATGAGACGGTCTTCTGGCAGACGTTCCCGGCGCGGTACCTGCCCATGGTGTCGTGGCTCGAAGCCGATCGCATGGCGACGCTGCGGGTGGACAAGGACAACTTCATCAACGAGCGCGAAGTGGTGAAGGAAGAGCGCCGCATGCGGGTGGACAACCAACCCTACGGACGTCTGAACGAACTGATCTACGACCAGACCTTCACCACGCACGCCTACAAGCATCCGACGATCGGCAGCATGGCCGACCTCGAGTCCGCCACGGTGGACGATGTCCGCGAGTTCTACAACACCTACTACGTCCCAGAGAACGCCACCCTGGTCATCGTCGGCGACTTCGAGACCGCGCAGGCCAGGGCGATCGTCGAGCAGTACTTCGGCCGCGTACCAAAGGCGCAGCGTCCCGTGCCGCGCGACCTTCCGCAGGAGCCCGCCCAGAGGAAGGAGAAGCGGGTGACGCTGCAGCAGCCGTGGCCGCTGCCGGCGGTCGTGGTCGCGTACCACATCACCTTCGATGGTCACCCCGATTCGTACCCGCTGCACATTGCCTCCAAGGTGCTCTCCGACGGACAGAGTTCGCGCATCTATCAGAAGCTGGTCTACGAGCAGCAACTCGCGGTGACCGCATTCGGCGGCGCCAACCTCGTCGAAGACCCGAACCTGTTCTACGCGGTGGCTATCGTCCAGCCCGGTCAGTCGCCGGAAGCGGCCGTCGCGGCGCTCATCGGTGAACTCGATCGGTTGAAGGCCGACGGGATCTCCGAGCGTGAATTGCAACGTGCGAAGAACCAGTTCGCGCGCGACTACATCCTGGGGCGCGAATCGAACCAGCAGAAGGCGCTGCAACTGGCGCACGCGGTGGTCATTCACAACGACATCACGACGGCGGACGGCGAATTCGAGATCTTCCAGCGAATAACAGCCGCCGACGTCAAGCGCGTCGCCGAAACCTATTTCACCGACGCCAACCGGACGGTCATCACCATCATGCCGGTCAGCCGCGCCGATGCAGGAGGCGGCCGATGAGGAGTCTGCTTGTGCTGGTGGCGTTGCTGGCTGGCGTTGCGCCGGTCGCCGCGCAGGACCGATCGTGGCCGAGTGAACGTCCGCCGAAGCCACTCCCGGCGCGCGAGTCGACATTTCCTGACTATCAGATGCGCACGCTCGAGAACGGGCTGCAGGTGATGACGGTGCTGCATCACGAGCAGCCGATCATCAGCATGCGCATGATCGTGCGTGCCGGAGCGGCGCAGGATCCGCGCGACCGCACGGGTCTGGCCAACCTGGCGGCGTCGCTGCTCGACCAGGGCTCGGCCGGCAAGTCGGCGCAGCAGGTGCAGGACGCGATCGACTTCATGGGCGGTGCGATGGGCGCCGGCGCCGGCGCCGATCTCACCTTCGCCAATGTCGTGGTGATGAAGGACAGTTTCGAGGCGGGCCTCCGCATCCTGTCCGACATGGCCCGACACCCCGGGTTCGCCCTTGAGGAAATCGAGCGGCAGCGCCAGCAGGCGCTATCGACGCTGCGTGTGAACTTCGATTCGCCCGAGTTCGTCGCCGACGCCGTGTTCGACCGGCTGGTCTACGGGTTCAATCCCTACGGCCTGCCGCAGAACGGCACGGCGCAGTCGATCGCCGCCATTACGCGCGACGAGCTCGTGGCCTACCACGACACCTACTTCGTCCCGAACAATGCCATCCTCGCCGTCGTCGGCGACGTGACGGCGGACGGCGCACTCGATCTGGTGCAGAAGGTCTTCGGCGACTGGCAACGGAAGTCCTTGCCAGCGGTTTCGTTCGTGGCACCGCCCGACCCGACGCGGCGCGTGATTGTGGTGAACAAGCCGGGCGCGGTGCAGACCGAGGTCCGCGCTGGACACATCGGCATCAAGCGCAGCCACCCGGACTACATGGCGTTGAACATGACGCTGCGCATTCTCGGCGGCGAAGGCGCGAACCGGTTGCACCAGGTGCTGCGCACCGAACGCGGCCTGACCTACGGCGCCAAGGCGGATATGGATACGCTGCTGGAGGCGGGCGACTTCGAAGCGTCTACCAGCACCCGGTCCGAGGCCACCGGCGAAGTCATCAGGCTCATCGTCGACGAGTTCTGGCGGCTGCAGCGCGAGCGCGTCGGCGACCGTGAACTCAACGACGCGAAGGCGTACATCACCGGCAGCTTCCCGCTCACGCTCGAAGTGCCGGACGCGATTGCCACGCAGGTGCTGAACGTCCTGTTCTACGGCTTGCCGGTAGAGCAGCTGCAGACCTACCGTGACCGCGTGAACGCCGTGCGGCCGGACGATGTCGAGCGGGTGGCGCGCTACTATTTGCGTCCAGACCGGCTGTCGATCGTGCTGG
Source organism: Vicinamibacterales bacterium (assembly GCA_046596625.1). Taxonomy (GTDB): domain Bacteria; phylum Acidobacteriota; class Vicinamibacteria; order Vicinamibacterales; family CAVVIG01; genus CAVVIG01. Next base: position 12,449 of record JBKJMH010000275.1, on the reverse strand, counting down.
TGGGGAACGCGTCCGCGTTCCTGTCGCAACTGCGCGGGCTCGGGTTCTCGAATGTCGAAGTGATCGATATGGACGACCTCGACCTGCTGGCGGCCGACTTCCGCAAGCCAGGGACGACGTCGCGCTCGCCGGTCCAGCCGGTCCCGTCACGCCGCGGCGCACCGGCCGCGTCGCTCGCGTTCCCGCTGGTGCGGCCGGCGGCGTATCAGCCGGCATCGGCGCAAGCGACCGGTCGCGGCACCATCGCTCCCGAAGAAGGGGCGAGCGCACGCTCGCTGCTCGACCGCGTGATCGCGGCCAAGGGCGGCCTCGAGCGGCTCCGGGCGGTGAAGAGCCTCGTGGTGACGACGCGCTCCAGGGCGCTCGGGCCGAACGCTCCGACGGGTGCGGCCGACACCGTCACCTCTATCGAGTATCCGAATCATGTGCGGGTCGAGTCGAAGATTCGCGGCACCGACGTGGTGCAGGTGTACGACGGCACGCGGGCGTGGGTGCGCGATCCGAACGGCACGCATGACGTACCCGAGCGCGGCGTACGCGACTTCCAGAACGGCCTTCGCCGCGACACCATCAACGTGTTGCTGGCGGCGCGCGACGGTCGTGTGCGCGTGCGTCGCCTGCCGGACGTGAAGGACGACGCCGGCGTGGTGCGCCCGGCCCTCGAATTTTCCGGCGCCGACCTTGAGCCGATGGTGATGTATGTCGACCCGGCGACCGGACTGGTGTCCAGGCAGACGTATGTGGCTGGCGGCATGGGCCAGCCGCTCGTCGAGGAGAACTTTACCGACTACCGCGAGGTCAACGGCGTGCAGATTACCTACGCGGCCACCATTCGCGTCGGCGGGCAACCCGCGCTCGAGCGCACCGTGACCGACGTGCAGGTGGGCGGCGCGCTCGATCCGTCTCTGTTCACGCGACCGTGAGCCTTCGTCTGCTGCTCTCGTGCGGCGAGGCCTCCGGCGACCTCTACGCCGGCGCCCTGACGCGCGAGCTCCGCGCGCTCGTACCGGATATCGAGATTGCCGGTCTTGGCGGGCCGGAATTTGCCCGCGCCGGCGGCAGGGTGATCGTCGACTACCGCGGACTCTCGGTGACCGGGTTCACGGAAATCGTCGCGAAGGTGCCACAGTTGCGGGAGGCCAAGCGGCGGCTGCTTGCCGACGCGCAGCAGCATCGTCCTGATGCGCTGGTCGTCATCGACTACTTCGGCTTCAACGGCCGACTGGCGAGGGATGCCCACGCCGTGGGCATTCCGGTCATCCACTACATCAGCCCGCAGGTCTGGGCCTGGCGCCCCGGTCGCATCACGCTCATTCGCGCCGTGACCCGGAAGATGCTGGTGATCTTTCCGTTCGAGCCTCCGATTTACCAGGCGGCTGGCGTGCCGGTGGAATTTGTCGGGCATCCGCTCATCGACCTCGCACGCGCGCAGACACCGCGCGACGTGCTCCTGTCGCGGCTGGGCCTCGATCACTCCGCGCCGGTGATTGGCCTGCTGCCAGGGAGCCGAACCAGCGAACTGCGCCGCATCCTGCCGACGCTGGTCGAAGCCGCACAGCAGATTCGCCAGCGCGTGCCGCGCGCACAGTTCATCGTGGCGCGAGCGCCGCATCTGGACGATCGCCTGTACGAGCCGGTCCGGGGCCTTGCCGCGTCGGCCATCGTCACCGGTGAGACGGACGCGGTGCTGGCGGCGTCGGACGTCGCGTTGACCGCGTCGGGTACGGCCACAGTGCAGGCAGCCTTGCACGACACACCGATGGTGGTGGTCTACCGGGTGTCGTCGCTCGAATATCTGGTGGGGCGGCGGTTCGTGAAGCTGGACACTTTCGCGATGGTCAACCTCATTGCCGGCCGCCAGATCGTGCCGGAGTTGATCCAGGAACGGTTCACCGCCGAAGCGGTCGCCGCCGAGGCGATTTCGATGCTGACGGATAGCGACCGTGCGGCACGGATCAGGCAAGGGCTTGCCGAGGTTTGTGCCAAGCTCGGAGGTCCAGGAGGCAGTCGTCGCGCTGCCGACGCGATACTGCGGACGATAAGGGAGTCATGAGACAACGTTTGCTAATCGTCGCGATGCTGCTGTGCCTGCTGGCCGGGCGGATGAGGGCCACAGTGCTGGTGCCGGCCGACCTGGCGGAACTGTCGCGTGACGCCCGCATCATCGCCAGGGGGCAAGTCGTGGCGATCGACGCACGCTGGTCGGACGGCCGCCGCGCCATCGAGACCATCGTCACTCTGGAAACCGAGAGTTACCTCAAGGGCGAGATGGGCCGCCTGGTCCAGTTCCGCGTTCCTGGTGGCGCGATGGGCCGCTACCGCAATATCGTGATGGGCGCTCCGCAGTTCACCGTTGGCCAGCGCGTCATCGTCTTCCTCGGCGCCGTTGGCCCGCGAGTACCGTTCATTCTCGGCCTGAGCCAGGGCGTCTACCGCCTGGGCGTCACGCCAGCCGGCGACGTGCTGGTCTCGCCGCCGCCGATCATGCCGGGTGTCACGGGGCCAGTCGTGCGCGGCGCAGTCACGCGACAATCCGCACCCCTGGCCGACTTCGAACGCAGCGTTCGCGCATTGGCCGGAGACGGACGATGAGGTGCCTTCGAGCCTCGACCAGCCGGCGCAGCTTGAGCGTGCTGCTGTCGCTGGCGCTGCTGCTGGCGACCTCATCACCCGCGTTCGCGTACCTGAAGTTCGGATTCCAGTTGGACGGCAAGGAGTTCACGCTCCGCTGGAGCAAGGCGCCGGTCAGGTACTTCGTGAGTGATGTCGACGTGCCAGGTGTCTCTGCGTCGCAGTTCCAGGGTGCCGTCGCCAGCGCGTTCGCGACCTGGGAGGCGGTGCCGTCGGCCTCGATCGCCTATACGTTCGGCGGTTTCACACGCGGGTTGCCAGGTGAAAACGACGGCCGGACCACGCTCGGATTCATGAACGAGCCGGAACTCGACCGCGTGCTGGCCTCGACGAGTTACCTTATCGATGGCGAGACCGGCGAACTCCTCGAGTCCGACATCTTCTTCAACTCCGCGTTCGCATGGTCCGTCGCGCCGGCGGGTGAGCGCGGACGCTGGGACGTGCAGTCGATTGCGCTCCACGAGGTCGGACACCTCAGCGGCCTCGGACATTCAGCTATCGGCGAAACCGAACTGGCGTCCGGCGGTGGACGCCGGGTGCTGTCGATCGGCGCGGTGATGTTCCCGATCGCGCTCGGCAGCGGCGATATCTCCGGGCGGCGCCTCATGCCGGACGACATCGCCGGCATCTCGGACTTGTATCCCGACGACGGGTTCAATGACGTGACCGGGAGCGTGTCCGGCCGTGTCACGAAGAACGGCGCCGGCGTCTTCGGTGCGCACATCGTCGCGTTCGATCCTCGTCAGGGTGAACTCGTCGGCAACTTCAGCCTCGGTCGCGATGGGCAGTTCTCGATCGCGGGCCTGCGTCCAGGCCCGCACATCCTGCGTGTCGAGCCGCTCGACGACGCGGACACGGACAGCTTCTTCGACGACGCCGATCCGGTAGACGTGAACTTCGCGACCACTATCTTCGAGCGGCTTGTGATCGTGCCGCGTGGCGGCGATAGCGGTGCCGTTCAGATCACGGTGCAGCCGAAATGACGCGCGGCGCGTGCATGGCAATAGTGGCCACGGCTTTCGCCCTGGGCTCGGCGGACGTCCAGGCGCAGACGCCTGGAGCTGCCCGGCTCGAGCTGTCGGCCGGGGCAGGCTGGATTGGCGCCGTCTCGTTCGGACCGACCGATGCCACCGAGACGACCTTCGGTGGCGGCACGCGGACGTTGTTCAAGAGTTCGAGCCAGCTCGATCCGTCGGTGGGCGGCAGGATAGGCGTCGGCGTGCGTCTCAGCCGAGCGCTGCAGGCTGAGTTCACGACCGTCTACAACCCCACCGGCCTCAGCACGCGTATCAGCGGCGACGTCGAGGGGGCGGCGGACGTGACGGTGAAGGCGCCGGTCACACAGTTCCTGTTCGAGGGCGGCTTGCTCGTGCAGCCGGGGCGCTGGAGACGCGGTCGTCTGTCGCCCTACGCGGTGGCCGGCCTCGGCTACGTCCGGCAACTGAACGATGGGCGGACCCTGGTCGAAACCGGACGCGCGTGGTATCTCGGGGGCGGGCTGTATTATGAGCGAGCGGCAACTCATCCAAGTCGGGTGAAGGCCACCGGGGTCCGGGCTGATCTCCGCGCGCTCGTCCTGCGCGGCGGCGTGGCGCCCGACGCCACCAGGCGGGGCACTCCCGCAATCACCGCATCGGTGTTTGCGCGGTTCTGACACCGCCGGGTACGGGCATGCTGCGTGGAGGCCCGATGTTCAACGAGTTCAAGAAGTTCGCACTGCAAGGCAGCGTTGTCGATCTGGCAGTCGGCATCGTGATTGGCGCCGCGTTCGGCGCCATCGTCAATTCCGTGGTCCAGGACGTGATGATGCCGGTCTTCGGCGTCGTCACCGGCGGGCTCGATTTCAGCCAGCGCTTCGCCCTCCTGAAGGACGGCACGCCGCCCGGACCGTATGCGTCAATCGCCGTGGCCAAGGCTGCGGGCGCATCGACATTGAATTACGGTCTGTTCCTCAATGCAGTGATGAACTTCCTGATCGTGGCAATCGCCCTCTTCCTCGTGGTCAAAGCCATGAACACGGCGCGACAGGCCAAGGTGGAGGCTTCGGCGTCAGCGCCGGCCGCGCCAGTGTCGACCGTCGAAGAGACACTGTTGGCCGAGATTCGCGACCTGCTCAAGAGCGGCGCGAGGCCGTAGGCGCCCGCGGGTCCTGCTGACCCGTGTGGTACGATTGGCACTTTCTCCAGGTCACCAGACTTCAAGAGGTCACTGATGTCGACCGTAGACACCTTCGGCACCCGTTCCGCGCTGCAGACCGGCGGACGCAGCGTGCAGTACTTCAGCCTTGGCGCGCTCGAAAAGAACGGCTTTCCGGAGGTTGCGCGCCTCCCGTTCTCGCTCAAGATCCTGCTCGAAAACCTGCTGCGCCACGAGGACGGACGCTTCGTCAAGAAGGGCGACATCGAGGCGCTCGCGAAGTGGGACGTGAAGAGCACCGTGCAGAAGGAGATTTCCTTTGCACCGGCCCGTGTCCTGCTGCAGGACTTCACCGGTGTCCCGTGCGTCGTCGACCTCGCGGCCATGCGCGACGGTATCGCGCGGCTCGGCGGCGACCCGAACAAGGTGAACCCACTCCAGCCGGTCGAACTCGTCATCGACCACTCGGTGCAGGTCGATTACTTCGCTCAGGCCAACGCCTTCGAGCTGAATGCCGAGCTCGAGTTCTCGCGCAACAAGGAGCGCTACGCGTTCCTGCGCTGGGGCCAGGACGCCTTCCGCAACTTCCGCGTCGTCCCGCCCGACACCGGCATCGTGCACCAGGTCAATCTGGAATACCTGGCGCGCGTCGTCTGTTCGGATGATGTTCAGGGAGAGACGATCGCCTACCCGGACACGCTGGTCGGTACCGACTCGCACACCACCATGGTGAACGGTCTGGGCGTGGTGGGCTGGGGCGTAGGCGGTATCGAAGCCGAGGCCGCGATGCTCGGCCAGCCGATTTCGATGCTCATTCCCCAGGTGCTCGGCGTGCGCCTGACTGGCATCATGCCCGAAGGCGTGACGGCGACCGACCTGGTGCTGACCATTACCGAACGCCTGCGCAAGCACGGCGTCGTCGGCAAGTTCGTCGAGTTCTACGGTCCCGGCCTGCAGCACCTGACGATCGCCGACCGCTCGACGCTGGCCAACATGTGCCCGGAGTACGGCGCGACGATCGCCATCTTCCCGATCGACCCGATGACGATCGACTTCCTTCGCCTGTCGGGCCGCGACGAGTCGCGCGCGCTGCTGGTCGAGGCCTACGCCAGGGCCCAGGGCCTCTTCCTCGAAGCGGGGGCTGCCGACCCGATCTTCACCGAGACGGTCGACATCGACCTCGCCTGCATCGAGCCGAGCCTCGCTGGTCCCCGCCGTCCGCAGGACCGCGTCTCGCTGAAGTCGGCGAAGGCCGGCTTTGCCACTGCGCTGCCGACGCTGTCGGCTGCGGCGAAGAAACCGGCGTCGTCAAGCGGCGGCGCGGCCACAGCCGTTGCCGTTGCGGAACCTGCCGTCGGCCAGCTCGAGCACGGGTCAGTGGTGATCGCCGCCATCACGAGCTGCACGAACACCTCGAACCCCGGCGTCATGATCGCGGCCGGTCTGCTCGCCAGGAATGCGGTGAAGAAGGGGCTGACACGTCAGCCCTGGGTGAAGACCTCACTGGCTCCCGGTTCGAAGGTCGTCACCGAATACCTGCGCAAGGCCGGTCTCGACACGTACCTCGACGCGCTTGGCTTCAACCTGGTCGGCTACGGCTGCACCACCTGCATCGGCAACAGTGGTCCGCTGCCGGATGACGTCCAGACGGAGATCGAGGCGCGCAACCTCGTCGTGGCATCGGTGCTGTCTGGCAACCGCAACTTCGAAGGACGCATCCAGCAGGCCGTGCGCGCGAACTACCTCGCGTCACCTCCCCTCGTCGTCGCCTACGCACTCGCCGGCACGATGAACCTCGACCTGACGACCGAACCGCTCGGCAAAGGCAAGAACGGCGAAGACGTGTTCCTTCGCGACCTCTGGCCGACCGGCAAGGAGATCCAGGAAACGATGGTGAAGGCTGTCACCGCCGAGCTGTTCCGTGAGCAGTATTCGGATGTCTTCAGCGGCGACACGCGCTGGCAGACGCTGGCCGTGCCGACGGGCGACCGCTTCGCCTGGGAGCACGATTCCACCTACGTCCGCAACCCGCCGTTCTTCGACGACATCACGATGGAGCCGGCGCCGCTGAAGGACATCGTCGGGGGCCGCGCCCTTGCGGTCCTCGGCGACAGCATCACGACCGATCACATCTCGCCAGCGGGGAACATCAAGAAGGACAGCCCGGCTGGCAAGTACCTCATCGAGCACGGCGTGCAGCCGATCGACTTCAATTCCTACGGTGCGCGCCGCGGCAACCACGAGGTGATGATGCGTGGGACGTTCGCCAACACACGCCTCAAGAACCTGCTGGCGCCTGGCACCGAAGGTGGCTGGACGACGTACCAGCCCGGTGGCGACGTCATGGCCATCTACGACGCAGCCATGAAGTACAACGACGCCGGTGTGCCGCTCGTCGTGATGGCGGGCAAGGAATACGGTTCGGGTTCCTCGCGCGACTGGGCGGCGAAGGGCACGGCGCTCCTCGGCGTGAAGGCCGTCATTGCCGAGAGCTTCGAGCGCATCCACCGCAGCAACCTGGTCAACATGGGCGTGCTGCCGCTGCTGTTCACCGGCGGTGCGAACGCGGCGTCGCTCGGCCTGACTGGCTCCGAGCTGTTCGAAATCCACGGCGTCGCCGACGGGCTGCGTCCGGCCGGTTCGGTGAAAGTGAAAGCCATCGGTGCGGACAAGACGATCGAGTTCGACGCACTCGTCCGCATCGACACACCCGAAGAACTGATCGCGTTCCGCCACGGTGGCATCCTGCCGTACGTGCTGCGTCAGCTCGTCGGCAAGCAGTAGCGGCAATACGTCCTTCACGAAGGCACGAAGACGGAGGAAGCAAGACTGCAATTTGCTTCAGGTCGATTCGTGGCCTTCGTGGCTTCGTGATGATCGTGTCCCTGCTCGAACTCTCCTCTGCACTCAAGGCCCAGGCGCTCGAACTTGGCTTCGATGCCTGCGGCATCGCTCCTCCAACCGGACTTCCCGAACTCGCATTTTTCCGGGAGTGGCTCGCCCATGGCTACGCTGGTGAAATGTCCTTCCTCGCGACGTCGGCCGGCCTGCGTGCCGATGCGTCCGGCGCCCTGCCGTCGGCTCGCAGCGTCATCGTGCTGGCGACGCTCTACAACACCGAGCGGCCATACTCGATCGAAGAAGCGGACCCGTCGCGGGCGCATGTGGCGCGTTACGCCTGGGGCGACGACTACCATCGCGTGCTGATGCGCCGGATGGACGCGCTGGTGGGTTGGATGCACCAGGTGCATCCTGCGCCGTTCGAGGCCGCGCCCTACGTGGACACCGGGCCGGTGCAGGAGCGGGTGTTCGCCCAGCACGCCGGCATCGGCTGGATCGGTAAGAACTGCTGCGTAATCAACCCGGAGCTGGGGTCGTTCATCTTCCTGTCAGAAATCATCTGCAGCCTGCCGCTGCCGTTCGACAGCCCGTCGCTCGATCAGTGCGGCACCTGCACGCTGTGCCTCGAGGCGTGTCCGACACAGGCGCTGGTGGCGCCGGGTGTGCTCGATGCGCGACGGTGCGTCTCGTATCTCACCATCGAGCAGCAGGCCGAGGTCCCGGCCGACCTCGCAGCTGGCGTCGGCACGCATGTGTACGGGTGCGATGTGTGCCAGGAGGTCTGTCCGTTCAACGCCGTCTCGCCACGTTCGAACGACCGGGCGTGGTTGCCACGGGCGGTCTGGGACCGGCCGTCGGCGCATGATCTGGCGCACCTCTCCGACGCGGAGTTGAGGGCGGCGCTGGTGGACAGCGCCATGACGCGCGCGAGAAAGGCCGGCCTCCGCAGAAACTTCCGGCAGGCAGCGGTGCATGCGTCGACCGGTCGCGGTCCGACCGGCTGACCAGGGCAGGCTCCGTCGAGTTTGCGACGGGACGGGCTTGGTTGGATACTGAGATGGTGAGTTCCCTTGCTCCCGCACTGCTGCTGTCGATGCCACAGTTGCTCGATCCGAACTTCTCCCGCACCGTCGTGCTGCTGTGCAAGCACAGCGAAGAAGGCGCCTTCGGCCTGGTGCTCAATCGACCGCTCGTTACAACCGGCACGGTGATGGTGCATCTCGACCCACCGGTCTCCACCAATCGCGAACTCGACATCTGGATCGGCGGGCCCGTCGAGCCGCAGCGCAGCTGGATGCTCGTCGGCGGCGGCCCCGAGCATGCCGAGGTGTCGGGCGCGGCACTCATCGCCGACGGCGTGTACCTCTCGACGTCGCCCGAGCTGCTGCGTCGCCTCCTCGGACCCGCGCCGCCGCAGAACGCGCGCCTGGTGGTGGGCTACTCGGGATGGGGTGCTGGCCAGCTCGAACAGGAACTGACCGAGTCGTCGTGGCTGCTGAGCGATGTGGATCCCGAGCTCGTGTTCAACACGCCCGCCGACCAGATGTGGGAGAAGGCAATCCGCCGACTCGGTGCGGACCCCGCGACGCTGACGACCTCGCGGGGGGTGCACTAACCGGAGGGTGGAGGTTGCGGGGTTGAGGTTAGGGGGATTTCGGGCCGGCCGGAGGTCTGTCCTTCGGCCGGCCTTGACGCGAGCGGAGCCGCGTCGACGCCGGCGCCCCGAGCCCACCGCGCGCGAACACGCGTTCGTCCGCACTGGGGAGGCGGCTCGGGCGGTTGCCCGGATCTGAGAACGGGCCTTCTGTCGCCGCCGCCCCGCTAGTAGTTCCTATCCCCCTCACTCGTTCGACCGGTTTCGAGAGCCGCGTCGAGCTTTGCATTGATGACATCATTTGCGCTTTCAGCTCGCCCTGAGGCTTCACCCGAGTCTTATAGAGCTGCAGCCGGCGCGGCCCGAGGTCTGAAGACCCGACCCTACGGTGCCTCCGGCAGGTCGTTCCAGTACATCAGCGCGTTGAAGACCATCTGGTACTCGCCGAAGGTCTGCCACCGATAAATCGGGTTGTTCGCGAACAGCAGCACGTGACCCGTGCCCGACGACACATCGACGATCATCGGCCGGTTGCGAATCTGATCCGCCCCCCGCATCACGCCGCTCAGCACCGACGCGTCGCCGCCGGTGAACCTGGCGACCACCTGAGGCTTGTACGGGGATGAGTTTGGAGGGCCCTGCGCGTCGGACGGCGGACCGGCCTGAAGCAACGGACCGCCGGCATACCGCACCGGAATCATCTTCTGGTCGTAGCCGAACATCACGGGATGCGACGGGATCATCACCTCGCTCTGGACGTAAGGGCCGGGCGCGTAGAATCCCGGCTGTGAAGGCTGCGTGTCCACGCCTTTCGCCAGACCAAATTCGGCTGGGAAACTGCTCGCGATCCCAAGCGTGATCAGCACGCCGCCCTCGTCCACGAAACGCTGAAGCTCGGCGGCGCCCTCGAGTCCCATCCCGCCGCGGACATCGTCGGTCTCGGTGTAGAAGCCAAAGCTCTTGTACTGCTCGCTTTTCCTGTATGGCAGCGGCCTGGACAGCTTCGGCAACTCGTAGACGATGCTCTTGCCACTGTTCCCCTGGTGCGGCATGACGATGACGTCGTACTTCGCGCGCAGGTTTCCCTGCTTCACGTGGTCCTTGTGGATCAGATCGAATGGAATCTCGAAACGATCGAACGCCAGCCGCACCCAGCCGACCTTCTCGGTGTTCGACCAGGTCGTGAACACGGCCAGGCGCGGCAGATCGAGGTCCGCGGTCTTGACCTCGGGAGCGACGGGCGTTGCCGCGGCCATTAGGCCGAGCCTGCCGATCTCGGAGATTGCGCGTTCGGACGAGGCCATGATCAACGACCCTGCCGGGTAGGTCTCGTCGTCGATGGTGAACGGCTCTCGCGCGCCCTTGATGTCCGTGCCGGACAGCCGATAGCGCAGCGTGACGAGATTGAGCGCGCCGTTGTCCCTGACGACCAGCACGCCGGACGCGCCGGATGCGCCCGCAACCACGCCCGGCGTGGCGGCGTCCCGCGTCAGCAGTTCAGCGCCGGCGTCGAGAATGCTCTTGTCCTCGATCGTCCTGACATCCACCTGGTTCGCGAGCCCCATCGTCCACGCGCTGTCGTCGTAGGTGTTGAGCGCCGCATCGGGGTAGACCTGCTTCTCGAGCAGTGTCTTGGCGAGCGGACCGTACGGCTGGTTCAGCTTCACGATGTAGGAGCCGGCGACAAACGTCCCTTCCTTCACGGCGATCTCCGACGTCGAACGGCGCACCTCGATGCCCTGCAGACGAAGGAGGTTGGCCACGCGATCGACCTTCGTCTGGTCCCCCTGCCCCGCCGGAATCACGAACGCGTAGGGCGCATGGTCTGCTCCCTTGTTCACGGCGTTGATCGACTTCCGGTAGTAGTTCTCCACCACCATCGACGGAACCTTCGAGGTCAGTTCCAGCGCGGTGAGGACGGCCGACTCCGAGTAGTTGATGGAGTTTCGAATCGACCAGTCCACCTCGCCGGCGGCGACTGGATTGGGGCGGTACCACTGGCGCGTCGTGGGCGCGCCGGAGAACCGCGCCTTCTTCGTGTTGGCGCCCTGCTGGTTGAAGATCTCGTACATCCGCAGCATGCCGTTGTGGTTCTGCGCGGCGATGGCCAGGTAGCCTGGCGACCAGGCGTCCATGAAGCCGAAGTGCCACACGCCGGGCATGCCGTAGCCCGTGAGCTTGCTGACCTCGTAGTTGGCGAAGAACATCAGGTCGCTGTAAAGGATCGGATCCCAGTTCGCATTCTGGGGAGCGCCGCCGCTGTAGGTATAGAGGAGCGTCTGGGCCTCGTGCAGGTCGTGCCAGATGGGCGGCACCCACTCGAGGTACCAGGTCAGGTAAGTCCGCAGCGTGTCCACGCCGTAATTGATGTCGCGGTTATTGTCGTGGAAGACGTACTTGCCCCAGTACGGCGGCTCTCCGAAGTTTTCACCGCCGTCGTAGCCTTCGTTGATCTTGTAGGCGTTGTACCAGTCCACGTAGCGGTCGCGGCCGTCGATGTCGGTTGTCGGCACCATCGACACGATCACGTTGTCGCGAATCTGGCGGATGTACGGCTCGTCGCTCGCGGCCAGGCGATACGACAGCTCCATCAACATCTCGGAGGTGTTGGTCTCGCCGCTGTGCAGCCCGGCACTGAGGTGGTATTGCGGTTTGGTGCTGGCGATCAGCGCCTTCGCCTCGTCGGCGCTCAGGCCGCGCGGGTCCGCGATTCGCCGCATGTTCGCGCGATTCTGATCGAGGGCTTTGAGGTTCGCGTCCGAGGTGATGTAGACCACCATGATCTCGCGGCCTTCCTCGGTCCTGCCGATCACGCTGGTCTTCACACGGCCCGGTAGCGCCTGTTCGAGTGCGCGATACCACTTCTGCTGGTCCGCCCAGTAGGTCAGCTTCTTCTCGGAGCCGACCTGGTAGCCGAGTACATCCTTCGGTGTCGGCACGCCGGCCTTGCGGGGCAGGTGATCGACGAGCGGCGAGGAGAACTCCGGCCGCGTCGTCGCGGTCTTCACGAACGCCGCGAAGTCCGCATCGTCTGCAAGCACCGCGGAGCGGGTGTCGCGCTGTGCTGACGGCGCTGGCGCGAGCAGTGCGAGCACTGCCAGGATGAGCAACGACAAGAACGAGAGGCGTGTGTGTGCTGGCGTCACGGTGGCCAATGATAGCGATCTCCAATCCCTACGCCCAGAAAGCCGCGCAGTCGTCCACGCGGACGAGCCTCGTCACGACGTTCGTGCTCATCGTGTTGCAT
>JBKJMH010000167.1:0-5724 GCA_046596625.1 Vicinamibacterales bacterium | reverse complement strand
CGTTCGGAATGTAGCTGCCGACCTTCAGGTCGGCCGTGTAGTGTCGCTAGGTCGATTCTGCGGCGAGCCGCGCCTCGGCGAACTGCGGCGCCATCAGGCCGGCCGCCGAGCGCCCGTTCGGATCCTGGGTGGCGCGCACGGCATTCACCATCTCGAGCGCCGTGTGTTGCAGCGGCGGGAAAGCCGCGGTCGATGCACCGAGCGGAGTGACCCGGCTGCCCCAGCGAACCAGCAGCGCGCCGAACGTGAGTCCGCCGCCGAAGCCCGGCATGAGCAGCAGCGAGCCTGGCTTCACGCGCCCGTCCTTCAACGCTTCGACCAGGCTGACCGGCACGGTAGCGGCGCTCATGTTGCCGTACTTCTGCACCGTCACCATCACCCGGTCCATTGGTACGTCGGCGTGCCTGGCGACCGACTCGATGATGCGCAGGTTGGCCTGGTGCGGAATTACCAGGTCCACCTGATCGCCGCTCACGCCTGCCTGCGCCATCACTCGTCCGCAGGCGTCGCTCATCCCTTTGACCGCGCGCTTGAAGATGGCCTGACCGTCGAAGTCCCACATCGTGTCGCCGAAGGTGATGCCCAGGCCGGCGTAGCCGCAGCCGACACCGCGCACCCGCAGCACCTGCCGCGCCTCGGCGTCGCAACCGAGGACGGAGCCGATCACACCTTCCTCCGAGTCCGTCGCCTGGACGAACACGGCAGCGGCCCCGTCGCCGAAGAGCACCGCCACGTTGCGGTTGCCCCAGTCGATGTACCTGGAGATCAGTTCCACGCCAATCACCAGCGCGTTGCGGACGGTGCCGTTCTGGATGAGGGCGGTGGCGGTGGAGAGACCATAGATGAAGCTGGTGCAGGCCGTGTTGAGGTCCATCGCTGCGGCACGGCTGGCGCCCAGCGCCACCTGCACGCCCGAGGCGCTATTGGGCACCACTTCCTCGTTCGAACAGCCGCCATAGACGATGAGGTCGACGTCGGCGACTTCGACGCCAGCACAGGCCAGCGCGCGCCGGCAGGCGATCGTCGCCATCTCCACCGCCGTGACATGCGAGATGCGCCGCTCCTTCATGCCGGTGCGGCTGGTGATCCACTCGTCGGAGGTGTCAAGGAAGGTGGAGAGGTCGTCGTTGGTGAGCACCGCCGGGGGAAGCCCCTCCCCCCAGCCGGTGATGGCTGCATATCGCATGGTGCGATTCTACGGTCCCGATGTCTGCGTCTACGTTTTCATCGCGCGCTGGTGAATCGTCTTCACCGTCTGCCAGCCGGCCGCGACGGCGCCTTCCTGCCAGTCCGGTTCGGAGTAGGGGCAGACAGCGGCGGAGCCGATCACCAGGCGGTCTTCCATGGTCGACAGCTGATCGTGGCGTGCGTGCGCGGCGCCCGTGGCGTAGCCGCCCTCGCTGTACTTCACCTTCTTCCACCACACGCCGAAGGCGCTCTCGAGTTCGGCGCGCATCTGCGGATGCACCTTCGAGGCGTTCGACACGACGTGCTCGACGCGCTGGGCCGGCGTCTGGTCGAGCAGCGTGCCGACCGGGCCGTTGGCGTAGAGGCCGAGGATGATTCCCTTCTTCGAGAAGTAGCCGGTCGAGGGGTACGAGAACTCGCCGAGCGGCAGGTTCGAGTAGAGGTGACCGCCGAAGATCTGGTCGTCCTCTTCCCACCAGCGGCGCTTCATCTGCAGCCCCATCTTCGCGCTGTTGCTGTTCGGCACGCTCTTCACGGCCGTCATCATCTCTGGCGAGAAGCTGATGTCCAGCTTCGCGATGATGGCGAGCGGCAGGCAGACAGCGACGAAGTCGGCCGCGAGCTCGCTCTTCTTGCCGCTCCTGGTGTCCATCACCGCCACCTTCACACCGGTGGTGTCGTGACGAACCGACAGGACTTCCGTGCCGAGCGAGATCTTCTGGGCGCCGATGGCGCGCGCCAGCCCCTTCGGGAACTGGTCCATGCCGCCAATCGGCTGGAAGATCGGGGCGGCCTGTGTGCCGTCGGTGAGCGGCACCGAGCGGAAGCGGTTGCCGATGCCGGCCTTCAACAGCTGGTTCGTGTCGTAGGCCTGGCGGCCATTCTCGCCGATCGCCTTGTAGGTCTTGCTCGTCGCATCGAGATAGCCCTCGCTGATGAGGAACTTCACGAAGCGGTCCTTGTCCTCGGCCAACATCGGCTGATCGAGCTTGTCCTGATCGATCGCCTTCACCAGCAGCTCGTTGACGTGACCGAGCATGTCGCCCTTCACCTCACGCAGGCGCAGCCGCTTCCCCGAGAACGAGCCGTACTGCGCCCCTTCGTAGAAGAAGTAGGAGTTCTCCGCCTCGTTGACGAAGATCTCCACCGGCACGCCGACCTCGCGGCAGTAGTTCAGCACGCCGGTGTGTGTGTAGGGAATGCGCCACGGGCCGACATTCACATACATGCCTTCGTCGAACGCGCAGACCTGCTTCTCGGTGGCGCCGATTTCCTGATGCTCAGTGCCCTGGCGCACGGTCCAGTTCAAGCCGCCCACGCGCTCGCGCGCTTCGATGACGCGAACGTCGTATCCGAGCTTGCCGAGTTCGTAAGCGGTGACCAGGCCCGAGACGCCGGCACCGAGGACGATCACCTTGTTTTGCGCGGGCTTGCCCGTGAGCTCGGGCCGTCCCTGAGCCTGGCCAGCCATCAGGTCCCACGAGTTCATCGCGGTCATGACGAGCGACGTTCCGCCGACCAGCCCGAGCTGCTCGAGGAATCTGCGGCGCGTCGTCACACCGGTGTCGGAGAACGTCGACTTCTTCGTGGGCATCCTGAACTCCTGCAGATATGTTGCGGCCCGAAAGGCATGGGCACCGGTGTCGTCGGGGATCGCGCGCGGAAAACATGCGCGTTCCGGGAATTGTAGACGCCCGCTCGCAGGTGTGGCAACGACCGGCTTGTGGCGTGTTGTGGCGGCGTGCGGCGCGGCGCCACCCCCGGCTGAGGTGCCGGTTCAGCGCATGGGCACGCCTGGCTGCAGCGTGCGCCCGAAGAACAACCAGAGGCGCGACCACGAATCGCGCTGC
This sequence comes from Vicinamibacterales bacterium, assembly GCA_046596625.1. Classification (GTDB taxonomy): domain Bacteria; phylum Acidobacteriota; class Vicinamibacteria; order Vicinamibacterales; family CAVVIG01; genus CAVVIG01. The sequence continues at coordinate 2,686 of JBKJMH010000167.1, read as the reverse complement.
TCGGGCGTACCTTCGGACTGGCCCGTTGCCGGATACCACCGACGGTCGAAGAGGTGCCCCCCGGCCGGATTCTTGTAGATCTTGGCATCGGCCAGGTCGGGCTGTCGCGCGCGAAGCGCGTCCACCAACTGCATCGCCTCGTCGATGTTCACGTCCTCGTCGTTGTCCGCCACATGCACCAGCAGCGGAATCCGGAGCTCATCCACGTGGAAGAGCGGCGAGCGGTAGCGGTAAACCTCGGGACGCTCGGAGGGGGAGCCGCCGAAGCGGTTCTGCGGATCGATGGCGCGCCGCTGCTGCTCGATCCCCTTGCGCGCGAGCCGATGGAACAGGTTTGTCACCGGCACCAGCGCCGCCGCCGACTTGAACGCGAGCGGGTTCCTGAAGATGGCCAGCAGCGCAATCATGCCGCCGTGGCTCCAGCCCACGATGCCGATATTGCCTGGGTCGACGGCGGGGTACTGGCTTTTCAGCACCGACGCCGCGGTGACCACATCATCCACTTCCGCTCCGCCGTAATCGATGGCGTCGTAGAACACGCGTCCGTAGCCGATGCTGCCGCGATATTCCGGGGCAATCACCACGTAGCCGCGTGCGACCGCCTCGCGGATGAAGGGGATATGGTGTTCGTAGAGGTGCCCGCGGATGTCTTCGTGCACCCAGACCAGCGCCGGATGTCGCTGCGGCCCCTTGAGCGTGAGCGGCTGGAAGACGAACGCCGGAATCTCGAGGTCGCCTTTCGAACTGCGGTAGGTGATCTTCTCCATCCGCATCGTCCCGTCGCTGGCGATCCGCCAGGCACGGTCGGTGTCGGCCTGGTCGCGCAGCATGCGCGCGAAGTCGGGCTGCGGCACACCAGACGCCGCGGGCGCGGTGGACCGCGCGGACGCGCCGCCCTGCTGGGCGCCAGGTGATTGCGCCTCGCTGGGGCGGGTTGGAGGTAGCAGCGCCAACGCCGCCAGCGCGAGCGCGGCACCGATGAGGCGCATTGTCCGGAAACCGAAGGGCATGAGCTGCCCCGATCTTACGGCAGTGCTTAGGTTGTGTGTCGGGGCAGATTGCGATGATCTACGCGCGGGCGGCGGGCTTGGCACCGAGCGCAGCCCGTGCATGGGCGCGCATGAGCCAATCGCACAGGCTGCCGCATGCCTGGTCTGGCGTCGGTCCATAAAACGGCATCAACGCAGTTGGAACCCCCGGGACGCGGACGATGTAGGCACGCCAACGTTGGGAGTCGATGGGCACCACCTCGATCTGGTAGGTGCGGCCACCGATGGTTTCTTCAAAGCGATGAACAGCCGTATGCACAGTGTTATGGACCGACGCGAGTTGTCTGCTGGGAACGAGGATGATTGTCACGCCGCTGTTACAGCCAAACAAGCGAAGCGCCGTACGAAACGCGCGTCCACAGGCCACGGCTGCGCTGTTACGTGGGTGAATTACGCGGAAATCTTTTTCCGTCCACCGCGGTTCAACAGGTTATGCACGGTACATCCACAGGTTTTCCACAGCTTGACGCTCGTGAGTCGGCGCCGTACGCTGGACAGGCATGAAGTGGCACCGGGCGGCAGGCATCTTGATCGTGTGCCTGTTCACTGTCTGCCGTGCGTCGATCGGCGCGGGCGGCGCTCAGGCTGCGGGGCCAGACGTCGCCACGGGTGCCGACTCTGTGCCGCTGTTTCGCATCTTCCTCACGGACGGCACGTCCCTCGTGAGCTACGGCGAGCTGGCGAGGCTGGACGACCAGGTCGTCTTCTCGATGCCGACCTCAACGTCTGCTGCGGCCCCCCAGCTTCAACTGATCAACATTCCGTCCGACCGCGTCGACTGGCCGCGAACGGTCAGCTACGCCGAGAGCGTCCGCGCCACGCGCTACCTGTCCATGCGAGCGCAGGCCGACTACGACCTGCTGACGACCGACATCGCGCAGGTGTTGAACGACGTCGGTCAGACCGATGACCGGGCTCGTCGACTCGCCATCGTCGAACAGGCGCGCAAGCGATTGGCCGACTGGCCATCCGCGCACTACAACTTCAAGCGCGACGAGATCCAGCAGATGCTGGGCACCCTCGACGAAGCCATCGCCGAACTGAAGGCCGCGTCGGGCGCCAGCACATTCGACCTCACCTTCGTGGCCGCGGCGACGGCGCCGCCGCCTTCGGAACCCATTCTTCCGGATCCCGGTGCGAAGGAGACGATCGAGCAGACGCTGCGCGCGGCGCAGCTCACGTCGTCTCCCGCGGAGCGCCTGTCGCTGCTGACGATGGCCGCGAGTGCGATTGACGCGGAAGCGTCGAACCTGCCGGCCGAATGGGCGGCGTCCACGCGGGCCGCCGTCATGGCCCGGATCGACCGCGACGTGCAGACCAACCGGCAGTACCAGGCCCTCGCTGCCCGCATGCTGCGGCTCGCCACGCGGCGCGCCGCCGCCGCCGATGTGCGCGGGGTGCAGCGCGTCTTCGCGAGCATCCGGGCGAACGACGAGCGGCTCGGCGGGCTCCGTCCGGACGCCGTGGCGTCGATGACCGCGGCTGTCGAGGCACAACTCGATGACGCGCGTCGCCTGCGGCTCGAGCGCGATAGCTGGGCGCTGCGCGCGCCCGAACTGCGCGCCTATCGCGAGAAGATGACCGAGTCGCTGACGCGCCTGCAGCGGATGGTGCCGCTGCTCGAAGACATCAAGGCG
>JBKJMH010000124.1:0-5843 GCA_046596625.1 Vicinamibacterales bacterium | reverse complement strand
GGTGATGAGCGAACCACGCTATCCGTCCGCACGCGAGGTCGCGCCGAAGATCAGGGCGCACTTCGAGCGCTTCCTGCCGACAGCCACCGCCGCCTCGTACCCGGCCATGCCGGCCGCACCCGCCGTCGCCGACGTCGAGGCCGTCGTCGACGCGGCGTTCTGGGCCAGCCTGCGGCGCGAAGAGAACTACCTGCCACGCATCTCGCTGGCGCTGCTGCCGCCGGACGCCGCCGAGCAGCCGATGCGCTTCGCCACGCCGCTGCCGCTGACCCCGGTCAGCCTGGTAAAGGTCGCCCCCGCGGTCGAACGCCGGGGCATCCATCTCGGTGTGTGGCGGGAAGACGGCGTGCTGCGCGTCTGGGGCACCGCCAGGTCCATTCCGTCGTACTGCATGGTGCTCGAGGTGGCTGCGCCAGGCTTGCTCGTCATCAAGCATCACCGCGGCGATATCGGCAAGTACGTGAACGTGGCCGTGCTCGAGGCGGAGCGCATCAAGATGATCGACGATCGCGCCCGGGCCCTTCCCGATTGTCCGGTGCTGGTATCGTCGCTGCTCGGCTTCGACTCGCCGGCCAACTGGAATACGCACCTCACGGTGATGGTGGAACTGGCGGTGTCGATGCGGGCGCACGGGCGCGGCGGCATGATGCTGATAGTGCCGTCGGGGTCGGACAGCTGGCGCGACTCGATCGTGCAACCGATGACCTACGGTGTCAGCCCCGCGTTCACCGGACTCGCCAAGCTGGTCGATCGTGCTTCCAATGAGCGCAGCGACCGCGCGTGGCAGGACGAAATGGCCGACACCGTACGCGCCGTGGCCGGCCTGACCGCCGTCGACGGCGCCGCCATCATCACGGACCGCTACGAGCTGCTCGTCTTCGGCGCGAAGATCGCGAGGCGCGACGGTTCACCGCTGGTCGAGCAGACGTCGGTGACCGAACCGATCGAGGACGGCGAAGCCGACATCGTGCATCCCTCGCGACTCGGCGGCACGCGCCACCTGTCGGCCGCGCAGTTCGTCCACGATCAGCACGACGCGGTGGCCATGGTCGCGTCGCAGGACGGCCGCTTCACCATCTTCGCGTGGTCGCCGTGCGAGGGCATGGTGCACGCCCACCGCGTCGAAACCCTGCTGCTGTAAGCGCGCTAAGATCGCTTCATGCCTTCCCAGACCAGCTCGACCCTGGATGCCATTCGGACCGCTGTCGGCGATGGCGGCTTTGCCTTCGTCGAAGGCGCCGCCATGCAGGACATCCTGGGGCCGTTCGGCTCGCTCGGTGACTGGGACGCGTTTGCCTTCAGCTGGAATCGCCTCGAACTCGACACCTACATGGCCGACGGCGGCCGCTATCGCCGGCGGCGTCACGCCACGTTCGCGGCGCCACGGCACGGCGCGGTGACGCGGAAGCCGCACCAGGCGCACTACCAGAGCCTCGATTACAACCCGCTGCACGGTGGCATCGAGCGCTGGTTCGAACCGGTGGAAGCTGGCATTGGCGCGGGCGCAACGCTCACCACGATTCTGGAGTGCTGCCGCGCGACGTTCGGCGCGCTGGCGCCAGACGTGGCCGAGTGGCACGTGGAGGCGCATCAGTTCCGCATCGAAGCACGGGCCGCGGAAGTGGGACGGCCGACGCCAGAGGGGCTGCACAGGGACGGCGTCGACTACGTGCTGGTGCTGCTCATCGATCGCCGCAACATCGCCAGCGGCGTGACGACGATCCATGGCGACGGCGGCACGGTGCTCGGGACGTTCACACTGACCGCACCGTTCGACGCCGCCATCGTCGACGACCAGCGCGTGGCGCACGGCGTGACGCCGGTGCAGTTGCTCGACGCGGCCCAGCCCGCCCATCGCGACGTCCTCGTCGTCACCTTCAAGAACGCTACCGCGCTCCGCTGAGAGCAGGACGCGACAAAAAAACGGGGCGACCCATGTTTCCATGAGCCGCCCCGTTGGTCGTATCGTGCGTCGGGCGTCTAGTTGCCGAGGCGGTAGACGATCAGTTCGCCCGGAGCGCCCGGACCGGCGATCGACACCGTGATGTACTGCTTGCCGTCCAGCATGTAGGTCATCGGCGAGCCGGTCTGCGGTGCCGGCATGAACACCGCGCCGGCGTCCTTGCCGGTAGCCTTGTCGTAGGCGCGCAGCAGCGCGCCGCGCTGACCGTTGGCCTGCGTCGCAAAGCCGCCTTCACCCGCGATGACCAGGGTCTTGGTGGTGAGGACGCCGATGCGGCCCTGACGGCCGGTGCGCGGAATGGTGAGTCCCTTCAACGCCGGGTGGTTCTTGATGTTGTCCGGTGTTTCCCCGTGCGCAACCTGCCACACCTTCGTGCCTTCGTTCAGGTTCAGCGCGGTAATCGTGCCGTAGGGCGGCTTGGACAGCGGAAGGCCCTGCACCGTGAGGCCGCCGCCGCCTTCACCGCCACCGCCGCCCGCCGGGCGGGCAGCCGCGGCGTTCGGATCGCGCGCTGCGCCCATGACGTAGTCCATGTCGGACCGGCCGTTTTCGGGCTTCACGAGGCCGAGCGACTGGACGCCTGAGTTCGAGAAGATGTAGAGGGTGTTCGTCTCAGGGTCGAGCGAACCACCCTGCCAGTTGGCACCGCCGGTGACGACCGGCGAGAGCAGCAGGCCGAGCGGCTTGGGCCAGGTGCTGACCGGCGGCGGCGTGAAGATCGGCCCCATGACGTAGTTCGAGGCAATCCGCTTCGCTTCCGCGTTCAGTTCCGGCGTGAAGTCGAGCAGGTCGGCTTCGGAGAAGCCCTGGCGCTCGAACGCCGGCGGCTTGCTGACAAACGGCTGTGTCGGGGAGTACCACTCGCCGGGCACGGTGCCCTTCTCGACCGCACGCTCCTCGATCGGCCATACCGGCTCGCCGGTGACGCGGTCGAACACGTAGACCCAGCCCTGCTTCGTCGGCTGCGCCAGCGCCTTGACCTGCTTTCCGTTGACGGTGATGTTCGCCAGGATCGGGGCGCACGGAATGTCGTGGTCCCAGATGCCGTGGTGCGTGAGCTGGTAGTGCCACTTGCGCTTGCCGGTCTTGACGTCGAGGGCAACCACGCTCTCGGCGAAGAGAGAGTTACCCGGGCGGTGACCGCCGTAGTAGTCGCCGGTGGGCAACTCGACTGGCATGTAGACCAGACCGAGTTCCGGGTCGGCGCTCATCTGCGCCCACACGCCGGTGTTGCCGGTGTACGACCACGAGTCGTTCAGCCACGTGTCGTTGCCGAACTCGCCGGGACGCGGGATGGTGTGGAAGATCCACAGGCGACGGCCGGTGCGGGCATCGAAGCCGCGGACGTAGCCCTTCTGGTTCGCCTTGCTCTTCGGCACGCTGCCGGCCAGGTGCGCGGCGCCGACGACGATGACGTCGTTGACGATGACCGGTGCGGCGTGCAGACCGATTTCGCCGGTGACCAGGTCCATCGGCTGGTCATCGTTCTGCTTGAGATCGACCAGACCGTTGGTGCCGAAGGTGCTGACCGGCGCGCCGGTCTTGGCGTTCAGCGCCATCATCTGGTAGCCCGGAGTGACGTAGATGATGCGCTCGTCCTTGCCGTCGGTCCAGTACGAGAGGCCGCGGCCCGAGAGCTGGCGCGGCGCGGCTGCCCCACGTTCGCCTTCGTTCAGGCTGTGCATCCACAACAGTTCCCCGCTCTTGCCGTCGACCGCGACCACTGCGCGACGCGTGCCGGCGGTGAAGTAGAGCACCCCCTTCACCATCAGCGGCGTCGTCTGCAGCTGAAACTCGGCGCGCGGACCGAGCATCTCGGTCTTGAAGCGGAAGGCGACTTCCAGCTTGTTGAAGTTGCCGGCGTTGATCTGGTCGAGCGGAGAGTATCGCGTGCTCGAGAGGTCGCCGCCGTAGGTCTGCCACTCGCCGTTCTGTGTGCCGAACACGTGCGCCGGCGTGGCCGCCGCAGCGGGCCGGGCTGCTGCGGGCCGAGCCGTGGCGGGCGCCTGCGCGCGGGTCGCCGGGGCCGTTGACTGTCCCTGTCCGATGGTGGGCACCGTGGCCCACAGCACCAGCAGAGCCACTGGGCTGAGCCCTGCGGCCCAGCGCCAAGTATTACGCTTCATGAAGAGCTCCTTGTCCTCGACAACCGGTCTGAATGGTGAGGCGAGACATTCTAAAACAAATGACCAGTCGGCCTGCTCTCTCATTTGTCCGTACCGAAAACTGACGCCTAGTGCCGCGACGGCGGCGAGGGCATGATTGTGTCGCGCATGCCGAGGGACAGGCGCTCAACCGTATACACATCGTCCGTCCCTCCGAGTCCGGGCACGGGCTTTGAAGAGGACCGGGCACCTGACATGCGGTCTGTTAAAGCCATCGACCCACGCCCCCTCCCGCAAACCCGCTCGGAATTACAAATATGGGTGCATGAACACCTGCGGCTGAGTGCCGACGCGGAGCAGTCGCTCGTGAGCGCGGTCGATGCGGTGTTTACCCGTCACGAACGGCTGTGGCAGGAATCGAAACAGGAAGCCATCCAGGCGTTGTCGTCCGGATTCGCCGACAAGATGTCGCACGTGACCCACGAACTCCAGGCAAAGGACGCCACGGTCCACAGCATCTCCCGCTACTTCGAGCAACTGGTTGCCGACCTCACGGACAAGTCGAACCGCGATCCCAAGACGCGCCTGATGAACTTCCGGCGCTTTACCGAACAGCTGGAATCGTTCCTCGCGCTCGAGCAGCGGGGCCGCTGGTGTGCGATCGGGCTGGTCGATATCACCGGCTTCAAGTGGTACAACGATGCCCTCGGTCATGCTGTCGGCGACCGCATCATCGAGCGTGTGGCAAACCTGCTGCGCGAGCAGGTGCGCTCCGACGACCTGCTGGCACAGGAGCGGCCCGGGGCTGAACCGAAGGAACTGCACGCGCGTCTCGGTGGCGACGAGTTCTGCTTCCTCATTCCGGACCTTGCGGAGTATCACCAGGCGTACGCCGTCGCCGAACGCTTCCGCGAAGCAGTGGAACGCTACGCCTGGACAACCGAGGACGTGCGTCTGGCGGTACAGCCCGTTCGCGTTGACGTTGGTGTCGTCTGCCTGCGTCTCGGACGCGTGGCAGAACGTCGGTTCGTGGCGCGCCGGCTCGCCGCCCAGCTCATTCAGCGCGCCGACATGTTGATGTACGACGCAAAGGGCGACCGCGCCAGCCACAGCTATCTCACGCGTGCGCGTGTGCTCGACGGTGAACTTGTCGATCTCACAACGGACGATCCCGACCCCGAGGATCCCACGCCGGTCGAGGGCGACCAGACCCCGTAAGACGACGCCCATCTCCGGTCGAGCCGTGTTACCATCGTTGGTCCCCGCACGGTGGATATAGCTCAATGGTTAGAGCGCCGGTCTGTGGCACCGGAGGTTGCGGGTTCAATCCCCGTTATCCACCCCACTTCCCTCTTCAATATCAAGACACCAGCATCGCCCCGGGCCGTGCCCTGTCGACCCGCGCGCCGTTCCGCCGTTTGATTTCGGCGGCTTTCGGTGCATAGTCTGCGCGGCGGCCGTGTCGTCCGGCTCTGTGGACCCATCGCCGATATCCCTGGAGGGACCGTGAAACAACTGCTGTCGCGTGCGTGGGTGGTAGCCGTATTGGCCGGTGGAGCGCTCGGTGTCCTGCAGGCGCAGAACCCGGCAGGGCAGGCGGCGCCGCCGCAGCAGCCGGCCCCGGCCCCGAATGCCGATCCGTACTTCAATAACGCCAATCCGGGTGTGGCGCAGTTCCCGCTGGCTGCCGCAGCCGGCACCGACAGCAAGGCGGCGCCCGCCGGAGCCGTGGTCGCCGCCTTGCTGTCGGTGCCGGCTGCGGCAGCCAGCGGGAA
>JBKJMH010000196.1:0-4006 GCA_046596625.1 Vicinamibacterales bacterium | reverse complement strand
CGGCGATGGGGCCACCGGCGCTAATGCTGGTCAACGGCGTGGCCGATACCGTAAGCGGACTTGTCTGAAAATGATGTGGCTTGATTCGGTCCTGTTCGGCGGTCTGCTCCTCGCGATGGTCGCGTGGGCGGTGCTGTCGGCGTACATCCTCCAGGTGCAGCGCCGCCGCGAGGCGACGCGTGCCGCGCTCGCCTCGACGCTGGCTCGCCTCGAGCCGATGGCCGACGGGACGCTGGCCGCGCGCGTGGATGCCGTGCGCCCGCTGCTGACCGGCGCGACCCGCGAACTGCTCATGCACGGCGCGGCAGAGCGCAACCTCGCGGTCCACATCTTCGACACGCTCGTCGCGCTCATCACGGAACGCTGGACGCTCGACGTGCTGGTCACCGACGCGTCCGGGCACGTGTCCGACCGCGACAAGTGGCGGCGCATGACGGCGCTGCGCATCCTGGCGCGCCTCTCCCATCCCGGCGTCATCACGCTTCTGGCGCGTGCGGTGGACGACGCCGATGCGGACGTGGCGGCCGTGGGACTGGCACTGCTCGGACGCTCGCTCGATCCTCACGCGGTAGACCTGCTGGTGGGTGCACTCGCGTCGCCGCGGCTGTCGGCGTCGCGCGTGGCGGTCTACATCGATCAGTCGCCGCAACACCTCGGCTCGAAGCTGACCGGCCTGCTGCACCACCCGAACCCGGTGGTCCGTCAGTGGTCGGCGACGTTGCTCGGCCGCTATCCCGACGAACCGATCGAACACATGCTCGCCGAGCTCACCACCGACCCCGACCCGGGCGTGCGCAAGGCGGCCATCCAGACGCTCGGCCGCGTCGGCAACGACGAAGCCGCCGCCTGCGCCATTCAGCTGCTGACCGACCCGGCGTCCTTCGTCCGCGCCCACGCCGTGCGGGCCCTGGGCGAACTCGGTCGCGCCGACCAGGCCGACCGCGTGTCGGCGCTGCTCGGCGATGGCGACTGGTGGGTGCGGCTCGCGGCTCGCGAGTCGCTCGAGATGATGGGCGCCGACGTGTGGCCGGTGCTGGTGCGGTGCCTCGATCATCGCGACCGGTTCGTGCGGAACGGCGCCGCGGAAGTGGTGCAGAACCTCGGCGTCCTCGACAGCCTGATCATGCTGGAGGCCGCCACCGACAACCCGGCCAGCAGCAAGGTAGCCATGCTGCAGCGTATCGCCGCAGCGGGCGGCGTGCGCTTCACGGAGTCTCTGGTGGAACGGGCCGGTCCGGTCGTGGGGCCGCGCGTGCGTCGCCTGCTCGACACGATGGGACTCGAACATGTGGGAGCGGTCTGACATGTCTACCATTCAGACGCTCGTGACCACGTCGGTGGCTATCGCGCTCGCCTACCTCGGGTGCGTGAGCGTGATGAGCGTGGTGGCCGCGCTGCGTGCCGGTGGCCGACGCGAGGATGCATCCGACGCCTACGACGCCCTTGCGACATCACCGCTCACGATGCCGGTCAGCGTCGTCGTGCCGGTCGGGAGGGGCGAGCGCGCCAGCCAGACGCTGCAGGGGCTGCTGAACCTCGCCTATCCCGAGTTCGAGATCATCGCCATCGTCGAACCGGCGGGCGACGGCATGGACGCGCTGATTGCCGAGTGGCAGCTCGAGTCGCGCGAGTTCTTCTATCGCCGCTCGCTCGAAACCGCTCCCGTCCGGCGCATCTTCCGCAGCCTGCGCGACCCCCGGCTCATGGTGGTGGAGAAAGACGTCGACCACCGCAGCGACGCGCTGAACTGCGGCGTGAACCTGGCGCGCTATCGCTTCGTGGCGGTTGTGCCGCCGCATGTCACCTTCGACCGCGATGCCCTGCTGCGCGCCATGGCGCCGGCGCTGCGCGACCCGGTGTCGATTGTCGGTGTCGGCAGCCACCTCGAACGCATGCCCGCAGACCGGAAGACCGCCGACCGCAGTGCGCGGTTCCAGCGCCTGCAGTCGATTCGCTCGCTGATGTTCACGCGTCTCTTCTGGGGGCACCTGCGCCGCGGCCTCGGCCCGGAGGATGGCGTCGTGATCTGGCGGCGCGATGCCGTGCTCCAGGCAAACGGCTTCGCACGCAACGTCGCCGACCCCGACCTCGACATGATGTTCCGGTTGCAGCACGGCGTCGGCGGTGAAGACCGCCGGTTCGTCCGCAACGAGGATGCGTTCGGCCAGACGGGCACGAGGTCGCCGAAGGATGTCAGGGCTGCGGCCCAGCGCCGGCAACATGCCGTGCTGGAGATGAGCACGTCGTGGGGACCGGGAGCGACGCAGTCGGTGGGGCTCCGCGCGTTTGCCTATTTCCTCGAGTCGGAACTCGTGACCCCGGTGGCGCAGGCGTGGGTGGTGCTCGCCACCGTCGGCGGCGCCGCGGCCGGCTGGTTCGCGTGGACGTCGGCGATTCTCGTGGTGCTGCTGCTGTCCTTCGGCACGGCCGCCGTGAGTGCCGCGGCGCTGCTCCTGCGCGGCGCGCATCCGGGCTCGCCGGAGCGGGACGAACTGCGGGCGCTGCTGTTCCTGGCGCCACTCGAAGTGCTGGTGCATCGGCCGCTGCAGGCGTGGGCTCGCCTGGCCGGCGTCTTCAGCGCCGGGCCGACCTGAGGGTTCGCTGGCTACACACTCCGGACGGCTTCACGAAGAACGAAGACCACGAAGGTCAAGAAGGGTTTTGCCACGCCGGTCACGGCTTCGTGTCCTTCGTGCCTTCGTGAGGTCGGCAGCACCCGCCCCCGCTGGCGTCAGCGATATTCCTTGAACGGAATCTGGCAGTCGTGCTTCCGGAGGAAATTCAAAAAGCGCTTGTAGTCGCGCGGCTCCATGTTGAAGATGCGCGCCACGATCTTGTAGTTGCCTCGGGCTTCTTCGAGCCCGCGCCGGACGACGTCGCGCACGTTCGACCGGGTGATTTCGCGGTCCATGAAGAGCGGGTAGACCGCCGTCCAGAACGATTCCTTCCCGTCCACGAGCTTCTTGTAGAGGTCGTCGGCGATGGTGCGGCGGCGTTCCCGCTTCGGGCGAAGCGCCACCGGGTCGTGCGACCGCACCTCGCTCGGCAGGTCCTCTGGCAGCACGGTGCTGCGCTGCACTGTCACTACCAGCCGCTCGATGACATTCTCGAGTTCGCGCACGTTGCCCGGCCATGAGTAGTCGGCCAGGGCTTTCATCGCGGCCGCCGACATCTCGGTGATGGGCGAGTCGTTCGCTTCCTTGAAGCGCGCGATGAAGTGCTCGGCGAGGGGCAGGATGTCTTCCTTGTGGTCGCGAAGCGGCGGCACCTCGATATGGATCACGTTCAGGCGATAGAACAGATCCTCGCGGAACAGTCCCTGCGCAATCATGTCGCGCAGGTTCCGGTTCGTCGCGGTGATGACGCGCACGCTGACGATGCGGCCGCTGCCGTCGGCGCCGACTTTCTGGAGTTCGCCAGTCTCGAGGAACCGCAGCAGCATGCCCTGCATGCGCAGCGTCATCTCTCCCATCTCGTCGAGGAAGACCGTGCCGTTGTGCGCCGATTCCAGCTTGCCGGGCTTGTCGCGGTAGGCACCGGTGAAGCTGCCGCGCACGTGGCCAAAGAGTTCCGATTCGAGCAGTGTCTCTGGAAGGCCGGCGCAGTTGACCGGCGCGAAGACGTTCGACGCGCGAGGCGAGTGGGCGTGGATCAGGTTCGCCACGATCTCCTTGCCCGTGCCGCTTTCACCAGTGATCAGGACCTTGGCGTCGGAGCGCGCGACCCGCTCGATCTCCTGGCGAAGCGCCTGCATTTCAGCGCTGCGGCCAATCAGTTGGACCGACGGCCTGGTGATGGCGGGACTCACGCGATCTCCTGCTCACGAGCGCGCAAGGCGCTCGATCGTGGCCCGCTGGGCGGGGGTGATAGCGAGGAACATGGCACCGATGCGATAGCCCGAGCGATCGGGCGACTCGAAGACGCGTCGGATTTCGACGTCCGTAGCCAGCGGATTGCCCGCAATCGTCAAGGACAGACGGCCGCGGCTGCCGACTGGCGCCGGGCG